>CAZCVY010000353.1:0-5790 GCA_964501985.1 uncultured Acidobacteriota bacterium | reverse complement strand
TCGGCCATCCGGAAGTTGGCCACGGTGAGAGGGACAAAAGATACCTGGAAATCCCCTTCCTGCCATTAATTACCTGCGACCGACAGCGCTGCGTGTGGATTGAAAACGATAAGTCGCCTTTACGAAGAATGGCTGCCGACCGGGTTTGACGCTCGGGAACGCCTTAGGTTAGGTCGGAGTCCATCAATTCGTAACCGCTAACGCTGAGGACACTTTCCCTTTGTCCGCCGAGCGCTAGCACCGGTTTGAAAAGGGGGTCAGTTTCATCGGTTTGACGGGAGCCACTCAGCGAAAAAGCTCGCCTTCGGGCGTGCTACATCATATGCGTGAGGTGCAGATGCCCCCGCATCGAGGGAGTTCGACAAGTCACGACCCAGTATCAACGCAAACAGATACCCTCCAGCACCGTCAGTCAGAAGGGCCACCGTGAAAAGCGAAGTAATCCCGCGGACAGCGAATGCTACTTGACCGATAGCCGGGCGCCCTCGTAGGGGCTCATATCGCGACTCGGCCCCCGGACAGCTCTACACAGTACCGGGTGTCAACTGCTCTTGAGGGGTGAGCATGAGCAGACTGCCGCCGACCGGATTCTCTTCCCCAATGTTTTCGCGAGGCAAGGAAAAACTTTCCGAATCCGGACCGCGCGTACACCCGCTTCCGAGGGCGTAGGCGAGCTTGCCGGCGTTATCGCGGAACCGCCTATTACTTTCGCCTTGATACTCTACCTGAAGGGCGCTACCTTCGCCTAGTATGTCTACTAAAGAGCAACAAGAACGCATCGAACTATTACCGGGAATCCTGGACCTGCTAATACTCCGCACGCTGCTACTGGGACCAACGCACGGCCACGCCATTGCCAAGGCCATCGAATTCCGATTTGAAGATGTGCTGCAAGTCGAGCAGGGGTCGTTGTACCCCGCGCTGCACCGGCTGGTCAAGTGGGGCTGGATTTCCGTCCCGGAAGGCACTTCGGAGAACGATCGCCGGGCCAAGTTCTAGCGGCTGACTGCGAAGGGGCGGCGCCAATTGGTTGTCGACCCGAGCAAATGGGGCAAGCTGGCGGGAGCCATCGCGTGCATTCTCACGCCCGCGGGGCAGGAGGACAAATCATGAGCCGTCAGCGGGTGACATGAAAAAGCCGATTCGCTGCGAGTTATATCCGTCAGGTCTCCCGACAATCTTCTCTCCATCGGTGAAAGTCACTTCGATTGTCCGGCGGTCCTTGGGTGCGTCCGCAAGCAGGAAATCATGGCATTCGTGGATGCCATTGAACTCCCACGCAAAGAAAACCGCTTTGAGATCCCTCAACTCAACCCCCATTCCGAGCCCGTGAAGCGGGTCACCCTGGGGAAGCAGATTGAAAGAGTCCTCCGATGCAGAAAACCCGCAGACGTAGCCCTTGATCCGGTCGCCATTTAGGAAGCCAACGACTACCTTGCTCAGGTGATCCAGAGTTTTAGCAGGTGTTTCCATAAACCCAATTTTCGTTCTTGTGAGAACGTCTGTCAGCCGCGACGCTCAGGGTTGCTTAGCTCTCTGCAAATCCTTCTGGAAGTGGGCATTAATCCAGGAACCTTTGGTCCCACCAGGGGTCGCCATCTCGTAGTCCACCTCCTTGAGGACCACCTTGGCCGACTTGACGTTGCCCATATCGCCGCCCGAGATTTCCAACGGTTCCGACATTCCAGGTCCCAGCGATAACGACTCTCGGTTTACCGGCGACGTATCGCTCAGCACTTTTCCGGCGGCGTCGAAATCGATGATGTCGGCTTTCCAGTCCGTCACTCGCGCGTCGGAGGAAATGTTGTGAATGGTGATTTGGAGGGCGGGCATCCCAATATTGTCAACGTCCGGAGTTAGGGGCGATACATCGAGAGGAGGTAGGTCAAGTTTCTTCAACTCATCAATGCTGCGGAGCTGTGTTGACTCTGCCCCATGGAATCCCCAAGGGGGCATGTATTTGCAAATATTGTAGACCCTGATGCCCACAAGCAGCGCGAAGAATCCGAGAAAAACTAAGCCCGTCAAGCGGAATGCCCAGTGCCTGCGTGTCACGACACACCAGCCCAAGCCACCGATGATGGTTACCAAAGCCGCAAACGATGCAGGAAAGGGCATCCGCTGTGCGAACGGGGTGAGGTCGTAGAGCGGTCCCAGGACAAATGGCGCGAGCACGATGGGCGCGAGCGCCGCCCAGAATCTCCATCCGCGTACCCAGCGCGATGTCGAGGTTGCCTTGGGAGCCGCCACCGGCAAGGGTTTTACCACAGTCGGCACTTCACGGGGCGGCGACATAACTATGGTGGAAGGGAGCGGCTCCTGAGCTTCGGCTCGGGAGGGAGCTTCTGCGGCACTGGATAGCTCGCGGGCGAAGTCGAGTGCGGAGGAATAACGCTGGTTGCGGTCTTTCACGAGCGCCTTCATCACCACGCGTTCAATGGCAGGGGGTACGCCCAAGCCCTGGGCGACGGCCCTGAACGGAGGCGACTCCTCCAGCATATGCTTGCGGAGGTAACCCACCGGCGTATCGGAGTGAAAGGGCACGCGCCCCGTAAGCATCTCGTACACCACTACCCCCAATGAATATACATCCGAGCGAGCATCCAGCTTGTCGCTCCTCATCCCGGAAGCTTGCTCGCAGGACATGTAAACAGGCGTGCCGAGCACCATGCCTGTCGTCGTATGGGTGGTGGATTCGCGCAACTTCGCAATGCCGAAATCCACGACCTTGACGACCCGTTCTCCTTCCTCGCCCCGCGTTAGAAAGATGTTGTCGGGCTTGATGTCGCGATGAATGATGCCCAGCTTGTGCGCAGCATTCAGCCCTTTCGCAGCCTGCTGGAGAATATCCGCAACCTCAGGCACCGGGAGAGCGCCCCGCCGCTGGAGGATTTCGCGGAGAGATTCGCCTTCCAGGAATTCCATAGCAATGTACGGGGTACCGTCGTCGCGCTGGGCAGATTCGTGGATGGTGACGACATTGGGGTGATGGATTCGCCCTGTGGAGCCCGCTTCATTTTGGAAGCGCAACAAGAAGTCGGGGTCATCGAGAAGCTTCTTGTTCAGGACTTTAAGGGCCACGGGGCGGTTTCCCACTCCCGTCTGCTCAGCGAGAAAGACCGTGCCCATGCCCCCTTTGCCGAGGCGGCGGACAAGGCGGAAGCGCCGGGACAGCCCATCGGCGAGTTGTGACTCGGTCTCCGTGGCGTGGGCCGCGAGGTGAGCACCGTCTCGGGGACAGAGCGAAAAATCATCCGGGTAGGTAAGCTGGCAACTAGGACAGGTCTTCATGAGCGCCCGTGATACTGTCCTACGGGGCGGATTTTCGTAGATGCATCGCCGCGAAGGGAATCTGCTCGAAGTGAGTACGCATCCGATAAACGCCTAGTGGGAAAGCGTATCAAGGAGAATTATTACCCGGTATAGTACGAAGGTAAGGCAATTGAGCGTATCCACGTATTGCTCACTACGGAGCCGCCCAAATGAGACTTCGAATCCATTTCACCATCCCTGCGGCTATAGTTTGCATCCTCCTGGCGCGTAGGGCTCCCGCTCCATACAGCCGCGTGGGACCGGGGGAGATCTATCCTGACCCTGGAAGGACTCCGGGGGCTGCGAACCGGGAAGTCACCCAGGGGAACATCAGGGACAACATCTGCAACCGAGGATGGAGCACGAGGCAGATCCGACCGCCCGAGGAATACACGAGCAAACTGAAAAGGGAGCAGCTTCCAGAATACGGTGACACTGTCCATCAGACAAGGGCGCAGCTCCTTAATCCACGCACTGGGAAGGTCGAAACCACCCGCTGCCTTGCGCACTCCGACAACATGGCCTGCTATGAGGAGGACCACCTGATTTCCCTTGAAAACGGGGAAACCCCACGTACCCCAGGAATCTATGACCCGTGCCATTCAATACGATAGTCGGCGGGGTAATCATGGGCGCGCACCAGAAGGATGTCGACGAGAGCCTCATCCACGATGAGATTTGCTATGACATTCCCCATTCCAAGAAGACCTCACAGATACCAGCAACCACCTCGGTCACGCTGAAGCGGGCCAGGAGATCCTCGCTGGCGACTGGTATGCTTGCTATGAGTCGATAAAGGAAGGCAAACCCTGCAAGTAAAGCCATCCGGAGAATTAGTGTAGTGGGTATTGGCAAACGACTTCGAGGGTTGTGGGCGGCCAAGCCCACCGTGCGCGATCTGATGATCCTGGGAAGGGTCGGACGGGACTTGCCCCTACGAAAAAGGCTGTGAACTTGGCTGCCAGATCAACTACCCGCGCGAGGCCCCTTAGCAATAACCACTATGCGGGCCACGCTCCGACAACTATAAGGTATTTCCAAGAGCTGTACGAAACCCTTTAAGAGCCGAAATTCAAAATCGATTTCTGTTGCGCCTTCTGTTACCCTGTGTGCGCGTTATTCGTACCCAGATGGCTGGTCCGGTAATGCTCGTGGAGAAGGTCCTCCCCGAAATCCCCGGTAAAGTCCCGCCACACCGAATGGATATGGTTGGCGTTGTCCTGCGTGTCATCCATATCGATCAGGAAGCAGGGTGTCTGAACGCGGTAATAGTGCAGATCCCCTGGGTTCACCCCGCCTGACCATGCAAAGAAAACATTCCGGCCCGCTTGGTTAATCTGTTCAATCCGGCGGCCAGCGACCTCGTCGGTCACACGTTGGGCACACTCTTCCTTCAACGCACTGAGCGCATCAAATTGCCGCTGATTCATTTTGGCAGCCGAAACTCCCGAGGGCTGACCCTGGAGCACCGCCTTGCGGCTCGCTGCGGTTAGGATTTCCCTATAAGCGGTGGGGTCCACGATGGAGGTTTTCTGCTGTTGTTCGTCCAGGCATTTATCACCTGGAACCCAAGGTCGTCTTCCGCCGGAAGAGTACGCAGGTCCTTGCGCGGCCCTTGGGGGACCTGGGCAGGGTTCGCGCCGAAAAAAGCTTGGCCCATCGATCACTTTGCCTTTGACGATGGTGTAATTCTGGCTCAGATGGTGACCCTCGATACGGTAGGCCCACGGTGCAGTGTCAGAGGGTAAGCCGAAAACAGAGAAATAATACTTTTCCGGGTTACGAACCTCCCCGCTGTCGTGCTCGATAATCCTCGGCACGTCTTCCAGACTCATGATGGTGACTGCCTTGATTTAGCCCGACTGGCTGAGTCCAGCCGCCAAAAGCGCGCTCACCAGGCGCTTTTGATAAGGTGCCATCTCGCGCAGGGGCAGCCCCTTGCGTGCCTTCGGGATGTGATGCCAGTTCAACCGCTCGTCAGAGTCGAACGGGAATGTGGCCCGTACGCGCTGATCTGCATCGAGGGCAGCGAGAAAGCGGTTAGCGCACTCCGTCATGCGAAGCGGCACTGATTGTATGGGCGTGGATTTGGCCGGCTTGGCCATCGCTCCAACCCGTTTTTCCTGCTCCCAAGAGTGGGGCGGACGAGCAAAGAAAGGACCGGCGATTCATGTGTTCCCCCAAAGATAGGCGTATTTCAATGAAATCGGAGAAAACCAAGCAAGTCAATAGAGCTTGCGAAGGCGGCGATGGAGGCCTGTGCCCGACGAGATTAGGCGTCCCCCAATGAAGCTCTGCCAACGCAGCAGCACGAGCTGATGGCAACGTTGACAATTTGTATTTCGATGTCAAGACCGGATTGCTTCTGCGCTGCGATTTGGGAACTGTGCTGGGACCATACGACCTTACGTGGTATTTCGAGCACTAAGTTGACTACACTAAATAATGCTCTTAATTGGTAGCGACCGTGGAATTCAG
>CAZCVY010000352.1:0-5805 GCA_964501985.1 uncultured Acidobacteriota bacterium | reverse complement strand
GAACCGTTGTTGATATTCGGCGGGGCCGCGCTTTATGCCTTCGGCTTGCTTGCGACTTTCATTTGACCGGCCATCGTCGCTCCGATATCGGGAATCGAAAGCGCTCACTGCCCGGGGCTCCGTTAAAGTCGAGGTACCGTGGCGGACCCGCAAGGGCCGATGGTTATTAGCCACGGGTGGAACCCGTGGACTGGAGTTTCTACATTTTATGACGAAATGGATTCTCCGCCAGGCCACACATCAGCCTCACATCAGCGATGCACGGGAGTTCCAGGGGACTTACCGGCAAGCTGGAAGCTCGGGTTAATTCCGAGTTGCCGACAGGAGTGGGCCGGTTCACCCAACACTGAGCCGATCGCGACCTCCCCAGCGTCTCCGCATGATGGTACGGCCGGCACTGATGTTTCGTCCTGGGGGGCGATAGCCAAGAAGACGCTTGCCGTTGATGTCTACTCGAAAGGGACCGAATTGCTTCTTGTTTGGTGACTTACTCTGGTGCTAACATCGCCGCCATTGCTTGGTAAATAGGTACGTTATGTCCGTAGAAGACCAAATCGTTGACTTCTACTATTCGCTCTTCGAGACGATTTTCACAGAGCCGTTTCGGAACAAAATACCCGAGCGCCTCAAAAGAGATGCGGTAAAGCGTCAGATTGAGGATGCGGCGGGGGCGGCCTCACAGTCCCTGACGCGATTTCTGCTGAACGAGGGGCTCACCAGCGAAGAGGCCGCAAGCCTCCTTAAAGGGCTCGGCCCTCTATACGACCTGCTAAAGCTCGAGGATATCGCCAATCCGAACATCCCTCCTGAAATCGTCGTCGACGAGCTGCTCCCGAAGCTTCCCTGCCCAAGTGATGTGAGAAACGCAGGGAGACAGGCGGTTTACCGCCTAGCCTTGTATTCGATTGTACAGGCGCTAAAGCTGGTCGGGCCAGTGATGGCGGAGTGGGAGAAGCTGAACTTTTCCGGCAGTTATGAACCCTCACGCCGGATCATCAACAAGCTCAACCAAATCAGCGAGCAACTCGAAGCACTGCGAACGGCGGGCCAAGCCGCGCGCGACGAGACCTACGAGCTCACGTACCGTGATTATTTGCTTCAGCGGTTCCACCTCATTGAAGCCGGAACGGTCCGGATGACCACCAGCCAGGATGTGAGTCTCGCGGAGCTATTCGTTATGCCTAGAGTTCTTGCGCGCCCCTCTGGCGGGAAGGCTGGGCCGGCCGAGGGGAGCGCCAAGCTGGATTTCATGAATCTGGCCACAGCGCGGCAACAATTTATGGAGGCTGGAGGGCACGAAACAAAGAAAAACGAGAAGGGAGGGAACATTGCGCTTGATCAGGTCAGGCGCGAGCCGAGAAACGTGATTGTGGGTGCCCCCGGCGGGGGCAAAACCACCTTCCTCGAGTGGTTGCAACTCAAGATTGCAGGAGCTGAGGAAGAGTTGGTCATGGCTGGCCAGCAAGCGATACCCCTGCTATTGAGAGTACGCCAGTTAAATCCGGGGGAACTTCCCCGCGGCGCCGCACTGATCGAGAAGGCTATCGCCAGCAAAGACCTGACTCTCCTCATGCCACAAGGGTGGATCGAAAGGCAAATGACTGAGGGGAGAGTTTTTTTCATGCTCGACGGCCTCGACGAGCTTGATCCTGAGCTCCGAGACTCTCGGCTGCTCCCCTGGTTCCTGGAAATCTGCGGTGATTATCCGCACTGCCGATACCTAGTCTCATCGCGCCCCGAGGGTTACCCGGTCGGCACGCTATGCAAACAACAATTCATCGAGTGTGATCTTCTCGACTTCGACGAACCCCAGGTTGCCGAGTATGCGCGCCACTGGTGTATAGCCGTACGCTTGGCGCGCAACGAGGCAGAGACCGAGGCCCGGCGAGAAGGGCTGAAGGAGGGTGAGAGCATTGTGGCAGGATTCTACGGCCACCCCTACACGCGCAACCTAGCCCGCAACCCCTTGATGCTTTCGGCCATCTGTCTGGTCAATTACTTCGAAGGAGGACAACTTCCCAGAGACCGTGCGGTACTGTACCGTCTCTGCGTGGAAGGGCTCCTGCACAACTGGGACCAGCGTCGCGGCATCAGCTCGGAATTCGGATTTAACGAGAAGCTGCGAGCTTGCCGCGAGGTGGCCGTGAAGATGGAAGCGGACGACCGCGCGGAGTACGAAGCTCCCAGAGTACAGGCCATTTTCACGACGGTCCTAGGCGACTCGACGCGCGCGCAGAGATTGCTGGAGCACATCCGACGCAGGACCGGCTTGCTGTTGGAACGACGCCCTGGGGTTTTCGCGTTCGCGCATCTGACTTTTCAGGAGTACCTCTCAGCCCGGGCCGTCCACGAAGGTAACCGCGCGGGCATCGACGTCAAAAGGTTGGTAAATGAACACAATGATGGACGGTGGAATGAAGTCATCGCCCTCTATTGCGGGTTAGCCCCCGCTCCTGCGGCGCGCGAGTTGATTGAGAACCTTATGGCTTGTCAGAATTCCGAGTCTCTGCCCTGGGTTCTCGCCGAAGCTTATTTGTCCGCTGGAGAGCTCTCACAAGATGCATCGCTGCGGGGACGTGTCATGGAGCGAATCGCCGTCTCGCCAATGACTTGGGCTGGCATATTGGACCGGTTCCCGGTGGTTGAGGTGAAGCATGTCACAAACCTACTTGTGGGATTGAGGCCTCACGGTGTGGGTCTTAGCGGGGCCCATGCATGGCTTAGGGACAACCCGCAATTCCTCGACGAAGCCGTACTGCTTGAGCGGGTCCGCGGCTGGCGGCGCATGCATTCCATGCCACTGAGCGAGCTAGTTCACCTCTTGCACTGGCACGGGTCCGATCAATCCCTAATGGAACTGGCAGGGATTCCCGAACTGTATTCAGCCCCAGGACCAGCCTTCTATCGTGAACAACCACACATCTACCAATCCCAGGCAGAAATCGCGCTAATCGGCTTGTCGCAGCGCCCCTTGGGCGGCGCTCCTACTCAGGCTTGGAAACTAGCTCTACTTCATATTCTCCAAGTTTTCTCGGAAGCGGAGACGGGGATCACGCCTGAATCCCTTTTCCCGCTCACCAACGTTCTGAAAAGGATTATTACTCTTTCGCCTCCTAGCGATCCTGGGTTACGCCGGGAATATATGAATCTAGCTCGAGAATTGGCTCGAAAAATGGAGCTTCGAAAACTCGAACAGTTTGTAGTTGCGGTGGATCTCTTTAATAAGTGGGCTGATTCGCTCGAACCCGGGAGGCCAATGAACGAGAAAGAAGCGGAGGGCGACAAATGAGTGTCCAGAACCACGACCCCGGGATGGCCGAAACCGGCACGCCGATTACGCCACCCAAGATTTCCCTGGCCTTCGAGCAGCACCTTGCGAAGGTTGGCCCAAGTGGGAAATGTGATGCCATGGTGGTCTACCGAGCGCCGACTCGTCAGCCAGTGCAAGTACGGGGTCGCCTCCGCACCCTGAAAGCGCGCCTAGACCGAATCAAGCGAGACGCCGTGGGCCACGTGCCTGTGCAGAGCCGACTTTTCCAAGGCTATGAAAAAGTGAGCGCCAAGGCTTCCACTCCCCTGGGCAAACTCGCATTTTCCACGATCGGCGAAGATACGCTGCCCGTGGCTTGGGTGGAGGTTACGCCCGACTCGGCTCGCCAACTGACAAATGATCCCGATGTGGTCGCCATTCTCCCAAACCTGGAAATTGGACTCATTAGACCGCGAAAGGTGGATTACGTTGGATTGGGAAAACAAGAGAATAAGGACGGTTGCACTTGGGGTCTTAAAGAACTGGATGTCCCTGGACTTTGGAGCAAGACCAAAGGCGAACACATCAACGTAGCTGTACTCGATACAGGTGTTTACGGAAACCACATCGCGCTCGCCGAGCGTCTGAAAGGCTTTATAGTGGTTGACTCCCTCGGGAATCGCATCCGTACTGAAACCTCGTTTGATTCTGGCGAGCATGGCACACACGTCTGTGGGACCATTGCGGGGGGTAGGACGGACGAGGGTGTTTCCATCGGGGTTGCCCCTTCTGCCAACTTGTTCGTGGCTGGCGTGCTGATTGGTAATGCAACCCTGCGAACGCTCCTTGAGGGCATTTCTTGGGCTGTCGAGCAGGGCGCGGACATTATCAGTATGTCGCTTGGCTTCCCGTACTACGAACCGCTTTTTGACGAGGTTTTCAAAATTCTTACCGACCAGTACGGTATATTACCGGTGGCTGCCATCGGCAATGAAAATTACGGAAACAGCAGTTCGCCCGGCAATGCGCGCGGCGCGCTTTCAATCGGGGCTGTCGAAAAACTTCCTGGGGGAAAAGTTGACGTTGCCTTCTTTAGCAGTGGCGCCAGCTTGGTGTTTCCTGGGGCGGGGCCCAGTGACATCGTAACCAAGCCCGACGTTGTCGCGCCCGGCGTCCAGGTTTACTCTTGTATTCCTCCCTCCAAGAAGCCTGACGGTACCCACGAGTACGCTTACATGGACGGAACCTCGATGGCCACCCCGCACGCGGCAGGTGTCGCGGCGCTCTTGATGGCGGCCAAACCGACCGCTCCGGTAAGTGCTATAATGGAAGCGATGAAGGACACGGCTAAACATCCGGGCGGCGCAGCTCGGAGGCCGGACAACCGTTGGGGATGGGGAATGCTTCGTCCCTGGGAAGCGCTGAAAGCGCTCTGATGAGAGAGTGAAGCTTCGTGAGGCATATGGCTGGAACCAGTCAGAGCGCGCCGAGTGAAAAGATAGGCTCACGGTTTGCCGAAGTATTGGGCCGTTTGGGGCCGGGCCAAAAGATTCGAGCGATTGTGTTGTTGCGGACTGGCAACTCACTTGGAACAACGGGGAGACGTGGCTCCTCCCACCGCCGACAGGCCGCAATAGTAGCTTCCCGCCGAGCATCCGAGCCGGGGCTAAGAGAGATCGACAGAATCCTCGAGCGCCACAAAGGAACCCGCCTGGCAACGCATGCAGACGTGCTGGGCTCCATCCCCGTTGAAACAACTGCCGCGGGAGTTTCCGCACTTGCAGGCTCTGAGCATGTGAAAGCCATCCTCGAAGACCAACAAATTTCCTTGCTCTCTTCACCCCGATAGTCACCAACACTGAGCGGGCGTGTCCTTCAGGCCATAGTCGAACGTCCGCGTCTTGCGATGCCAGCCTGCTGCAAAGGAGATGGGTTGCAGCACGAACTATCAGGGCGGATTTCGACCCCGTCGAATTGCTCCCTGGTCAGCGTTCGCTGTTGTCTGGAGGCTGAATTGCCGCTGGCCCGGCAATTGAACTATGCCGAGGAAGACTTAGCGCCCTCCACTGGTATTGCCGCCCGTCACTTTCAAGAATATGGCCCGTCGCTAGCCGCCAATGCGTGTTTACGCATAGTCCTAATCCACGCGGACCGCTCCGCATGGATGACGCGCTACTCGGAAGTCGGATAGGGACTGCCACGTTGACCCTAACGCCCTTACCACCGACGCGCCCGGAAATGTGGAAACTCCAGGCTACGGGTGGAACCCGTGGAAAGCGGCGCGGAGGGATATTCGATCCCCTTTGTCCATAGGCTTCACGTCCGGCTATCTAATGATCTTGTTCCTCTCCGGGGAACTTCGCGGACTTTGACGCGCCTCTGGCTCACTGCCGGATTGGCCTTGCTTCCGTCTGCGGAAGTTGGTATTTTCACCGGTGCAGGAAAGGGCTGCGGAGTCATACACGACGTCGCATCTTTGGAATATGCGGCCCTTTCGACCCCGCAACGACACAATTTCATAAGGAGTGAATCATGGGCGAAACAATGATTGCGCC
>CAZCVY010000351.1:0-5812 GCA_964501985.1 uncultured Acidobacteriota bacterium | reverse complement strand
GGCCGAAGGTCATTAGCCACGGGTGGAACCCGTGGGCTGGAGTTTCTACATTTCCTAATGTGCGTTGCGCCGCGCCATCCCTGACATCCCCCAAAGTAGCAGAAAGACGGTTTGGAGACGACAGCCAAGTGATCGCAAGCAGGTCCGGCAAGTTGCCAGATGGGGACTTGGGGAGTCAGGGGTCCGACGGGCCGCCCATCGGTTCCCCTGACTTCTGGCTGCTACCTTTGGCGATGCCGGATTAAAAGCCGCGGACATTGAAAAGCATGAAGCGCTACAGATTCTTGGCCCGGCGCGAAGTTCGGGCTACTTGCTGGTCAGCGAACTGCCCGAGGAAGAGGAAAAGGGCGGAGCCGGCGGCCACGCCGGACCTCCCGGGGGCGGCATGGGCGGGGGGCATGTACTGAGGACAGTCGAAAGTTGAAAATCGATAGTCGATATTTCTCGTCGGGGCGGCCCTTGAGTGGCCGCCCCTTTTGTTTCTGGCCATCTGCAATCTGCGACTCCTCGTGGGGCGAGCGGCACGTGGCCAAGGATCTTCGCACGCGGCGACCCCGCCCGTGCGGCCAAAATCCTGCTTCCGGCGCCCCACGATGCCACGTGGACATTATGGCGCCTGGACATGATGTCTTCTTGACGCGTGTTCGTTCTTGCGCTACAACGTCCGCGTTCGGCAACTTGGCCCCGGCAGAGTTGGCGCTCGGCCGGCGGGATCAGAACTAGAAGGAGGCCGCTAAGCGGCAACTCCTCCGATGAGTTTTCTCCGGCATGAGGAAGTCTATCTTTTCGATGAGGGCGCCACCCCTTCGGACCGCGTCTTCGGTCATCCTCGAATCGATGAGTTTCCGGCTGGCTATTCCTCGGCGAGTTGTTCTCCACAAGGGGCCGCCTGCTCTTCACCAGCCGCCGCCATCATGCCGAGATCTACTCTGCACGACAAGAACTTCGCAGCGGTTGGTAAGCTGTCCCTACTTGCTATGTCTCAGTCACGGGGTTCACTCCAACAACTTGTCCCCAATTCTCCCAACTCTCCATTGAAGATGAAGCTGCTCGAAAGGCCTGGGCTGGTCTTCCTTGCCACGATAGCAATATCGTTGAGCTGCGTTCGTGCTGCAGAGGCGGCGACGATTAACGTCCCTGCGGACCAGCCTACCCTTCAGCAGGCCATCAGCGCCGCGTCGAACGGAGACACGATTTTGGTCGCGCCGGGCACGTATCACGAAAACATAAATTTCCTAGGCAAAGCAATCACGGTGGCAAGCACGGGCGGGCCGTCCGTCACCACGATCAACGGTGGCGGTAGGGAATCCGTGGTCACTTTTAGTTCAGGCGAAGCGAATAGCTCCGTGCTCGAAGGCTTTACGATCACCAATGGGAATGCCTCGGTTTATAACCTTTACACTGGAGGCGGCATTGCGATTCTTTACGCTTCCCCCACAATAAGGAACAACGTTGTAACCAACAATGCAGCTTCCAACGGAGGCGGAATCGGCCTGTATGTGAGCCCAAACGCGGTCATCAAGAACAATTTGGTCACTCAGAACAGTGGTGGCGGGATCTACATACAAGGCGGCAGCGTTGGTCAAATTATTGGGAATACGATTTCGAAGAATACCAGCGTCAGCGGTGGTGGCATATCTCTGTTTGATGCCGGGGCTCCGACCATCGAGAATAACCTCATCACAGGAAACTCGGCTTCACAGGGCGGCGGCATCGCCACGGTCAACCAAACCCAAGGAGCAATTGTCCAAAACCTCATCGTTGCAAACGTCACGGGCGAGGACGGGCAAGGGGGCGGCATCTCGCTCTCGGTTCCCAACGGCTCCATCGGGCCTACGACCGTCAACAATACCATTGTGACCAACCAGGCAGTCGAAGGATCAGGAGTGTATGTGGGCGGCTTCGACACTCAGACCGCTCTGTACAACAACGTCATTGTCGGAAGCGCCGGACAATCCGCAGTGTATTGCGACGGGACTTATGGCTACACGCCCACAGCGCTGTACAACAATGACGCGTTTAGCTCGTCGGGTACGGGCTTTGATGGCGTTTGCTCCGCGATTGCCGGTACGAATGGGAATATCTCCTCCGATCCGCTCTTTCTAAACGCGACATCTGACTTCCGGCTGCAGAACGGCTCGCCAGCAGCCGGCACCGGCAATAGCAGTGCGCCCGCTCTCCCTTTGAGCGACTTCAGCGGGAATCCACGCCTGGTGAACGGCAAGATTGATATGGGCGTCTATGAACTCCAGCCGGCGACCGTCAACCTGGCCCCCGCAACTCTCACCTTTGCCGAGCAGGTCGTTGGAAGCTCCAGCGCAGCTCAGCCGGTGACGCTTAGCAATACGGGAAACCAAATCCTGACGCTTGTGATGACGGTGAGCGCCAATTTCACCGAAACGGACAACTGCGGAAATGCGCTTGCAGCGGGTGCGGGCTGCACGATCAACGTAAGCTTCGCGCCTACGACCTCCGGCGCGCTTACGGGAGCCCTTTCGATTACCGATAACGCCTCCGACAGCCCGCAGACGGTTAGTCTCAGCGGAACGGCGAGTACCTCCCCGCCCGATTTCAGCGTCGCGGTCGCTTCCGGCGGCTCCTCGAGCGCGACAGTCCCGGCCGGCGCGGCGGCCAGCTATTCACTTACGGTAGGACCGGAACTCGGATTCAACCAAACGGTGTCCCTCGCCTGCACGGGCGCGCCATCGCTTGCGACGTGCGAGGCGTCCCCGAGTTCGGTGACGCTCGACGGGAAGAATTCCCAAACGGTCAAGATCACGGTGACCACTACGGCACCTTCCTCACTGCTGCCGCTCCCCCGAGTGCGGCCGATTTCCGGTGGAGGCAGGAAACTGCCGGTTTGGCCCGAACTGTTGGCGATATTGGCGCTCGTAGTATGGGTGTGGCGGGCAGCCGACGGGTGGACTGCCAGACTTGACGGAGTGAAGCGAAGCACTGACGCGCGGGTGTGGCCGGCATTGCGTTGCGCGATTCTCTTTGTCGTGGCGGCATTCGCGGCCTGCGGGGGAGGAGGTGGGAGCAACTCGCCCCCCCACACGGGTTCGCCGGGCACCCCCGCGGGCACGTACACGCTGAAAGTGACAGGAACTTCGGGCAGCTTGACGCATTCCGTTAATCTGACGTTGACGGTTAGCTAATCGCGCTCCGGGAAAAAAGCTCATGCTAAAACTTACAAGTCGCGGGCGCATCACTCAACCATGCCTAAAGCCGCGGCCGTTGCGCATGGCCTCCTTGCTCTGCAAGCTCGCATACTTGGCCGCTATAGCTGCTGCTTTGAGCTCGATCTCCGTGCTATCGAGTCAAGCTGCCACCATTAATGTGCCTGCCGGGCAACCGACCATTCAAGGGGCGATTAATGCTGCGTCGAACGGCGACACTGTGCTCGTGGCCCCCGGCACGTACCGCGAGAATATCAATTTTGTGGGTAAGGCGATCACGGTGACCAGCTCCGGCGGGCCGGCCGTAACGACCATCAACGGAGGCGGAAACGGGCCCGTCGTGCTTTTCGTAAGCGGCGAAGGAGCGGGGTCTGTTCTGAGTGGCTTTACCATTACGAACGGGAATTCGAACATTTCCGCAACTCCTCAAGATTGGAACGCGGACGGCGGAGGCATTGTTGTGTTCAATGCGGCCCCCATGATTACAGGAAACGTCATCACGCAGAACGTAGCGTGCAGCTGGGGCGGAGGCATTTACGTCGGTTCAAACCTATTTCCAGGTCCGTCACCGGTGATCGCGGGAAATCAAATCACGGAGAACGTCGTGAACGACGGCTGTTCCGGCGGCGGGGGGGGCGGGATCGCCGTTACAACCACCGGCTCTACTCAAATCACTGGCAACACGATTTCGGGCAATTCGGTGGTTCCCGGCAACGCGGGCGGCGGCATTTATCTCTATGGCGTAACCACTCCGATCGTTGAAAACAATGTGATCACGAATAACAGCGCAATTTTTAGCGGAGGCCAGGGGGGCGGCATCTGCATTGTCCCTGATGGCAGCAATGCGGTCACGACAAACATACAGATAATCCAAAACCTTATCTTTGGCAATACCGCCGATAATGGCGGAGGGATTTATGTGGGGTCCGGGTACGGCAGCGTTATCTTCACAAGCAACACCATCGCTGATAACAACGGCTCGTATGGAGGATCAGGCGTTTTCTTGGGAGTTTATTTCGCTGCGACTCAGTACTATAACAACCTGATTATTGGAGCGCCAGGAGAGTCCGCCCTCTACGGCACCTGCCAGGGGGCGTCCGTGACGATGCTCAACAACGACCTGCTTGCCCCGGGCGCAAGCGGCATTCAAACGTCTGGCTGCGAGGCTCTCGGCAGCTTGGGAACGAATGGGAACGTTTCTGCCAATCCGCTGTTTTTGGACGGGACATCGGATTTCCATCTGCAATACGGCTCGCCGGCTGTAGCCGTTGGAGATAGCAGCGCACCCAATCTCCCGTCAACTGACCTCGACGGCAATCCGCGCCTGGTGAACGGCAAGATTGATATGGGTGCGTATGAACTCCAGCCAACGACCGTTACTTTGACCCCCACGAGTCTCGCCTTCGCCGCGCAAGTTGTCGGAAACTCAAGTTCAGCCCAATCGGTGACGCTGACCAATACGGGGAACCAAAGCCTGCGTCTTGCGATGATTCTGGGCCCCAACTTCACGGAGACGGACGATTGCGGAACATCGGTGGCGGCGGGCGCGAACTGCACCATCAACGTAACGTTTGTGCCGACATCAGTCGGCCCGATTGCCGGGAGCTTGACGTTGTTTGACAACGCCAGCGACAACCCCCAGAGGGTCGGGCTCAGCGGCACAGGTACGGGTCCAGCGTAAGGGTCGAACCCGCCTCCGGGAAAATCGGGGGCAGGCGCGATATACACTAATTTTGAAAGACCAGAACGGACAATATGTCTAACAATAGATAGGATATATCGCATCTATCCCCGCTTTTAGACGAGTGAGTAGCGCGGTCATGCTTTTCCATGTCCGCGGCTTTGAGCCCGTCAGGAGACGAACCCACTGCCCGTAGGTTCTCCAGTCTCCTGACTTCTGGCTCCTGCCGTTGGCGATGCCGGATTGAAAACCGTTAACATTGCACTGCATGGCCGCGCTACAGACTCGTGGCCCGGCGCGAAGTTCGGGCTACTTGCTTCGCAGATTCAAACTCCCGAGAAACGCGGTTCTGGGATGTCCGGAATCTGCACGCCTCTCCACTTGGTCGTAATACGGCTTAACCGTGTTTCTGGAGAGGGGCTGTGATGGGGCCGGAGCGGCGAAACCACATCCGAAATGTAGAAACTCCAGGCCACGGGTGGAACCCGTGGGAAGCGGGGCCAGCGGGATATTTGACCCGGGGTAGTGGTGTCATTTGGAAGTGCCACGGGCGTCCCGCCCGTGAACGGTCACGGCCAAGATGGCCGTGCCACACCAAATGACACCACTACCCGACCCCTACGGGGTCGACTATCGCGCCTCCCCTTCTCCGTAGGTTTCACCTCGGCTAATGATCTTGTTCCCCTTCGGGGAACTTCGCGGACTTTGACGTGGCCCTGGCCGTGGGATCGGGAACCTTGGCAGGCGTGGTAGAATACCCTCCGCCAGTCGTAGCTCGGTGGCAATTCCAATTTCGAACGATCGCGAGGGATCCATAAACCGCTTCGAGCCCAACCGTAGAGAATTCCTCAAGCACGCCGCAGGAGCCGCGAGCCTTGCGGCCTCCATGGGCAAGGCTGTCGCCATGACGCCACGGTCGGGCGGGGCGGTGATCTCGCCGCGGGGAGCCGCC
>CAZCVY010000350.1:0-5832 GCA_964501985.1 uncultured Acidobacteriota bacterium | reverse complement strand
ACTTGCCGCTCGGATGCATCATCAGCTCCGCGCAGTCGTTCTCGCCCTTGAAGTCTTTGGGCAAGGTCGAAATGGTCTCAAAGGGATGCAGCACGCCGCGCGCGTCGTCGTAGGAAAAAGCGGTAAGGCTGGAGCCCATCTCTTCAATGGCATAACCAAACTTAGCGTTCGGGCTGAACGCGAAGTGGCGCGGACCCGTGCCGGGAGGAACGGCGGCAGAAGGCGGATCGTTCGGCGTGAGCGTTCCCTTGGCCGCGTCGAAGCGATAAACGTACACCTGATCGGTGCCTAAATCCGCGGACACCACAAAGCGATTGTCTGGCGATGCATAGATGGAATGCGCGTGTGGTGCCTCCTGGCGCTTCGGGTCGACGCTGTGCCCCGTGTGTGGCAGAAAGGCCGCGGCCTTGCCCAAGCGGCCGCCCGCGAGAATCGGGAACATCGCCACGCTGCCGACCTCATAGTTAGCCACGAACACGTATTTGCCCGTATGGTCCACGCTCACGTGGCAAGGGCCGGGGTCGCCGGACGGCACCACATTCAGAAACGTCAGCTTGCCCGTCTTGCGGTCAATCGCGAATGCACTGACGCTTCCGGATTTCTTGCCCTCGTAGTCCGAGATTTCGTTTACCGCGTAAAGGTAGCGGTGGCCGGGATCAAGCGCGAGGAAAGAAGGGCTGGTCGTCTTAGCCGCCAAGCCGAGCGGGGTAAGCTTGCCGGTAGTTCCGGAAAGCTTGTAAACGTAGATCCCCTGGCTTTTGGGCCCGGTATAAGTACCGATGTAAACAAAAAAGTCGCTCATGGTGTGTGGCGTTTCATCGCCCCGCGCGTCGAACACGTAAGCGCACGCAGCGAAAAGTGTGGTCAGCAGAAGTGTAATGCGGATTAGCTTTTTCATGCCCACTATAAAACAGCAAGAGGAAGAAAAGCGCAAGAGCGACGTTCTTGGTTGTCGGATATAAGTCATCGAATCGCCGATCGAGCCATGGGGAAGCTGGAAGACGCCCAGGTGGTGCTTCTGGATACGCACTTGCTATTGCTTCCTGGGCGGGTAGGTCATACAAACGATTACCGCCATGCTGTAAATAACCAGGCTTCCCACATCCAATTCACCGTGCAAGAGATGAAGGACGGCAGCGAGGGCAAAAATGAACACCAGAAGGAAGCCGCCTGCCAAACTTGCGGAGGGTATAAGGAATAGAATAGCGGCAACGATCTCGCCCCCACTTAGCACCAGCCGGATCCATGGCGGATGTCCCATTTTGGCAAAATGGTGGATCGCAGAAGGCGAAAACGTTAACCGAATCGATTCCAACAGCACAACCACCCCAACGCTCCAACGCAAACCGGTGATAGCAAACTTTTGAAATTGCTGGCTCATCGGGGGAGTTTTCCATTCTTCATAGATTGGTCGGGGCGAGCTTCGGTAAGATGGTGGCTCGCGCTGGAATCCAAATCGAGGTTATAGAACCTTTTCAATTCCTTAATCCGGTCGAGAGAGTCTCTGCTGAATGGGGACTTTCCATCAAAAGCATGCAAAACGATGCCCTCGAGAAGGTCGCCGAGGGTCAAGTCGTGGTAATCAGCAAAGGCCCTGAGAACCTTTAAGAGCCGTTTTTCCATACGGACGCCTGTTTGTACGCGTTCAACGACATGTTTGTTTCCCGGTGCCATCCGCTCCTCCTTGGTACCTGTGTACCAAGGTACCATATGCAAGCGTGGCCGGCAACGCTAACGCCAGCCCACAAGTCGTTTCATTCAAAGCCGGATGGATCAAGCCTTTTCACCGCACGAGCTTTTGATTAAGAGATTTCTATGGTATCTTCCGCCCATGTCAGACCCAGATCTTTCCAAGGCTCCTCCTCAGTTCAGGACGGCCGAGTATGCCGGCGAGCCCGGCAGCGAACGCTGCAAATTCTGTAACCAGACCATCGCTGGTGGTTATTTCCGCGTGAATAGGTCCATAGCGTGCAGCGGCTGCGCGGAAAAGGTGAGACTCCAGATTCCCCAGGATAGTCATGCGGCGTTCACGCGCGGAATGATTTTCGGTGTAGGTGGCGCCATCCTGGGACTGATTCTCTACGCCGCGGTTGGCATCATCACCGGCTGGATGATCGGCTACGTCGCTCTGGCGGTCGGATGGGTCGTGGGCAAGGCCATGATGACGGGCTCGGGAGGAATCGGCGGACGGCGATACCAGATTGCCGCCGTGCTCTTGACCTACGCCGCGGTTTCGATCGCCGCGATTCCGATCGATCTTGCCCAGGTGTCCAAGGCGCACCGGGCAGCTCCAGCGGAGCAATCCCAATCGATGCGCAACTCGGGAGAGCAAGTCCCGGGGAATGGCGCCCCGACGCCAGAGCAAAACCCGCGCACGGCCAAGCGCCCCGCAAATATTGGGGCAGCAGTGGTTACGCTGGCACTGGTCGGATTGGCTTCGCCCTTCCTTGAGCTGCAAGATCCCATTCACGGATTGATCGGCTTGGTTATCCTTTTTGTGGGAATGCAGTTTGCCTGGAAAATGACGCGAGGGATATCGCTCCAAATCCTTGGGCCGTTCGATTTGTCCTCGTCCCCGGCGGGGGAAGCGAGTACGGGCTAACCACGTGTCGTCCATAATCTTGCCACCCTCACGAGCCTGCCCAAGCTGTTCGGCGGAACTGATGTCCGCGGCGCTTGAGTGTCCCCGCTGCCACGCTCTGGTACACGCCGAGGCGCTGGAGCGAATATCTTCGCAAGCTCGGGAGTTGGAAAATCAAGGTAAGCCCCTGGAGGCCCGTGAGCGTTGGCTGGAAGCGCTACAACTCTTGCCCGCAGAATCCACCCAGGCGGCGTGGGTTCGCGACCGCGCGCGGCAATTGGGGCTCCCGGCGCGGCCCGAGACGCAGGCGGGGACCAAGAGTAAATGGGCCAGTAAGCTGGGACCGCTGGCGCCATTGGCCATCGCATTGTCAAAGGCCAAGGTTCTGCTGGCTGTCTTCAAGCTGAATTTCCTTCTCAGCCTTGCGGCTTTTATTGGCGTGTATTGGGCCCTGTGGGGCCTGAAGTTCGGCCTGGGGTTCGTAGGGTTGATTTTCCTGCACGAGATGGGGCACTTCATCGACATCAAACGCCGGGGCCTGCCCGCGGAAATGCCAGTGTTTTTGCCGGGGCTGGGCGCTTACGTCCGCTGGCAGGCGCTGGGGGTTTCGCGCGAGACCCGGGCCGCGGTGAGCTTGGCGGGGCCACTGGCGGGATTCCTTGCAGCGGTGGCGTGTGCCCTTGTTTGGTGGCACACGGGGAGCGGGATTTGGGCCGCCCTCGCACGCGCCAGTGCGTGGCTGAATGTTCTCAACTTGATTCCCGTGTGGGTGTTGGACGGCGGCCAAGCGGTTGCCGCGTTGGATAAGCAGGAGCGAGTATGGCTCTTGACCTCTTGCCTGGCGCTCTGGCTGCTGTTTGATCAAAGAGTATTCATCCTCGTGGCGCTGGGGGCGGGCTTTCGCCTTTTCACCAAGGATTTCCCCCCTCAACCCAGCCGGACCTCGACGGCCTACTTCATCAGCGTTCTCACCGCGCTTGGGCTAGTTATGTGGGCTTTACCCGGGCCGGTCGCGCTTGGACCCCGATAGCGGAAATCGAGGCCTCCGTGAACACTCTCTGCCCGAATCATTTACTTCTTCGGAGTCCAGGCAAACTCCTCCCAGGCGGTTTTCAGGACATGGCATGAAGCGTAGTCGAAGCCCTTCAAGACTTCCGAGTGGAATGTGATTTTCTCCGGTGTCAGCGAGTCGATTTCAAATCTTACGGTGATGTGGCACATCTTCTTGACGTCTTTTCCGGCGGGAGCGGCAGGATCGGCGAATGCCTGGTAGACGCTCGAGGACCCTACCCACTTTGTTCCCGTTCGCCGGCATTCAATCCGAATAGAGGCGCCATCTTTAGCCGCAGCAGGGGGTAGATTGACCCAATCCGCGTGAAGCACGCCGCCCTTTACTTCCACGCGGAAGTCCTTATGTGATGCCTCGGAGTGCCAGACTTTGGCGAGCTGAGTATCGGCTGTATTCGCGGCCACCATGGCTGGCTTCGCGTCAGCCGTGGGTTTCTGGGCCGCCGCACTCAGGGACACCACCAAAATCGCGACGATCGTCGCGAGCGCTTGCTTCCGCTCCATGCGTGCCGGTCTCAATGTGTCCTCCTGGACGTCCGCTTTTACCGTTCTGAACCCCTCGCCGAGTTGCCGGCGAGCTGCTTTTCGCTCAACTATGAGCCACATTCTACCCGGCCCTCACCAGCCAAGCCACCAAAAACCACGGTCGCGGTGCAAGATGTAGAGGCCGCTTTACGCCGCCGCGAGCTCCGAGATACAACCTCAAACCACCGCCTGCCAAAAAAGCCGGGCCTCTTGAAGCAGAGCCCCACGTTTAATCAAGCTTTCGACGGCCGCGACAAAGCAACACCCAGAGTTAATATGCTTGTAACATAGGGCATATAGCATCCCCACCGACTGCAAAGGAGACATCGACATGTACCCTCAACGCCACTTCTTAACAGTGGGCTTAGCGACGGCTGCGCTCTTGAGCCTCTTGTTCACCCTGGGCTGTTCCAATTCCACGGGAAGCTCCGCCACCTCGAACGCGGCACCCACGGCCGTCCTGGGCGCCGCCGGCAGCACCTTCATTGCCCCGATTATGACCAAGTGGGTTAGCGAATATCAACAGACGCATCCTACGGTGCAGATCAATTATCGCCCCATCGGCAGCGGAGGCGGAATTGAGGAGCTGAAGAAGGGGTACCTCAGTTTCGGTGCCAGCGACGCCCCGTTGAGTGACGACCAGATGAAGGACATGTCCGCCGTTATCCAGGTTCCCGACAGCGCGGGACCTGTCTGCGTTGTCTACAACCTGCCCAGCCTGAGCGCCCCCCTCAAACTCACCGCCAAAACCTTAAGTGACATTTATCTAGGCAACATTATTAGTTGGCAAGATCCCGCCATCGCCAGGGACAACCCCGGAGTGACAATACCTCGGGCTGCGGTCATCGTCGTTCACCGGTCGGACGGCAGCGGAACGACTTCTATCTTTACTTCGTACCTTTCCAAGGTCAGTCACGATTGGTCCTCGAAGTCGGGCCAAGGCATGTCGGTAACATGGCCAATCGGCTTGGGCGCGGATGGCAGCAAAGGGGTGCTCGGCATCGTCAAGCAGACGCCGGGAACCATTGGATACATGGAACTGAATTACGCCAAGGCCAACAGCGTCCCCTTTGCTTCGATCCAGAACCAGGCTGGCCATTTCGTGCAGCCCAGCCCTAGCAGTGCCGCCGCGGCGATAGGCGCCTTCAGTGACGCCCTGGCGAAAGACATCCGCGCATCCATTGTCGATCCTCCCGCTTCCGCGCCCGACGCCTATCCGATTTCCGGACTGAGCTTCATTCTGATTCCCAAGGACCGCCCCGACGCCGACCAGCAGGCTGCGGTCAGAGACTTTATTGCCTTTGCGATCTCGAAGGGTCAGGACTCGGCGGAAGACCTTTCGTACGCCAAGCTTCCGGACGCCATTCAGAAGCAAGGGCAAGTGTTGCTAGCTGAATTAACGGCCAACGGCCAGCCGCTGAAGTAGAGCCCGTCCCGTGTAGCGCCGTCCCGGAGACAACGCGTTTCGGTCAACGGCCGGCGCTACGACCGGCAGCGCCACGGGATCGGCGAACCGCGAAAATCCGAATGGGTCCACCAAATTGTCGTTCAAAAGCAGTAATTTCCAGCAAAATGGCGCTCGATTCGACGTAAATGTCGAAATTTAAGACCTAAAAGTCTGTTTTTATTCGGGCACTTTGTCTTGCGATCCTTTGTTT
>CAZCVY010000349.1:0-5872 GCA_964501985.1 uncultured Acidobacteriota bacterium | reverse complement strand
GGTCGAAGTGTACCAATGTGTGTCGCCATATGTCTTCAGCCTATTCCTTGCTCGCTTCCGCCGGATCGTTTCGCTCCGGCGTGGTCTTTTACTTTGGGTCCGCCTCCGCAGCGTCGACATCCTGGGCGTCGGACTTCGCGGCAACCGTTTCGGCCCCACCTTCGGGAGTTGTGGCCGGACCTGATTCGGCGCGCGCGACTACTGGGGCATGGACTGTGTATTCCGGTATCGATGCCCAAGCCGGAGTCACAGGCTCGGAGACAATTTCCAGCAGGTGCGGAACCGATGCTACGATTCCTCGAATCTGCGGGGTGTCGGGGCGCACCACGGTGTGGTTAAGCTTCCTTAAACCCAAGCTTCGCACGATCGTCTTCTGGTGGTAGGTGAACCCGATTCCGCTTCTCACCCACTTGATCCGAATTGTCTTGAGCGTCTTATCCGCCACGGTTCGTCTTCCTCTTTGAAACCGACAGTCAACAGCCAGCAGGCGCTGTCAGCTTTCAGTTTCCTTCTAAATCTCCTCCGCAGCTTTGCCGCGGGTATTCGCAACTTCTTGCAGGTCGCGCAATCGAAGTAAAGCATCCATGGTCGCCTTGACCACGTTGTAGGGATTGGTGGTTCCCAGGGACTTGGTCAGCACATTTTGAATTCCTGCCGCCTCAACCACGGCGCGAACCGCACCGCCGGCGATCACTCCGGTCCCAGGCGGCGCAGGCTTTAGCAACACCCGGCCTGCCCCGTAATGGCCCGTCACCGTGTGGGGGATGGACCCCTGGGAAACATTCACCTTGGCCAGCGACTTCTTCGCAGACTCGATCCCTTTGCGGATCGCCATGGGAACTTCGCGCGCCTTGCCGGACCCATAACCGACAATGCCCGCGCCGTCACCCACAACGACCAGGGCCGCAAAACTAAGGTTTTTTCCAC
Organism: uncultured Acidobacteriota bacterium; assembly: GCA_964501985.1. Classification (GTDB taxonomy): domain Bacteria; phylum Acidobacteriota; class Terriglobia; order UBA7540; family UBA7540; genus Bog-366. The sequence continues at coordinate 4,945 of CAZCVY010000349.1, read as the reverse complement.
CTTTGACAACCTTGGTGACGCGATTAATTGCAATCACCTGGTCCTTGAGCTGCAACGCGTTCGGGTCAATCCGATTCGCCAAGTCTTCCTCCTGCCGTAACCTCTAGAATTTCAGCCCTGCCTCGCGAGCAGCGTCGGCCAGCGCTTTGACGCGACCATGATATGCGTACCCACCCCGATCAAAAACCACGATGGGAATTCCCCCCGCAACGGCGCGTTTGGCTAGAACCTGTCCCACCACTTTTGCTGCCGAGATATTTCCGCCGCTTTTGAGGGTCGCGCGAACTTCCTTGTCGCGCGTCGACGCCGCCACCAAGGTGCGGCCGCTGCTATCATCAACGACCTGGGCATAAATATGCTTGAGCGACCGAAAAACATTTAGCCGTGGCGACTGTGCCCGTCCGCTCACCCGGGCGCGGATTCGTACGTGAATCCGCCTACGTGCCACATCTTTGGAAACCATCTGTAACATCAGGAACTCTCCGCTTTCCTTGGCCTCAAACTACCCTGCCTTGCCTGCGCCGCCGGCTGCCGCCGCCGCCTTGCCCACCTTCTTCTTCAGGCGCTCGCCGGTATACCGGATACCTTTATTCTTGTACGGATCGGGCGGACGCAAGCCGCGAATTTTTGCGGCCACGTGCCCCACCAATTGTTTGTCCGGACCGCTGACAATCAGATGGGTTTGCTTCTCCACGGTAATGGCAACCCCGTCGGGTACGGCAAACTCGATCGGATGCGAATAACCGAGCGTAAAGGTCACCGACTTTCCTTTGGACTCGGCACGATACCCGATACCGACGATGTCCAGGTGTCGATCGAAGCCCTGGGTCACACCATGAACGGCGTTGGCGAGCAGACTCCGGGCCAGCCCATGCAAAGCCGCCTGTTCGTCGCTTTCCCGCTTCAAGAGCAAATGGCCATCCTGCTTCTCGAACTGGATTCCCTGGGGGAGAGGAATCCGTAATGTTCCCTTGGGCCCCTTTACCGCCAGCGATGGTCCGTCCGCCTGGACGCTGACTCCCGAGGGCAAAGCGATTATCTTTCGTCCTATTCTTGACATAGTACCTTCACGTTCCGTCGGTCAATTCGGGGGCTCGAAGATCATGCCTCCGGGTTCCCTTCCTGGCTCCGGACTCCGAACCTCGGAGCCCGGGTTCATAACCTTAAGCCACACTACACAGCACTTCGCCACCGACTCCCGCCTTGCGGGCGGCTTTGCCTGTCAGCACTCCACGCGGCGTCGTGAGGATGCTGACTCCCAGCCCCCCCAATATTCGCGGAACCTCATGCGCCCCCACATAGACACGGCGCCCGGGCTTCGAAACCCGGTCGATGCTGGCGATAGCATTCGTTCCGTCAGTCGCGTACTTGAGGAAAACCTTTAGAACTTTCTTCTTGCCTTCGTCGCCCACCTTGAAGTTGCTGATGTAGCCCTCTTCCTTCAGAATTCGAGCCAATTCAACTTTGAGCTTGGAGGAAGGCATATCCACCCGCGGATGACGCGCTTGAATCCCGTTGCGGATTCGAGTGAGCATATCGGCGATAGGATCGGTAACGGCTGACATAAGACTCCCGCTTCTGGTGCTGGATGTATTTCTCGTCCAGTGTTACCAGCTCGATTTAATAACTCCAGGGATATCACCCCGTAGCGCCAACTCCCGGAAATGGAGACGGCACATCTTGAACTTGCCGAGGTAACCGCGCGGCCGCCCGCAAATCAAACAGCGGTTCCGGTGCCGAATCTTGAATTTCGGCTTCTTGCGCAATTTGGCCATCATGGAAGTACGTGCCACGTTTTACCCCCCTGCCTTTTCACTGGTTTGTACCGCGGCTTGCCGGCGCACCGCATCCGCACGGAATGGCATTCCCATGTGCCGCAGCAATGCCATCGCCTCAGCGTCGGTCCTGGCATCGGTTACGATCGTAATATTCATGCCCTTGGTTTTATCGACCTTGGCATAATCAATCTCCGGAAAAACCAACTGGTCGCGAAGTCCCAACGTGTAGTTTCCCCGGCCATCAAAGGCGCGCGTGGACACGCCACGAAAATCGCGCACTCGCGGCATGGCGACATTGGTCAAGCGGTCGAAAAACTCGTACATGCGGTCGCCGCGCAAGGTCACCACCACACCGATGGGCATGTTCTTCCGCAGCTTAAAATTGGCTATGGACTTTCGCGCGCGTGTAATCACCGGCTTCTGCCCGGTGATCTGACCCAGTTCCGCGGTAGCCGAATCGAGCAGTTTGGCATTCTGGATCGCTTCTCCCAACCCCATGTTGACCACGATCTTTCGCAAGCGCGGAACAGCGTTGGCGTTGGTGTAGCTGAATTCCTTCACCAGGACCGGCACGACTTCCTTTTGGTATCGCTCTTTCAGTCTCGGAGCCATGATTACGTTCTTTCCTCCCGGCCGCTACTTATCCAAGGATTTTTTGCAGGTGGAGCAGATGCGCACTTTCTTGCCCTCCGCCATTTCGCGGTGCTGGACGCGCGTGGGCCCGCATTCGCTGCAAACTAGCGCCACGTTTGAAACGTGGATGGGGCCTTCTTTCTCCAGGATTCCGCCGCGAATCTGTTTGGCGGGATTTGGCCGCACGTGCCGCTTCACCATATTCACATGCTCAACAAAAATTCTCTGCTTGGCGGGCTCGACTTCCAAAACCCTTCCGCGCGTCGGCTGCCCCGAAGGCCCTCGGCTTCGCCCCGCAATGACTTGCACGATGTCGTTCTTACGAATATCCATGGTACCTCTCCGCCCCTCGCGGCCGTCCTGCCCTCGCCGTCCATCTCGGAGGACGTGCTTGCTATCCAGTGTCCTAGAGGACCTCGGGCGCCAAAGAAACGATCTTCAGAAATTTCTTCTCCCGCAGTTCGCGTGCCACCGGTCCGAAGACGCGTGTTCCCACCGGCTCGTTGGCGTCCGTAATCAGCACCGCGGCGTTTTCATCGAATCGGATATAGCTGCCATCGCGCCGCCGCTGCTCTTTCCGCATCCGGACGATCACGCACTTCACAACTTTCCCCTTGGGAATTGCGCTGTCCGGAGCGGCCTCTTTCACCGCCGCAGTGATAATGTCTCCCAAGCCCGCTTGTAAACCCACATCACCGCCGAGCGGCAATATGCAGGATAGCTTGCGCGCGCCGGAATTATCCGCCACCTGGAGAATGGTCCGCATCCCGATCATACTTGCACCTCCGGCACGGGCGCGACCAGCGTCGCTTTGGCCACGATCTCGATAACTCGCCAACGCTTGCGGCTGCTCAAGGGGCGAGTCTCCTGGATTCTTACCGTGTCACCCACTCGGCACTCGTTCTTTTCGTCGTGGGCAAGGAAGTTTTTTGACCGCCGCACCACGCGTTTGTAGAGTGGGTGTGTGACCTGCCGCTCGACGGTAATCACCACCGTTTTCTGCATTTTATTGCTGGTGACTACCCCCACCTTCTCTTGCCGTTTCCCTTGTGTGGCGCTGTGCGCCTGTCCCACCGCTGTTTCCGTCACCTTGCACCTACTTCGTTTGGGTTGCGCCGCTTTGGCGCTCACGCATCAACGTCTTCACTCTCGCGATCCCCTTGCGCAGCTCGCGGACAGCGGTGAGATGCTCCGATTGGCCCCCCGCCATCTGAAATTTCAGCCGGAAGAGCTGATCGGAAAACTCCCGGTCGCGAGTTTTCAACTCAGCATCAGTCCATTCCCGCATTTTTTCCGCGGGCCACTTCCATCGCTTATCCTTCTCCAGCTTCATGAGCTTTGCTCCGTGACCGTTTTATACCGACTGCGCGCGCGACACAAACTGTGTCGGCAGTGGCAGCTTGTGACTGGCCAGCCGCATGGCTTCGCGCGCCTCCGCTTCCGGCACACCTTCCATTTCAAACAGTATCCGTCCGGGCTTTACCACCGCCACCCAGAACTCAGGTGCGCCCTTACCTTTTCCCATGCGGGTTTCGGCGGGTTTTTTGGTTACCGGCTTATCGGGAAAAATTCTGATCCAAAGCTTTCCCCCGCGCTTGATGAATCGCATGATGGCGACGCGACTGGCTTCAATCTGCCGGTCGGAAATCCACCCCGCCTGGAGAACCTTCAGTCCGAAATCCCCAAAGGACATGTCGGAGCCGCGCCAGGCCTTGCCGCACATGCGTCCGCGCTGTTGCTTGCGATATTTAACTTTGCTCGGCATTAACATAATTTCATTCTCAGTTCTTGATATTCAGCTCGCCGATTGCACGCACAGTCCGTTCGTTACACTCCGGGGTTAGCAACTGGCGGCTTTTCGGGAGCCGTCGGCAACACCGTGGCGACAGGCGCGGGTGCAGCAGCAGGCTTCTCTACCCGCCGTTTCTGCTCCAGAATTTCCCCGTTGTAAATCCAGCACTTTACGCCAATTACTCCGTAGGTCGTCCGGGCTTCAGCCTGTCCATAATCAATATCGGCACGCAATGTATGGAGTGGCAGCCGACCTTGCAAGTACCACTCGGACCGCGCGATTTCCGCTCCATTCAAGCGGCCGCCGCAGCGGATTTTGATTCCTTTGCATCCGAATCGCAGGGCCGAATCAACCGATTTTCGCATTGCGCGGCGAAAGGCAACGCGCTTTTCAAGTTGCAGGCAGATCGCCTCGGCCACCAATTGCGCGTTCAGCTCCGGGCGATGCACTTCCTGGATGTTAATGGGCAGCACTTCGCGTCCCGTGCGCTTCTGAATTTCCTGGCGGAGGCGGTCGATTTCCGCCCCCTTGCGGCCAATGATGATGCCAGGCCGCGCGGTGAAAATGGTAACCTTGAGCTTGTTGCCGGGACGCTCGACCTCAATCGATGCAACGCCGGCAGCGCGAAGCTGGTCCTTAAGCCGCGCTTTAAGCTTCAGATCTTCGTGGAGGAGTTCGGCGTATTCTTTCTTGGCAAACCAACGCGACTTCCACGTTTTGTTGTATCCCAGGCGGAACCCGT
>CAZCVY010000348.1:0-5910 GCA_964501985.1 uncultured Acidobacteriota bacterium | reverse complement strand
GAACAAGTGACCGGGATCAAATCGGAATCACTGACCAACTTCATCGGAATACGCATTCGCGGCATTGGGCCACGAGATCGGCGTGCGGAGCGCGAGAAAGATAGAAGAAATAATTAACCGATTCACGGACCTTGCCCCCGAACAGGTTGTAAAGCGGCTCGCCAACCGTCTTTCCGCAGATGTCCCACAGCGCCATGTCGATGCCGGCGTAAGCAAAACTTGCGGTCCCTTTCCGAAACTGCCAGATTCCCCGATGCCACAATTCGGCGCGGATGGCCTCGCTTTCCCAGGGACTCCGTCCTAATACGAATGGCGCCATGGCCTGCAATGCTGCGACCACAGATTCAACATCGGCGCCGCTGCAACTTTCACCCCATCCGACGCAGCCACCGTCGGTCGTAGCTTTGACAATGACATCCGTTACACCATCTCGATGAACCTGCGAACTAATTTCACAATGCGTGTAAGGAATGCTGGCGGGAATGAACTCAAGATGGGCGATCTTCGCGGCCCTCGTACTCATTTCACGCGACTCTTGGGAAGTCCCGGGTGGTGAGCTCAAAGTGTTTTGATCCATCCTCGAAGGTGCCGAATTGTTATTGATGCGCCCAGTTTCTGACCTACAGGCTTAATATGAAAGTGTCTGCCCATCGGTCTCCTCTTGAACGCTGGGTGAGATCCAAAACCACAGAGCCGCGCCCACGACGGAAATTCCCGCACCCGCATACAGCGCATTCTTCCAGCCCAAGCGGGCTGCCAGAATCGGAGTAAGCATGGGAGAAATGAATCCACCGATGTTGCTCCCCAAATTCATCACGCCTCCGGCGGTGCCGCTCCGCGAACCGGCCAGTTCCATCATCGTGGCCCAGAAGGGGCCTTCAACGGAGAGCACCAAAGCCGTGGAGAGAGCAAGGTACGCCACCGCAACATACGCATTCGCGGTTTCCGCTCCTAAGGCCAAGAAAATCCCTGCCGATGTGAGGCCGAGCATCGGGATAGCTCTCCGCCCCCAGCGCATACCCATAAACCCTGCCACTAGACGATCAGAAACATATCCTCCCAATGGGATTGAAACCACCGAGAGAAACCAGGGCAAGCTACTCAAGTTGCCGGCGCGCAGCAAGTCAAAGTGCCTGACCTCGACTAAATATAAGTAATTCCAAAACACGAAAAGATAACCCACATACCCTTCCAGAGTATAGCTTATGGTCAGAAGAACAAAACTGGGGGACCAGAGCCCGCTAATGCTTTCCTTCGCGCTACAAGGCGGGGTTTGATGCGTCGATAGACTCTTGGATTCTCGGACACAAGACCAGGCAACGGCCACGACCAGAGCCGGGATGGCCGACACCACTGTGGCAATCCTCCATCCCCCCAACAACATTACCCGGGAAAGCAAGAGAGGAGCGACGGCCGAACCTGCCCCAACCGCAGCGAGAACCATACCGTTTGCGAGTCCTTGTTTTGAAGGTCCTATCCATTGGGCCACTCCCTGGGCCGCCGCGGGAAAAGTGGCTGCCTCTCCTGCGCCCAATACAAATCGCAGGATCAACAGCAGAGTCAGCATACCTCCCGCCGCGCTGCCAAAGGGTCCCCAACCCACCGCCGCGAGGAGGATGGTGACGACCACCCACCAAACCGCGGCCCAGGCCAGCACGCGCCGTGCTCCCCATCGGTCAGCGGCAGCGCCCGAGGGAATCTGAAATATGGCGTAGCCCAGAATAAGCGCACTGAATAGGCGACCCATTTCGATTGGAGAAAACCCCAAATCGTGCATCATCAGGGCGCCCGTCACGGAGATATTGACCCGGCATAGGTAACTCGCCGAGGCGGTTATAGACAGCAGCACCACGAGTGGCCACGGACCGACCCTCATGGGGACACCCCACGACTTTGAGTCCGCACCGCTCATTTCTGCACTTACCCTTCGGGTCGCACGTGCATCTTCATCAGATTGCGCTTGCGCGGAATTCAACTTCCCACACCACAGGTTCTGGTTGGCCGGCGAAAGTAATTCTAAGAGAATTCCCGATCAGTTCATGCTGCACTGGGACTTTCGCGTTTTCCTTGGTCAGTGCCCGCACTTTCGAGATATTCACTCCCTTGGGGACGTAGAGCCACAAAGTGTAGGAGTCCCCGGGAACGGTTTCCGACGTGCCCCGCAACTGGTTATGTGCCCCATCCCAATCCACGTCCTGGATCGAGTACGCGCCGGTGATGTGGCGGGAGGTGCCCACCAACTGTGGATGATTCGCCAGGGGATGAATCAGCAGCACCCGGGTATCATGGGGAACAATCGTCACCGCTATCTTGCCTTTGAACACACCCAGAAGCTTCTGAGCCCAGAAATCGAAAACGATATAGGAGGCCTCGGGATCAACTCCCAGCCTGTCTGAGAAAGAAAGCTCCCGGTTGGTTGTCCGACTGCGCCAGTTGGTCAATCCCACGACGTCATAAACCCCCGAACGCGCATTCACCTTCAGGTCCAAGATTTCCGGATAGTTGTGGATGTAGAAGTCGGGGGTTGTGGACTTGGAGAAGGCGTAGAGCGGCATGTCAACCCCGCGACTGAATAGATCGATGGGAAGAATGGGCATAGTGGGCAGCGTCATCTTTAAGAGTCGCTCCCTCTCTCCCGGTAATTCGGGCATCACGCTCGCCACTGAATAGGCCACGCCCGTCAGGGCAATGTAGGAAACAAGGGTGCGGGCCTCAGTCAGCGTAGTGCCGAATCCCCGCTGCAGGTCTTTTCGTTCCAAGCCTTGGTTTATGACACCGGGAAGCCTCTTGGGTCTTGCGTCTTCCACGCTCATCACAGGTGACACATCGATTCCTTCACCCGGCATCACGTACACGACTATATGGTTTAAAAAAGCGTTGGCGTTGATGGAACTCAACAACGGATACATCCCCCGCCAGCTATTGTAGTCATCCTCTCCGGTGAAGTACGAATTGAAGTATCCAATCCCAATCAACGGCGCCCCCGACGGGCACGCTTCAATGAACCGGTGCGGGCCCATCGTTTCCCGGATCAGCTTCAGGCGATTCCGGTAGGCCATAATGGGGTCGATGGACTTGTTAGCGATTTTGTCAAGGTCGATGCCTGGGACGTACTTCAAGAAATCATGCTCGCCGTCGAATTTGTAGTAGTCAAATCCCCACTCGTTGAGTGTGGTCAGCTCTTTTTTCACAAAGTCGAGCGCCTGGGGATTGGTGGGATCCAGGGCGGGTGTGTTGTAGTCCAGGATGATTTTCCCGTCCCTTTTGTTGCGTAGGTACCAGTCGGGATGTCCTTCCAAGAGGGCGGCAGATGCATTCGGAACGATCCACAGGCCCGCCCGTAGGCCATCGGACTTGATGTGATTGGCCAGCCACTGAGGACCATGGGGAAAGGTTACGGGGTCCCAAGGTCCGATCCATAAGTGATTCTCACCCTCAAAATCTCTGCCCTTTCCTCCCCCGTCATACCCTTCGTCCAACTCAACATATTCGAATCCATATGGCTTGAGGTGATCAGCGATCCAATCGGCGTTGCGGACAATGTCCTCCTCCCTCACCCCCCCGAAGTAGCTGGGCCAACTCCCCCAGACCATCGGCGCCCTCCTGAAGTAAGAGTCGTCAAACGGGACGTAGAGGGGGAGCCCCAGGGTCTTGGTGAAGTAATCGCGCATGGCACGCACTTGCGTATGGCCAGGCACCGGAATCATGACCTTCAGCAGGTTCGCGTCCTGCCCGTTGCGCTTCATTGAGGTCTGCTCTGAAAAGTCAATCGCTGTGCCGGTCGTCCGGTCGAAGAGGCTATGGAGATTGGAATCCGATACCTGCCCCAGTGCAAAGTACATGATCTCTGGGTTGCGACGTGGGAGATAGGAAGGGTTGCGCGTCTCGCTCCCTCCGTAACTCTTCTTGACTTCGTCCGTTCCTGCCCACGTCACCGGCACTCCCTGCGGGTCCAGCAGGCGCGCCACAATTCGATCCTGTGTGGCCGGCGCCTCTGCCGTCAGCACCCCACCCGACGAAGTGGTAGAGATGGTCAATGCCTCCGGACCCAATTCAAACGCCCACACGGTGGGCGGCTCGGCAGTGTGAATGGAAAGTCCGTCTTCCCCGACCTTGTGCACCGACCAGCCTTTCAGTTGTTGCAGTCCCTGCGGGCCGTATAAATTCAATCGCACGCCCTTCAATACCGTTCCCAGGCCCTCGTGGCTAATGGTAAGCTCCCCATGTCCTCCCTCGGCGACGACCGTCCAGCCGTCGCTGCTCGCGGTGAGAGGAGTTCCCGCATCTGCCCACGACAATTGCACGGCCAGAACCAATCCAATCACTACTAGATAGACTTTTTGCATTTCTTTGCCCCTACGCTGCAGTCGTGAATTCCCTTCTGGTGACGGCGGAGCATCCAGCGATAATGACTCGACGTGGGTTCGCTGGACGGCAGCCTTTTAAACAGAAATCGGGACGGAAGCCCGCGGCGCGGCGGTCGATTTTCTGATGATGAAGTGCGTCTGCACGCCATGTTTTAGATTGTTTCTCTTGCGATGCTGTCTTATTGCGTGAAGCATCTGAAAAGCCAACCTACCCATCTCTCGACGGGGGACCTGCACGGTGGTCAGCGGAGGGCGGGCCAAGCGGGCGAAGAATACATCGTCGCAACCCACAACGGAAACGTCTTCCGGCACACGAATGCCAGCCTCTTGCAAAGCGCTGATTGCACCCAGAGCGATCAAGTCGATACAGCAGAGCACTGCTGTAGGCAGAGGGGGCTTTAAGAGCAGAGCTCGAACCGCCGAGGCGCCCCCGTCTACTTTGTGCTGTAACTCTAGAATATGGGAGGGCCGGAGGCCACGTTGGACTAATGCTTTAAGGAGCGCGGCGCGAATCCCAACTGCCGAATTGGTGTTCAACGGACCGCTGATGACCCCCAATGCTCGGTGGCCCAAGCTCAATAAATGCCGAAGCGCTGCAGAAAACCCTTTCGAGCAATCGACCTGAAAATGCTTCAGCAGGGGATGGTCCAGAGAGGAGCTCACACGGATAATTGGAATGCGACGAGCCACCAATTCTCTAACATAGCAATCGTCGAACATCGAAGTCATGACCGCTACACCCCGCACCTCTTCATCTATCATCTTGCGCACAGCCGCTTCCAATCGGGCAGTCTCGTATTCGGTATTGCAAAGCAGAAGTTCGAGGCCCTGTTCTGAAGCCGCCTATTCAAATCCATGTATAATCTCTGGGAAATACGGATTGGAGATTTCGGATATGATGAGCCCCATGGTGCTACTCTGGGTCTGCGCCAGACGTCGGGCGTGAACATTGGGACGATATTTCAGTGCGCGCGCCGCATCCAGAACGCGCTGGCGCGTCTCGGCAGAAACTGAGAACCCGCGTTTCCGGTTTGATACATGAGATACCGTGGTCATCGAGACCCCGGTTCGGACGGCCACATTCTTCATTTGGGCAACCACGACAGTTATCCCTTTTACACTGAACAGTATTAAATTCAACGACGACGGAAAATACGCCAAACGTCCTAATGATCAGTCGAATCCTGTTACGCGCGATCGATTGTGGAGGCGCCCTGGCAAAGGATATTCTTGACGGCGTCCGTGCACCAGTGTTCTACTCAGGCTTTACTCAGGCGCTCTACTAAATCGATTTACTAAAGCCCATTGAAACTCTAGCAAGATAAACGGCTAACTGCAAATGCAATCAAATGCTCCCGCGGAATTTCTCGACGTTCTCACCGCCGCTGATATGTGCGTTGACCTGGTGCTATCAGGCGATATCCGGCCTCGACTTCATCAAATTGAACAAATCATCGAAAATTATGAACTGGAACTCGGTGGAGCCGCAGGCTTCCGCCTGCGGGCTGTGCGTTCGGGGGGCGTCAAGATGCGCTCATTTCGA
>CAZCVY010000347.1:0-5970 GCA_964501985.1 uncultured Acidobacteriota bacterium | reverse complement strand
TTATCTTGCCCTAATCCCTCCGCCAGTTCAACATTTATTTACGGATAAGCTCTTATCCGATGCGGGAATTTGCCCAGAGCAGACCCGCCCACCAGAAATATTTGCAATTTGACGGCCAGACGCGGGCTCCAATTCTTCACCTCAAGGTAGGGATTGACCTCGCCCGGCCAATTACCACCAACCAGTGCTCTTCAGTACTTCGGCACGGAAGGATCAACCTGATCCGACCACGCCAGGATTCCGCCCTTCAAGTTATGAATCTTGAGGAACCCGGACTTCATGAGCAGGTCCACCGCCTTGGCGCTGCGCATCCCGGACTTACAATGCACTACGATCTCGTCGGCCGAATCCAGTTCGTTCATCCGCTTGGGCACTTCCCCGAGGGGGATAAGCTTTGAACCCGGAATGCGGCAAATCTGGTATTCGTGCGGCTCGCGCACGTCGATCAACACAAAGGGTTCGTGCGCGTCCATCTTCTTCTTCATTTCTGCTGGAGTAATCTCCGGGATGCCGGTTTGCACAGGTGTATGCTCCTCGCCTCGAATGCCGCAGAACTGCTCGTAGTCAATCAACTTGGTGATGGTACGATTCGTCCCGCAGATCGGGCAATCGGGATTTTTGCGCAGCTTCAGCTCGCGAAACTTCATGCCGAGTGCGTCAAACAGTAACAGACGTCCAATAAGCGAATCGCCGCGGCCCAAGATCAGCTTTATGGTCTCCATCGCTTGGATGCAACCCATGATTCCGGGCAGCACTCCAAGCACGCCGCCTTCGGCGCAACTAGGAACCAAGCCGGGCGGAGGCGGCTCCGGGTACAGGCAGCGGTAGCACGGCCCCTGTTCGGCGTAGAAGATCGACGCCTGGCCTTCAAACCGGAAGATGCTGGCGTAAACGTTAGGCTTGCCCAACAGAACGCAGGCGTCGTTCACCAGATACCGTGTGGGAAAGTTGTCGGTGCCGTCGGCGACGATGTCATAGTCGCGGAAAATGTCGAGCGCGTTGTCGCTGCTCAGGCGCGTTTCAAAGCTTTCGATCTCTACATTGGGATTGATTTCCTGCAAGGTGTCGCGCGCGGATTGGAGTTTCGTGCGCCCTACGTCACTCGTACCATGAATGACCTGCCGTTGCAGATTGGTGAAGTCCACCACATCGAAATCAACGATTCCGAGCTTGCCGACGCCCGCGGCTCCAAGGTAAAGCGACAACGGCGAACCCAAGCCGCCCGCGCCAATACACAGGACCTTGGCCTGCTTCAACTTCAGTTGGCCCTCCATGCCGACTTCCGGCATGATGAGGTGGCGGCTATACCGCAGGATCTCGTCTTTGCTCAATTGCGCGGGTTGGGTCATTGTCGCGGTGCTCATTTCAAATCCTTCCCTCAACGGAGTTCTCGGTCCTCAGTTCTCAGTCGTCAGTAAGAGCCTCCCGCGCGCGAGGGGTGCTGCTGAAATTGATGACTCATAATCGACGACTTTTTCCTTTGGGTCAGCATCCCCCGTTTTCAGTGGTCAGGAAACCTGGCGCGCAGCGGCACTTACTGAAAACCGATGACTGAAAACCCACAACTTTTGTCGGGGGAGTCGCCCGGGATTCGGCACCCCGCTTGACGGGATGGGAACCCAGGCTAGCTACAGATACAACGGAGGGCCATGCCGCCGGCGATGGACGGAACAATACTGATCACATCATTTTCTTTCAGGGGAGTCTGATCCTTTTGCAGGAAGCGAATGTCTTCGTCGCCGACGTAGATGTTCACGAAGCTGCGAAGTTTGCCTTCGTCGTTGTAGAGGTGCTTGCGAAGGTCGCTGTATTGCGAGGTGACGGCGCCAAGGGCTTCAGCAACCGTTTTTGCATTGACTTCCAGTGACTCCTTCTTGTCCGCATATTGTCGTAGCGGAGTCGGGATAACAACCTTAACCGGCATCAGTTCTCCTTCGTCATTCGTGATTTGCGATTCGTGATTGGCAACATTGCCGAGTCGCTCGCAAGATCCGTTCAACCAACGTTCCCGTATCACTGGCGCTTCACGCCAAAGAATTCGATGCGGCGCAAAGCCAAAGGATTCAAGGGCATCTGTGATTTGCGAGTTCTGATTCGCGATCAAGAAAGATCAACGAGACTGCCTTGAACCACTTAATCACCAATCACAAATCACTCAATCACAAATGATTGCTTCTGCCCCAAAAGCGGACCGATCCTCGGCCAGAACCCAACTCGTCAAGTCTGTGGGAGCGCCCCGCTCAACAGCAATTATAACATAGGAATACCAGGGCCAGGCGTGGTCGCGGTCATAAACAGATGGCCGCGCTGGGTGATCGGGGTGAGAATGGTAATACCCCAGTACATCGAGTCCGCGCGCCCGAGCGTCCTTCTCCACACGCAACTGGTCGAGAGGATCGATCAGAAACCGGTTTTTGTCGGTTTCCCTTCCCGGGTCGTCCAATGGCAAAAGCTCCTGTGCACGACCGGGCTCGTGCCGCAAGTTAGTGAGAGGCACAACCTCCGTCACCTGCTTCGAGTCGCCATCCGCCTTCCCCAACAGTATTCCGCAGCATTCGCTGGGATATTCCCGCGCCGCGTGCCCACGAATCGATTCCAATTCTGGTTTGTTCAGTCGGAGAGACATAGGTTTATCGGGTCATTAAGGGATCGGGTCATTGAGTCATCGGGTCATTGAACGGCTTGGCGGATACGGCGGACTTTGAATAATTGCAAGCAGATTGCCGGCCTGCGAGAGTGTCAATCGAAAATCAGCAATCACCAATCGGCATTCGAATGGCCCGATCGCCAGATGACCCAATTACTCACTGTCCTTCATCCCAAAACCGCTCGCTCAAATACTTGTCGCCGCTGTCGGGAAATACGGTCACCACCACGCCGCGGGTCAATCGATTCGCCACCTTGAGCGCGGCCACCATGGCGGCGCCGGCGGAAACTCCCACCAGCAGGCCTTCTTCGCGCGCGAGCCGCAGGGTCATGATGTGCGCGTCTTCGGTAGCGATCTCCAGGTTTTCGTCGGCCACCCCTGTGTCGTAAATCCCCGGCTTGATCGCGGTGGGCATGTGCTTCATGCCTTCCAGTCCGTGAAAGGGCGAGTCCGGCTGGAACGACAGACATTGGATCTGGGGGTTCAGTTCCTTCAGCCGCCGCGCGGTGCCGATAAACGTACCGCTGGTGCCGAGCCCCGCCACGTAGTGAGTCACGCGGCCTTTCGTCTGCTCGAAAATCTCCGGGGCGGTGGTCAAATAGTGGGCGCGCCAGTTGGCGGGGTTGTCGTACTGATTGGCGTAGAAATACTCGCCGGAGTTCTCCTGGGCCAGTGCGCGCACCCGGCGAATAGCGCCGTCCGAGCCCTCCATGGGGTCGGTATAAACAATCTCCGCGCCGTAGGCCTTTAGAATGCGTTTGCGCTCGACGCTCACGTTGGAAGGCATGCAGAGCTTCAGGCGGTAATTCTTGGCGGCGCAGATCATCGCGTAAGCGATGCCGGTATTCCCGGAGGTCGAGTCAATCAGAATCTTGTCCCGCGACATCAGTGCGGCAGCCTCTGCCTCGCGGATGATATTCATGGCCGGGCGGTCCTTCACCGAGCCGCCGGGATTCTCCCATTCCGCCTTGGCGTAGATCTCAACATCCGGCGACGCGGGCCGTATGCGTGCCAAGCGCACCAGCGACGTGTTGCCGATCAGGTCCAGCAGGCCTACCGGCCCACGAAGTATTTTAGGGTTTTGAATGGTTGCCGCCCTTGCGTTTTCTGCCATCGGTGCAATAGACTTCTTATTCTAGGGGCAGGTTCGGAACTGTGTCAACCTGCGGCCACGGGCATGGCAGGGGCCTTGGTTGGCGTAGCGGCGAGTTTACCTCGCCATAGCGCGGCACGGAGCCGCCAAGTCGAACGGGAAGGGCTGATCGGGACCATCTATGGCAACAAAAGTCGCAGTGGCGGAGAGCGTGCAAAGACGATTTGAGCAGGCTGGGTTCGTAGTAACGACCGCCTCGGAAGGCAAGCTCGAGCTCAAAAAATCAGGTTGTGTCGCTTACCTAGAGAACCGAGGCGGAAATCTGACTTACTCGGGAACGCCCTACCTTGTCGTCCACGGAATCACCTGCGAACTCGAGGACCAAGGCTATCAGAAGTTCTGGTACTCAAAGCCGGAGGGCAAGCGCTTCCCCATTCGCAAGGTCGAGCTGGAGGCCCTCCACCGCTTCGATGAGGAAGTCCGCTACATCTTGGGAATGAGGGATCTTTACAACGAAGCGCTGGGAACCACCAACGCCCGGACGGTCTACGACCGCCTCACCGGGCGCCCGGACCGCTGAAGCAACCCATCCACATTAATTAAAACACTCTGTCAGGCAGAGCCCACTTTATTATTCGAAGGGCCCGGCGCCGTTTGGACTGTTCGTGAAGCGGCCGGGGGCGAAGGTTTGGGCACCGCGGCCACTCGGGGCGGCACACCCGGTTGGCTGGCAGCGGACGTGGCAACAGGAGCATGCGCCACAGTCGGGAGTGGCGTTTGGACCGCGGGCGCTGGGGGCTCAACCGCTCGCGGTGCGGACACCGTCGGCGCGGGAGCAGCCGCCGGTATTGTGGCAGGCCGAGGAGCTACAGCGCGGTGGGCTGCGGGCGGCGCGCCGGCTCTGGAAACGGAGTGGCCATTACCTCCAGACCCATCACGCCGCCGCGCGGGGGGCTGTTCCGAACGCTCAGACCGGCGTGGGCCGCGGGATTCGGGCGGCTCGCCCTGCTGCGGTTGCCGCGCGACGGGCCGGAACAGGATCTCGATCTGGATCTTCTCCTGGTCTCCATCCTGAAACACCACGACTTGATCGAACCCTTCCCGATGAACCGCTTCTCTGCTCTGCTCGAAGGCCTGATACTGGCGCTCAACGACGTTCCTGCCCACGGAGCGCTCTCGCTTTTCGTCGTGCTCGACACAAGTCTCGAGCGGCACATTGAAGACCAACAACGTGGTAGGCACCTGGTACCGTTTTGCCAAGTCGAGCAGCTCTTTTCGGTGCTGCGGGGCCAGCGCCGTGGAATCGACCACGCAGAGGCGGTTCAACGTCAGCCGCTGTTCGATCAGGAAACGCACCAAGGCAAAGGCCTGCGCATTATAGCGTTGGTCGCGCTCCTCGTCGGCCACCCGGCCACGCGCCCAATCCGAAGAAATAATCTGGGTGGCGCGGAAGTGCCGCTCGGCAAACGTGGATTTCCCGCAACCCGCGGGACCGCAGAGCACGACAATCGACGGCCTGAGGAGACGAAGTGGTTTCTTGCCGGCATTCTCGTTGTCTGGAATATTTTCGGCGCCCATAGGTAACTTCGACGTCCGCAACGCCTCTTTGGTTACGGGAGTCCGCGTGGGGAAGCCGGGGTCAGCTCAAAGTCCGCAAAGTTCCCCGCTCGGGGACAAGGTCACTAGCCGTCGGTGCAGCCGACGGACAAGGAGTGGCGAGAGAGTCGACCCCGCCAGGGTCGAATATCCCATTGGCCCGCCTTCCACGGGTTGCATCTGTGGCGAATGACCCTCGCCCGCCGGGCCTCCACCCTACCTCGAGCTTGACGCGGCCCCGACGGCCACCCTCACGGCGCAGACGCCAGAGCCCGATTGCGGGGTCGCACTTCCAAGTCTATCGGATGGGCGCGCTTGCCCCTCCTCCAAGTGGCTTATGTTTCATACACTTATCGGCTATACGCGAAACACTGAAGCTATAAGGTCATTATTTTCTGCAATTTAACGGGATGCCGGGAATAAAACGGAAAAACGGTGACTTTTTGAGGTCAAAAATCGATGTAACTGGGTTTGCTTTCTATAATTAATCGGCTATTATCTATAACTATTGTGTTTTCAAACACTTGGTGGCTTCCTTCATTTTGTCCGAAATTTGTCCTTTTGTTTTCATGAACATAGTGGGACCACCCTTCATTTTTGATGTTTTTTTGTTTTGGTGAGTGGGCTTGATTGG
>CAZCVY010000346.1:0-5981 GCA_964501985.1 uncultured Acidobacteriota bacterium | reverse complement strand
CTGTGTGGCGGTGTGCCCGTCGAAGAGCGCGGAGCTGGAAGGCTTTACCGAGCAGCAGATTTACTCGATGGTTGAGAGTCTGGCGTAGCGGCGGGTTAGCCCCGCCATTGGTTTTAGCGGCCGTCGCCGACCCCCCCCGTCGACCTGAGATCGCGATGGTACAAAGAGCGTGGCATGAGTGAAGTAACCCAATTCGAGCCGAAGATTATCGCGTACGTATGCAACTGGTGCACCTACCTGGGCGCGGACCTCGCCGGCACTACGCGGCTGGAATACCCGGCAAACGTTCGCATTGTCCGGTTGCCTTGCACCGGGCGGATCGATTTTAACCTGCTGATTAAGGCTTTCGAGGTTGGCGCTGACGCCGTGTTGGTGTCCGGATGCCATCCCGGTGATTGCCACTACACGACGGGCAACTACCACGCGCGCCGCCGCTGGATGCTGTTTCGCGACCTTCTGGATACGCTGGGGTTTGACCTACGGCGCATTCATTTTACTTGGATCTCCGCGGCCGAGGGAAGGAAGTGGCAGGAACAGATCACGCGCATTACGGAAGAAACGCGCAAGCTTGGGCCATATCGCGAGTTATACCAGAAGAACGGCTTCCGGCTTCCCGCTCCATCACCCCCACCACCAAAGCCGCCCGAACCCGCCAAACCCACCATGGCCGCTCAGGAGCAGCAACTGCGGGAGACTTGCACTAGGCTGCTGACCGATGGAACCGTGCAGGTGGTAATTGGGTATGGCGCCGGTGTTCCGGTATTCATTCGTCGCGCGGAGGACGTCGGCAAGCTCGTTTGGAATGCGGGCTGCCAGGCCAACCTTACAACCTACCTTAAGCGCAGAGAGGTCAAGCGCCTGGGCAAGGCGGCAGTCGTGGTGAAGGGTTGCGATGAGCGTGGATTGGTGATTCTGGAGAAGGAATCGCAGATGGATCGCGCCGCCCTGCGCGTACTCGGGATGGCGTGCGACGGTATGGGGCAACCCAAGTGTGATGACTGCAATGTGCGCCAGCCACGCTTCGCGGATGAGATTATTGGGAAGGCCGCCGCACCGCCGCCCGAGGCGCCACACGCCGCTGCGCTTGACGACTTGATGCTGAAGTCGCCCGCAGAGCGCATGTCGTTTTGGGCGCAGGAATTTGAACGCTGTGTGAAGTGCTATGCTTGCCGCCAGGTCTGCCCCTTGTGCTACTGCGAGCGCTGCATAGTGGATAAGAACCTGCCAGTGGCCATCGACACCTCCGCCACTTCAAATGGGAACTTTGCCTGGCACATCACGCGGGCCTTCCATCTGGCGGGCCGCTGCGTGGGCTGCGGCGAGTGCACCCGCGCCTGTCCCGCGGGCATACCCTTGAAGTTGCTCAATCTCACTTTAGCCCACGCCGCAGAGAAGCATTTTGGATATCAAGCGGGCATGGATCCCAAGGCCGAGCCGTTGATCGGCTCCTACGCGCTTACGGACAAGGAGGACTTTATCCGATGAGCGAAGTCCTCTCGAAGGCCGGCCTACGCGTGCTCGTGAAGGAGTGGGTCGCGCAGGGAAAGACGATCGCGGGCCCTGTACAGACCAAAGCAGGTCTGGTTCTATACGGGCGATTGGATTCTGCTGACGACGTTGTGTTGGAAGGATTCGTCCGCCCTGTGAACTCCGCAAAGGAATTCGTGTTTCCCCGGCGCGAAGTGCTCTGCCGCTATCAAGCGAAGGGCAGCAAGGTGGAATTGACGAATGGCGAAGTGGATGTCGCGCCGCAAATTCTGCTCGCTGTCCGGCCCTGCGACGCGGCGGCCCTGCCGATCCTCGACCATGTTTTCAACTGGGACTTTCGCGACGAGGCGTACAATCGCCGGCGCGCCGCGACGACAGTGGTTTCGCTTGCCTGTACTGCGCACGACGAATCGTGTTTCTGCACCTCCGTTGGGCTCGGCCCTCAGGCGGAACGTGGCAGCGACGCGATGCTGCTTGACCTTGGCGATGAGTACGAACTGCGTTGCCTCACGGACAAAGGGCGTGCGTTGTTCGCCGGAAGAACGCAAACCTCCGAACGAACCGCTACGCCCAGCTTAGGGCCCGAACCACGGTTCAGTCCCGAACGCATCAAGCGATTTGTTGACGAACAGTTCGCGAGCCCTTATTGGCAGGAAGCGACGCTTGCGTGCCTCGGTTGTGGAGCCTGCGCCTATACCTGCCCAACGTGCCACTGCTTTGACATCGTCGACGAGGGGAATACCTCCCACGGTGAACGCGCGCGCAACTGGGATTCCTGCCAGTTCTCGCAATTCACGCTGCACGCCTCCGGGCACAATCCCCGGCCCGACCAGGGATCGCGCCAACGCCAGCGGGTGTTGCACAAGTTCTCCATCTACCCCGAAAAGTTCGGCGAGATTCTTTGCACCGGCTGCGGTAACTGCACGCGGAATTGTCCCGAGGGGCAGGGAATGTTAACGTTGCTCGCGGGGATCGATCATGTCTGATATTTATACACCCGACCTGATGGAAGTGGTGGGCGTCCAGCAGCACACGCCCGACGTAAAATCCGTGCGCATTCGCTTTCGGAGCCCGGAGCGCACCAGCCATTTTGATTTCCGCGTCGGGCAATTCGGAATCTTCTCCGCCTTTGGTTTTGGCGAATCGACTTTCAACATTTGTTCCAGCTCGAATTGGAAGGATTCTCTGGAGTTCTGTTTCCGCAAAGTCGGACGTGTCACGGAAGCGCTGTGGCGGGTCGAGGAGGGTGACACCCTGGGTTTTCGCGGGCCCTACGGCAATGGCTATCCCATGGAGAACTGGGAGGGGAAGAATCTGATCTTCCTGGGCGGCGGAATCGCCCTGCCTCCCATTCGCTGCGCCGTCTGGTACGCGCTCGAGAACCGCGCGAAGTACGGCGACATCACGGTTGTTTACGGCGCGCGCACCGTGGCCGATCTGGTTTATGTGAATGAACTGGAGGAGTGGGCCCGGCGGGAGCGCGTGCGTGTGATCCAGTGCGTTGATCCCGGTGGCCAAACCCCCGATTGGACAGGTGAAGTGGGGTTCGTGCCCACCGTTTTTGAACGCGCCAAGGTTGCGGCGGAGAATTCCGTGGTGCTCGTTATCGGCCCGCCCATCATGATTAAGAACACCCTGCCGATCCTGGATAAGCTCGGGATCGGCGCGGACTCCGTTTATACCAGCCTCGAAAACCGGATGAAGTGCGGCGTCGGCAAGTGCGGACGCTGCAACGCCGGCCCCGTCTACGTCTGCAAAGAGGGCCCCGTCTTTACGATGGAGCAATTGCAAAAGTTAC
Organism: uncultured Acidobacteriota bacterium; assembly: GCA_964501985.1. Lineage (GTDB taxonomy): Bacteria > Acidobacteriota > Terriglobia > UBA7540 > UBA7540 > Bog-366. Next base: position 2,695 of record CAZCVY010000346.1, on the reverse strand, counting down.
CGTTGGATTACTAAGAAGCGGATCGTAGGTGGCAGGTCGTAGGTGGTAGATCGGGCTGTGTCTAACAAAAAGGAAGACGTAAAGGGAACTTCCAGTTCTTCCGAGTTCCCTTGCGACCTGACTGGTCATCTCGCCTCCGCCGCTGTATGATTGTCCCGCCTCGCGCATACGCCGTGCACCTCCAAAGGTTTTTCCGTCACGGCGCGGACGCGCAGCCCGTGCCGAATGCTTCCGTGACCGGGCTTCAATCCTTGAAAGGATAAAATATGCAACGACGCGATTTTCTCCGGACAACCACGACCATGATTGCCGGCGCCACTCTGGCTCCCCGCGCGCGGGCGAGCAATCCTCCGCCCGCCGCCGACTCAGCGTCCGACGGACGGCTGATTCTCCCCATCAACCGCAATTGGCGATACAGCAAATCGTTTGTCGAAGGCGGACACGGGCGCGAGTTCGACGACTCGGCCTTCGACCGCGTGGTGATTCCGCACACGAATACTCGCCTTCCCTGGCACAGCTTCGACGATAAATCGTATGAGTCCGTCTCCCTTTACCGCCGGCGGTTTCGCTTGCCCGCCGAGGCCAAGGGCAAACACGTTTTTATTGATTTCGAAGGCGTGATGACCGCGTCCACCGTGTGGATCAATGGAGTTCGCCTGGGCGAGTACAAGGGTGGTTACACACCCTTTTCGTTCGACCTCACTCCCCAGCTCGACTTTGATGGGGAAAACGTCCTGGCGGTTGATGTCGACTCCACCGAGCGGCCCGATATCCCGCCCTTCGGCCATCAGATTGACTACCTCACTTTCGGCGGCATCTATCGCGAAGTTTCACTCCGCATCGTGCCCGGAACCTACATTGAAAACATTTTTGCCAGGCCGAAGGACGTGCTGAGCCCGCATCCCTCTCTTGACGTGGACTGTTTCCTTATGCCTTTGGAAGCATCGAAGGAAGCGCTCACGCTCGAGGTCGATCTGCGGGACGGCGACCAGGTTGTGGCCCATGGCTCCGTACCGGTGCCGCATTTCGAAGCCGCCCCGGAGCCCGTGGTCCACAGCGTTCACCTGGAGAATCTCGGCGCCATCAAGCTCTGTGACCTTGCGACTCCGAACCTCTATTCCGTGCACGTCCGCCTGATGCGCGGGGCCGAGCTGGTGGATGGCGACAAGCGCACCGTGGGCTTCCGCGAGGCGCAATTCACCGATCATGGTTTCGAGCTGAATGGCAAGGTCACGAAGCTGCATGGACTGGACCGCCATCAGACGTTTCCCTATGTCGGGCAGGCGATGCCGGGCCGCGTGCAGCGCCGCGACGCGTATGTGCTGCGCCGCAACCTGCATTGCAATATCGTCCGCACCTCGCACTATCCGCAATCCCGCCATTTTCTTGATGCCTGCGACGAGTACGGCCTGCTGGTGCTGGAAGAGATTCCTGGCTGGCAGCATATTGGCGATGAACCCTGGAAATTGATCGCCATCGATAACGTCGGCCGCATGGTCCGCCGTGACTGGAATCATCCCAGCATCGTCCTGTGGGGAGTGCGCATCAACGAGTCCCGGGATGATCACAGCTTTTATCTGCGCACCAACGCCCTGGCCCATCGCCTCGATCCCACTCGCCAGACGGGAGGCATTCGCTACTTCCAGTCCTCCGAGTTTTTGGAAGATGTTTTTACCATGAACGATTTCGGGTTCCCGTTGAAGCTGCCCAACCACCCGCGCTATCTCAACACGGAATTCGTCGGCCACACCTTTCCCACCAAGACCATCGATCAGGTGGAGCGCCTCACCGAACACACCCTGCGCCACGCGCGCATCCACGACCAGCTTGCGTCCAACCCGCAATATGCCGGCGGCATCGGGTGGTGCGCGTTCGATTACAACACTCACGCGGACTTCGGCGCGGGCGACCGCATCTGCTATCACGGTGTGACCGATATTTTCCGCGAGCCCAAGCCTGCCGCCGGATTCTACAAGTCGCAATGCGATCCTGCCGAAGAGATCGTGTTGGAACCGGCTTTCCATTGGGCTCGGGGTGACGAGTCCATTGGATTTTCCAAGGCTGTGGTGTGCTCCAACTGCGATCACTTGAAGTTCTATGTGGGCGGCAAACTGGTGGCGGAAGTGGACCCCGACAGGAAGTCTTTCGCGCATCTCCGCTATGCACCGTTCTTCGCGGATTTTTCCAAGATCGATTTCAAGTGGGGCGACTTGCGCATCGACGGCTTCATCGAAGGCAAGCAGGTGATCTCCAAATCGATGTCGGGAAGGGGAGCTGATCGTAAATTCGCCCTGCTGCCGGACGACACTCAACTTCACGCCGACGGAGCGGACACCACGCGCGTCGTTCTGCGCGTCACCGACGAATTCGACGCTATTCGGCCGTTCGCCAATGATGCGATCAAGCTGGAGCTCGACGGCCCGGCAGAAATCATCGGAGATAATCCCTTCGCGTTGGTTGGCGGCACGGGCGCCATCTGGATTCGCGCCCAGGAGCAACCGGGAACGGTAACGCTTACGGCCACGCACCCCCAACTCGGCAAGCAGGAACTGCAATTTGAATTGAAGGCTGTTCCCGCCGAGCGCGCGTAATGGCCCTGCGCATCGAGGGAGGAAGGTATTTTGAATCCACGGAGGATCTATGACTCGATTCCGGCTGCGGGCGGGCCTGCTGGCATTCGCGATCCTGGTTGTTG
>CAZCVY010000345.1:0-5991 GCA_964501985.1 uncultured Acidobacteriota bacterium | reverse complement strand
AGCCCCTTCTGAACTGAAGGACGTTCTGGAGGTACCAGTCGACATGTCCGAACAGCCTCTGATTCAAGACATCGTGTTCTTCTATCGGCGTACGAATTAGGGTATCCAACGGGACTTCATTACGGACCTCTCGTAGGGGCTGGCTTACTCCTGATCTCGATTCTCATCTTCGTTTCTGCTGCCGTTCCGAATCGCCCAAAGTGATGCGGTCACAGCGGACGGCACGCATCCCGAGCTGGAGCCGCCTCAGGAGCGATCGCCACTGCCACGACTGCCAGGAAATCTTTCAGCTTTCCCGTTATCATCCCCGCCAACTGGTCTGCAGCCGACCTGATTGGAAGCGGCAACGCCGACGGGAGTATCACCGCCGCAAGCTCCACACCGATGCCGAGTTCCACCAATTCTGCCGGGACAGCCAGCAGAAATGGCGCAACCGCCATCCCGATTACCCCCGCCAGGGGGGAAAGGGGGGCAGGGAAGAAATTGTCGGATTTCCGGCATGGGCAGAGTGCGGCGAGTTGATGTTGGCCGCATGACTTACCAACCGCTGAACTGTGCGAACTTTCGTCCCCGTCAGTTCTAGGACGCAGCGCATGACCAGAATTTTCCCTCCGGGAAGCAAGCCGACACTTCGTGCCCCCCGCGAAAGAGGAGATTCACCACGGAGGCACTGAGATCACGGAGAAGGGCTCCCGTTTGCGGGCGGAGGGATGACCGTTCGGTGAATTATTGACCTGATATTCTCCTTTAGGCTTTCCCTCCCTGACCTCTGTATTGCAATACCGTAAATTCTTGTTTTCTTGGCAAGAATTTCGTGCGCGATGTAGGGCCGAACAGCGTTCGGCCCCGGCCGAGCGCTGCTCGGCCCTACAATTTGGTTGGGGTCAACGGCTGCGCTGTGCCTCCGTGGTGAATTCCTTTTTTGTGCTCCTATCACCGGGCACACCCCTCGTTAAACTCGCTTTCGCGCGGGCGGCCGCTGGGGCCGCCCCGGTGGGGCGAAGGCCAACGTTCTCTGCCTCGGGTCCACGACGGCTGGCCGCGGCCACCCTCCGCCGCTCGAAAACCAGCAAAACGAGGTCCGTCGCCGCTCCTAAGTCCGACGGGAGGCGGGCACCCCAACCCATCGTCGGAGTGCCCATTTGGCTTTGAGAATTGCGCTTTCTTAGGGCTTGCGGATTTTCTGGAGGATTACGGAGACTCACCCGACAATCAGTAGTCTGCTCAACTGGGTGCCTCCGCACTTATAAGGCACACAGCTTAATAACTGGAACGTATCCTGTCTGTTCAAAACAGCTCACCATCTCGATTACGCATAGCGTTCCCTGAGTACCGCATGTACCCTTGCCAACCTATCTCAGCCGTGCCGTGTGTGTTAAGCACGGATAACGGCTCGGGGCCACACAAGCATTTTTTCACGATGTGAGCGATATTGACCAGACAGCAACCCTCCGGGAGTGGAAAATGCGGACATTCCCTGGAAGATGGCGAAAGGGCGGCCATGGCAGGAAAATTAATCATTCGTGTCTTGTTGGTAAACGATGAGCCTCATATCCGAATACTCATCTCGGAATGCTTGGCATCTGCGGGGTATATCGTTCAGACGGCCTTTGACGGCCTCCACTATCGGAAAACTGCGGGCGGCGCTCCCGGACTTGATTATTTCCAACCTCAACATGCCACGGATGTCAGGAGTTGAGTTTCTCGCCATCGTTCGCAAACGTTTCCCTCAAATACCCTCCGTGGCCATCAGCGCCACCCCGGACGAAATGCCGGGAGGCGTGGCCGCCGATGCTTACTACCACAAGAGCGGAGCCGGATTTGGGCAGCTACTTGAACTCAGCTCAGCCTTAACCGGAGGTCCTCCTCTGCGAACTGCTCTCCGCCATGTGGACAATGGACCGATCCTGGCAAAATCGGATCGGCACGGACAGTACCTCATCAGTTGCCAAGACTGCTTGCGGGCATTCAGTTTCCCCTGCACCTCCGTCACAGTGCGAGAGGAAAAGTGGACCATCTGTGTTTACTGCGGAAATCTCGTTTGGTTTCTCGTGGCTGGTGGTTATCAACCGCATCCAGTTGCAAGGCGGGCCTCCACGCCATTCCCACACAGGCTGCATTCAGCACTGGGTTAACCTCAGCGAGGGTTATCGTAAGCTGGCCCCAATGTCTTTCAACACCCAATCCGGGATACAGACCGCGTACCCGGGGACACCCCGTTAAAATCTTTTGCGCGCGGGCGGCGGCTGCGGTGGGGCGAAGGTCAACGTTTTCTCCCTCGGGTCCACGACGGCTGGCCGCGGCCACCCTCCGCCGCTCGAAAGCCAGTAAAACGAGGTGTCCCCTCCCCCTTTAGATCGACCGGGCTTATCCTGGCACTCCGGAGTAATGCGCAATGCGCGCAACTCTTGGCTACCTGCTCTCGCTCTAAGCATGAGAAACAACCCTGCGCACCAGGCCAAAGAATCAGGAAATGACGCGAACGTCCCCGGTTCTCAGTGTCGGTCTACTTGCTACATTCCTGTTTCCTCAACTCGACGCGACGGTTTTTGGCGCGGCCTTCGTCGCTGCCATTGTCGGCAATAGGCTGGCGCATGCCGTAACCCTGCGCAGTAAGGCGATCGGCCGTGATTCCCTTTGACACCAGCCAAGCCACCACGCTGGCGGCGCGGGCGTCGGAGAGCTTCAGGTTGTAGTCATCGCTGCCGACGTTATCGGTGTGCCCCTGCACTTCCAGCTTCAGGTCGGGCCGCGACTGCAGCAGCGCCAGCACTTTCTCCAGCGTCGGATCGGAATCCGGTCGCAGCGTGGCTTTATTGAAGTCAAAGTTGAGGCCATAGAGCGCCACGTGGCAATCCTGGTCCAACTGCTTGGCGAGGTCCTGCGCGCCGTTGTCGCCCACCTGGATCGTGAAGCTGTCGCCGCCGCCGTGCAGCATGGCCCAAATGTCGCGTCCGTTGGCGGCGTAGTGGGCATTGATCACCATGTCGGCGCCAGTGATGCTCTGAACGTGATGGACAATCGTCCAGCCCGCCTGAATCAGCGCGTCGTGATAGACCGTGTAGACGAGAAGGGGGGACTGCAACGCCTGCGGCACGGAATAGCCCTTGGAAATCGAGCCCGGCGCCACCACCCTCGTTTCGTGATCGGTCTGGTTGATGTCGACGTCGAGCAACATCGGCTCGTCGTTCTTCGAACCGGGTTGCGGCGTGATTCCGGGCATCGGTGCGAGATACGGGAAGTCGCCGGTTACGACATTCACCGTCTCCGGCTTCGCGGCCGGCTTCTGCAACGTCACCTTCAAATTAGCCGGCACCGGTCCCACTTCCACCAGGTCGATACGAACGTCGTCGGGCGCATTCACCCAGAGCAGCACCCAACTGTCCTTGCCATTTTTCTGGTAACGAGCCGTTTTCGCCTGACCGGGAGCGTCGCGAAAGAAGACCCATCCGCCCTGCACCAGCGAAGGCTTCAGCAACTTCTGCCACATTTCCTCCACTTCCATTCCGTTGGGCACGCCGGAAAGGGTGCAAGCGGCGCTCCAGTGTTTTCCCGCCTGAATGGAAGGCTCAGGCTGGCCAATAATGATAAACGCCGCCTCGCCGTAGTCCTCTTCAATCCAGGTCGGCTTCAATTGCGCCTGCGCGGGAAGAGATAGGTAAGCCGGCGGAGGCGGCCCGTCGGCAAAGCAGGGAGAAACCGAGCCAAGTAAGAACATCAGGCTGGCAAGCCCGGCGAGACTGGGCGGTAACCACCGATTCGGCACACGGCTAGACCGTTCGCGGCTGTGATCCATAACTGGAACCATCCTTATCCGATGTTTGTGAGAAAACCGGGGCAGACGATATTTCCTATTCATTATAATGCCAGAAACATTATTATGCCCAACAATAAAGCGGAGTTTGCTCCAACGCGCCAATTTCATGAAGGGACGCTCCAACGTATGGGGCGCTACGCTTCCGTACAATGTCAACGCGACTTGATGGGATTTGGGCGTTGGCAGCGCCCGTGTCATAATCCCGAGCCGCGGGAGTGGACACTCGTGAATCGGATGACGCAAATCAGGCTGGCACGAGCCCTACGGGTGCCTCGTCTCGTTGCCCATTACATCAAGACACAACGGGAGAGGTTCGCCCTGCAGGCGATTCCGCTGACCCCAGCGCAAATGGCCGCAATGTCTGGCTTCTTCCCATTACCGACCCTCGAGGCAGCTCGGATCGTAGAGCTAGATGGCGTCCGGCTCGAAAATCCGCCGTTCCGTCGAATGCTGGTGGGTATGGGCATTTCGGGCCTGCGTGACCTCTCACAAATCGCGGCGATAACGTTCCATGACGTCATCGTCTCGCACGTCCCCATTTCGAGTGGCCTGCTGTTTCATGAACTCGTCCACGTCGAGCAATACCGCCAGCTTGGAATTCGGCGATTCGCGGAACTGTACGTCGGGGGATTCCTTTCGGGCGGCGGCTACGATGGCATCCCGCTCGAGGTAAACGCCTACAGCCTCGGCCGCCAGTTCGAGGCTGACCCTCGGCGACAATTCTCCGTGGCGGATGTGGTAGCGAGGTGGGTTCGGGAGGATAGGTTCTAGATTCACCACCGAGGCACAGAGGGGCACCGAGAAGTACTTCTGTTTGCGGGGCTAGCGATTACCCTTCAGCGCAGACTCATCCGTCAGACGGATGAGTCTGCGGCTTTTCGGTGATTTGCACTGACAGACTTGTGAACGCGCGCTTCTTGTTAAGAGCCGCGGAGTAGTGCGGAGTGCGCACGACTCCGCGCTACCCCGCGACTCCTCTGATGTTTTCCTTTGGGTCCCGTCTCTGTGCCTCAGTGCCTCTGTGGTGAATTCCGTTTCGGTGCTCGGCGCTAGTCGATGCCGTGAATCCGCAGGTTGATCAACTGGTCGGCGCTCAGGTTGTGCATTCCCTGCGATTGCAGTTTGGCGATGTATTCAGGGGTAACGCCGTGAATGCGCATCGCAACTAGCTGATCCGCGTCCGGGTGCTTATAGCCAAGCTCTTGAATTTTCCCGATAAATTCCGGGCTCACCCCGTGAATGCGAAAGGCAATAAGCTGGTCCGGCTCGATGTGGTCGTATCCCACTCTTCCCAGCGCCTCGATCCACTCGGTCGTGGCCCCGTGAAGCCTCATCGCGACAAGTTGATCCGCCTCCAGATGTTTATATCCGAGGTCGTTCAGCTTGCCGATAAATTCCGGACTGACGCCGTGAATGCGGAAGGCGATGAGCTGGTCCAGATCGACGTGCTGGTAGCCCACTTTCGCCAGAGCCGCGACCCACTCCGACGTGGCGCCATGGATCCGCATCGCGATCAATTGGTCCTCGTCTGGAGTGTAGCCCTCCTGGTGGAGAGAGCGAACCATCTCCGGCGTTACCCCATGAATGCGGAAGGCCACAAGCTTGTCGCTGTCGGTGACGTTAAGCCCCGACGACCGCAGGTCCTCGATAAACTGGCGCGTGACCCCAAAGATGCGAAAGGCGATGAGTTTGTCGAAATCGAGGCCGGTGATGTGCTCCGCCTGCATCTCGCGGGCAAATTCAACCGTGACGTCGTGTAGGGCCGCCGCCATCTGTTTGTCGCCGTCGAGGCCGCCGAATCCGAGGGCTTTCATTTGCTCGACAAACTGAGGGTTGGGGAGAAAGTGAAACACTCCGGCGCCTTCACCGTTTTCCAGGAAGCCTGCGCATTCGAACCTCCCCGCCTCGCGCGCGATGGTGAACTTCACGTCGTGGCGGGCGCTGGTCGTGGCGTCCAAGCCCTGGAACTGGTCGAGAGGCCAATCCGAGCCCGATTGGGAATGCCCACCTTCCCCGCTGTCGCGGATTAACGACAAGTGTACTTTGCCTTGGACATCCGCTTTCCGCATCGTCCAGTCGCCGCTCTGCGAGTCGAGGCTCCATGCGGCAATTGCCCCCAGGGCAATAAGGGTCAGTAACAATACGCCGAGATTCCTCACGATTCGGATGCTCAT
>CAZCVY010000344.1:0-6035 GCA_964501985.1 uncultured Acidobacteriota bacterium | reverse complement strand
GTCAATGCTGCGTGGGCAGGCGTTCTGCGGCATCACAATGCGCCGGATTCAGGTACCACCATCACTTGGCGGCTTGAGCCCGAGAGTTCAGGCACGCGCCTGCACTTGGAACACTCGGGCTTTGACCTCGACTCTCCGTTGGGAAAGACTGCGTTCGAGGGCATGGGGCGGGGATGGCCAGCAATTTTAGAGCGCATCTCGCCAGCCATCGACTCCGGGGTGACAGACTAGTATTACGCTTCACTCGTATCGCAAGGCTTCGAGCGGATCAACCTGCGTGGCGCGGCGCGTGGGCACCCAGCACGCCAAAAGCGCGATCAAAACGAAGAGCAATCCCGCGCTGATCAGGGTGATGGGATCGGTAGGTTCCACTTCAAACAAAAACGCCTTTAGCGCGCGGGATACGATCAGTGCGGCGGCGAGGCCAGCAACGACTCCACCGCCAATCAATCGAAACCCTTCGGCAAAGACCAGGTTCCGAATGTCTCGGCGCCCGGCTCCGACTGCCGTGCGAATGGCAATCTCGCGCCGGCGGGAAGCCACGGAGAGCGAGAGTACGCCATAGATTCCGACGAGCGTCAGCACGCTTCCCACCAGCGAAAATCCCACGAGCAACTGCATGGCGAAGGTCCGCGACGCCAGTGAATCGCTGCGGATCTGGTCGAGCGTTTTCACATTCTCAATTGCGACGGTGGGGTCAATCGCGCGCAGCTCACGCTCGACCAAGGCGGCGAATGGGCGCGGGTCCGCCGCGGTTCGAACAATCAGGTGCTTAGAAAATGCGCCGGCTTGCCACAGGGACAGATAAACTTCCGGCTGTGGGACGTGCGCCAGATCGTCCGTCCGGCTGTTCGCCACGACGCCAATAATCTCGCTGGGCGGCTCCTGGCGCGAGAAAAGCCAGAGCTTCTTCCCAATGGGATTGGCATGTGAAAAATAGCGGTCCGCCAGCGTCTGGTTGACGATCGCTACCGGCGGCGCTTTGCGGTCATCGGTGGTGCGAAAGTCACGCCCATCTACGATCGGCTGCCCTAAAAGCTGGAAATATTCCGGGGTGATCGACCGCACTGGCAGCGAGATCTTGTCGCTCGATTTGCTGGCAGGAGGTTGACCCTCGATCTCGACCGCTCCCGGCCAACTGTTTCCCGTCAAGGGCACACCCCAGGCAAACGCGGCGTGTTGAACGCCCGGCAGCGCCGAAACGCGGTCCAACGCCCGGCGATGAAAATCGAACCAGTCTCCTTGCACCGCCGTGACGCTCATTGTCAGGATGCGTCCGGTGTCGAATCCCGAATTCACCTTTGCGAGGTTCATCATGGTTCGAATCAGCAAGCCGGCGCCGACCAGCAGCGTCAATGTCAGCGCCGTCTGAAACAGGGTGACGCGGCGCAGAAGCCGGCGGTCGCCACGTCCCACACTGCTGCGGGTCCCGGCGCTATTGATGACGCGAATGGGGTCGATCCGGGAGGCTCGCAGTGCCGGAAGGAGACCGGCCAGGACGGCGGCGGTGACTGCCAATCCGAGTCCCGCAGTCAGCACCGGCCAGCCCATCGATACGGCATCGAGTCGCGGGATGGCATGTCTGCCAATCAACTTGAACAGCCTGATGATTCCGAGCGCCAAGGCAACACCCACGGTCCCGCCCAAAATCGCCAGCAGCAAACTCTCCATCGACACTTGGCGAATCAGCGCCCACCGGCCCTCGCCGAGCGCGCTGCGAACTGCGTATTCGTGCTGCCGTTGCAGACCGCGCACCAGCAGCAGGCCCGCAGTGTTACCACAGGCAATAAGAAGTACCAGGGCCGCCGCGCCTAACAGCGGCAGCAGGATTCGGCGGCCGTCGCGGTTCGATACGGCGGTCAGGGACTCAACGTGTGGCGTGATCCCTTGAAAGTCGTGGTCGGACTGCGCTTGCCTGGCGGTAATGACGGAGAGTTCGGATTGAGCTTGATCGAGAGTGCTCCCGCTCCGCAACCGTGCGACAACATCCCAATCCGGCTCTTTCAACGATTTAGGGTCGAGAGTCGCTGGAATCCAATAGTCCGCCAATCCGTTCACGTTGTAGTTCGGTTCCTGCCAACTTTCCGATGAGGGAAGAAAACGGACGCCCGGAGGCATGACGCCCACAACCGTGGGGGCGGTCTTCCAGCGGCTGATGCGGATGGTCTTTCCCAGGATTTTGGGATCGCCATTGAAGCGGCGTTGCCAAAGATCGTACCCGAGGATAATGACAGGTGGATGATTGACGCCGGTTTCCGAATCCAGGAAGGTGCGGCCCAAAAGGGGCTGAAGCCCCAGGGCGCGGAAGTAGTCTTGGGTAACCACCATGCCTTCGACCGACTCGCTGCCCTCGGGGAAGACAAGAAAGTTGAATGTCCATGCATAGGCGGCGATGGCATCAAACGACTTCGCCTGCTTCTGCCACTCCATCCATTGCACCGCAGCCCAACTTTGCGGGTGTCCCACCTGCTGGCCATCGGTTCGAGCGGAGGGAATCAGCACGAGTTGCTGCGGCTGGCGATAAGGTGGCGGGGTCAACAGCACGCCCTGAATCAGGCTGAAGACTGCCGACGTGGCGCCAATGCCCAAAGCCAGTGTCAGAGCGGCAATCAAGGTGAATCCGGGCTGCTTCATCAGCATCCGAAGGCCAACACGCAAGTCTCGAATCATTTGCTCTCCCTACGTGCGGTGATTTTCCTCATGCCTTGCGAATAACGGATGGGATTTGAATTATAGGTCAATTCACGAGGTGTGCCGTACGCGTCACACTGAACCGAATGCGCCGTCGCGTTGCCGGGGATCAGCAACCATCCGCCGCCGTCGTAGCGGCGAGTTTATCTCGCCAATGACGCGGCCGCGGCAAGTTGAACTCGCCAAGAGGCGGCGTGATGCCGCCTCGACATCAGACGCACCGCTACCGATCCATTCGTCCGTAGGGAACACCCGGCTCTCCATCCATTTCTTAAGACGGATAAAGTCCGCAAAAGTTTGGTGGTTTTGATAACTTGGGGGGCTGCAGTGGCACAGGCACTCTTGCCTGTGCCAGAGGCCTATGCCTCGACTTCAGAGCGCACAGGCAAGAGTGCCTGTGCCACCGAACTGAAGCAGGCCCCATTTGTGCCGTAGGGGCAGGCCTCGTGCCTGCCCGCATGGGGCCGAGTCGCCCATTGTTGGGCGCCCACGAGGTACATGTCTTGACACAGAACACACGAGGGGTGCCCCTACGTCCAATGCAAATTCTCCGTGGGCCTCTCGGTGTGATCGATGACGATTTTTGCCTGCACCCTACTGCTTACTGTTTTCCGCCGGCAGTGCCTCGTACGGACTTCCAATTTGGAGGATAAAGGCCTCGGCGCGTTTGTACCCGCTTTCGACGCCTCGGAACCGGGCCACCAGGTCTTGCAAATCGTAATAGCGGTCGGGAGTTTGGGAAGCGTGCGCGTAGCAGGCGGCGCGTTTGCGAGGCTCCTCCGCGGTGAAGTCCACGTAATGGGTGGGACTGAACTGACGCGTGTCCTCCCCATCCGAGACTTCGTAGTAGTAGAGGGCAAACGGCATCTTCAGTTTCAGCCAGGCGTCAAAGACCAACGCGGAAGTGGCGCGATGGTCGCGGTGACCGTCAATGGGCCACTGGGTAAATACCACGTCGGGGCGCTCCGCTTCCAGAATTTTGCGGAAATCGTCGAAATGGTCGGCATCGAGGACGGCGTGACCGTTCACCTGGCCGGCATACAACGGGCGAGCCTTGAGGATTTCGCACGCTTTGCTGGCCTCGGCCATGCGCACGTGGGCAAGCGCTCCACCCTGCGCGGCAGGCCACTCACCGTTATTCAGATACAGGAGAACCACCTCGTGGCCAAGCTCGGTGTAACGAGCTACGGTGCCACCACAACCGTACTCCGGGTCTCCGGGATGCCCACCCGCAACGATGACCTTGAGTTTTGGCGGTGGGGAACTCTGCGGTGCTTCACGGGCGGCGTCGGTACTCGGCAGCCCGGCCGCGGCCAGGGCGGCTCCAGCCTGCCCGGCCCGGGTCAACATTGCACGTCGTGTGATGGAATCCATTATCTCCCCCTATGCCCTCTAATTTTGAGATCCCCGGCTCTCCACGCGCAGAGATCGCTTTTTCGGCTGCCCGCCCTTTTTCCGAAGATATTTTTGCGAACTTCGGGTGCGTAACGCCGCCGGAAAGTATACTCGGGCTGGAGCGCTTCGGGAAGCGAGAGTCCAGATCACAGGAGGTACAATAGGGAGGCAGAGTCGAATGTTAAAAGGCAAAGGACAAGTCTTACACCCTCCTACGCCCTTTACCCTCTCAGGACAAATAAGCCTGGTGTTCTAGTTTGGGGCGCAATGCCGGCTTCCAGCCGGCACAGACGGTGGCGCTTCGGTCAAATTAGGGCACTACCTTGGCGCCGCATTCCTTGACGTCTCAAGAGGGAATACCCTACTATGATGGATTGTGTGACCGCTCGCGACTTGAATCGGAATCACTCGGCGGGGTAGCTCAGTGGTAGAGCGAGGGTCTCATAATCCCTAGGTCGGGAGTTCGATCCTCCCCCCCGCTACCAATGTTTACATGGACTTAGATGGCATCGGCTTAACATCCTCTTCGCTACTATGCCCGTCCGTATGCCCGACTTGGGCAGAGGTACTTCGACTACGGGCAATTTTCTGTGCTGCCTGCTTCAAATCATCCTCGCTGACAATGTTATAGCGGTCAAAGACAGAGCGGGTCTTGTGGCCCGTGATTGTCATTGCCACTCGCTCAGGAACTCCAGCCCGGACTAAATTCCGGGCAGCACTTCTGCGGAGATCATGGAAGAACAGCCCCACATACTTTAACTTATGCAAATCCCAGTGCTTCGCGCATGGCTCGCAATCGTGCTCGGAGCCTACTGGCTTGGAGCAAGTCGGGCAGAGCAGTTGCCCCAATCCAGCATTGACGCAAAGGGCGTACCAATCAACCCGGAACTCTACAATTTGCTGTCCGTCCCGACAGAACAGGTATGCGCCAGAATCCTTGCCCTTTACCAACTCGCGAAGCAGTAGTTCGACATCGGCAAGACCCTCGAAACTAACAAGCCGAGGTTCGCCATTCTTGGTAGTTCCTCTGTCCAGTCGAATCGTGCTGCTAAGAAGGTCGATTTGGGAAACCCTCATTGTGAGCAATTCCCCGCGTCTGAATCCAAAATTGTACCCGAGAGTGAGCATCCCACGAAGCCAGACCGGAGGATTGTGTGCTATCAATTGCGTGTACTCCTTATCTGTGACGAATCCCGTTCGCGGTGCTGACTCTGCGAGCCGAGGGAAGGCAGGAACGAATGGTACCTTTCGGGGTGTGCTGCGATAGCCCAAATTGAAAGCCCTTTTCAGACATGCCAATTCCCGATTGATAGTGGCATTCGAGGCGCCCAGGTCTTGCCGATGTCTGACATACTCGTTAATGTTGTTTGTCGTGAGTTGACGAGCACGCATTTGTCCGAATTGCGGGAGTAGGTATTTGCGCCATCGTCGCTCAGCCCACACAAAAGCACGCTTGCCCGAAACCTTGTATTCTAGCAAGTACTCTTCGCCTAGATCACTAATCCGAGTTCTCTCAACTTGATGGCCGGTGAAGGTCCCGCCCTCAATTTGCCCGAGTCTCTGCCTCAGCATCTTCTCTGCTTTCTGACTGTCGGCAGTCCGTGACGATTCGCGATGACATACGCCATCGTCGTAATACTTGAGCCAAAGAAATTTGCTATTGGACGGCTGGTAGATCATGCCCGTTCCCCGAGCACGTTTCGCCTTATTCTCAGTCTCTAACGTTTTGCTCATGGTGGTTCCCCTCCTAGCTGCGATCACTCGCAGTGAAATTTCTAAACGCATTGGGTCTGCCCGAAACCAACGCGGCAAGCTGATTTGACGGTTCAGCCTGCCACGTGGTCGGGCATACTTCGGGCATAGCGGGAGGCAAGCCCCTAATCTGTCAGTGGGTTAGTACGGACCACGGGATTGACAATCCCGCGTAGCTCGTTGGGTTCGGTCTGCGA
>CAZCVY010000343.1:0-6170 GCA_964501985.1 uncultured Acidobacteriota bacterium | reverse complement strand
GACTTAAACTATGCCCAAAAAGTCCTTGACCTCTAAAACTCAGATGTCTCACCCTGATGCTCGGCCCCCTTGAGGAAGTGCTGTCGGCAGCACACGAGCGACTGAGTTCCGAACATCACGAAAAGTTGATCGGGGTGCGGCGCAACGGGCTCAGATTACTGAAGCTCGTCAATACCCTCCTGGATTTTTCGCGTATGGAAGCCGGACGCGTGCAGGCGTCCTATCAGCCCACTGACCTGGCCGGCTTCACGTCGGAAATAGCCAGCGCGTTCGATTCGGCGATGGACAACGCGGGTCTGCGGTTTTCGGTCGCATGCCAGCCACTCGCGGAGCCGGTGTACGTGGATCGCGACATGTGGGAGAAGATCGTCCTGAATCTTCTCTCCAACGCCTTGAAGTTCACGTTGGAGGGAGAGGTTGACCTCACCTTACAGCCGGTGGACGGCGCAGTGGAATTGCGGGTCCGCGACACGGGCGTGGGAATCCCCGAAGAGCATCGCGAGCGGATGTTCGAACGCTTCCATCGCATCGAGGGCGCCGCTGCAAGGACGTACGAAGGCACGGGGATCGGACTGGCACTGGTTCAGGAACTGGTCAAGCTGCACGGCGGCAGTGTGCGGGTGGAGAGCGCCCTTGGCGCAGGTAGCACATTTACGGTGACGATTCCACGTGGCAAAGAGCATTTGCCGGCGGAGCGTATTGAGGCCGCACAATCGCTCGCGTCCACCAGAATTCGGGCCGAAGCTTATGTCGAGGAGGCACAGCAGTGGGACGGAGAGGAGTCAGGCGCGGCAGTCGATGGAGAAATACCTGGCAAACCATCATTGGTCCCCCCATCGCCGGAGCCCAAACCGGGGGCGGAACGCGAACTCATCATCCTGGCCGATGACAATGCGGACATGCGCCGATACCTCGCGCGCCTTTTAGGCGACCGCTATGAGGTGCGCGCGGTTGCAAACGGCCGCCAGGCGCTCGAAGCGATGAAAGAGTTGCGCCCAGCCCTGGTGCTGACCGACGTCATGATGCCGCACCTGGATGGATTCGGCCTACTGCGAGCCATTCGCGACGATTCGGCCCTCGCCGGTACGCCCGTGATCCTGTTGTCCGCGCGGGCGGGCGAAGAATCGCGCGTGCTGGGACTGCAGGCCGACGCCGACGACTATCTAGTGAAGCCGTTTACGGCGCGGGAGTTGCTCGCGCGGGTGGCGATGCATGTCAAAATGGCCAATCTTCGCCGCGAAACTGCAGAACGCGAAGAACGGCTGCGTAGCGAGGCGGAACTTGAACGCGAAAAGCTGAGCGCCAGCGAGGAACGACTGGCGGAGACTGGGCGACTTTATCGTGATTTGCAGCGGGCCGATGCAGAGCTACAACTACAAGTCGAGCTACTGCAGCGTCTTCCTGTATCTGCCTGGGCGCTCAAGCCTGATGGGACCGCGGATTTCGTGAACCAAGTGTGGCTTGAATTCGCCGGTCAGACCATTGACTTCGTCCGGTCGCGTCCCGAGGCCTGGATGACCGCGGTCCACCCCGAGGATCGCGAAGCGGCATCGAGGGCCTTTTGGGACGGAGTACGCTCGGGACAGGGTTTTGCGTTCGAAACCCGGTCTCTCCGTGCTAAAGATGGGACCTATCGCTGGCATCTCCAGCAAGCCGTGGTCTTGCGCGATGCAGCAGGAGAAGTCCTCAAATTCATCGGCACGACCACCGACATCGACGACCAGAAGCGTGCGGAAGAGAAGATTCGCCAAAGTGAAAAGGAAGCGAGGCAACTCCTCGACCTGTCGCCCCTGCACATCACTCTGCTGGGACCCGACGGGGTGCGTCTCTATACCAATCGGGTGTCACTGGACTACTACGGCGTTACTTTGGAGGAATGGAAGAATGCCGACTTGTGGCAGGTGTTGCATCCACAGGATGCTGAAATCGTGACAAAAGACCTTCCCGAAAAACTCCAAAGGGGATCGCCGTTTGAGTACGAAGCGCGGCTCCAGAGAAAGGACGGACAGTATCGCTGGTTCCACTATCGATTGAGCCCGGTGTCGGACGAACAGGGGCGCATCACGCGGTGGTACGCCGCCGGGACCGATATCGACGATCGCAAGCTAGCCGAGCAAAGGCTCCAGGAAGAGAACGTTGCCTTGCGCGAGGAAATCGACAAGGCATCGATGTTCGAGGAAATCGTGGGAACTTCGGCGCCCCTGAAACAGGTGCTCTCCCGCATCTCCAAGGTCGCGCCGACCGACTCCAGCGTTCTGATCACCGGCGAGACCGGCACGGGCAAGGAACTGGTCGCGCGTGCCATTCACCGGCGCTCACTGCGATCCTCATACCCTTTCGTGAGTGTGGATTGCGCCGTGATCCCACGTGACCTCATCGCATCAGAATTATTTGGCCATGAGAAGGGTTCCTTCACGGGAGCAACTCAGCGTCGCTTGGGGCGGTTTGAACTGGCCGAGAAAGGCACGATCTTCCTTGACGAGATTGGAGAGCTCCCGGCAGAAACTCAGATTGCTCTTTTGCGGGTTCTTCAGGAACACGAATTTGAGCGCATCGGAGGAACGGCAACCCTTCGGGCCGATGTGCGGGTGATCGCCGCCACCAACCGCGACTTTGAGTCCGCAATTGCTGCGGGTACGTTCCGCAGCGACCTGTTTTACCGGCTGAACGTCTTTCCCATTGAGGTGCCGCCTCTGCGGAAACGAAGAGAAGACATTCCCTTGCTTGTCACTTATTTCCTGAACCGCTATGCACGGAAAGCAGGCAGGCATTTTACGGCGGTCGACAAGAAGAGCCTCGACCGGCTCCAATCCTACTCCTGGCCGGGTAATATTCGGGAATTACAGAACGTGATTGAGCGCTCTGTCATCGTAAATGAAACAGAGACATTTTCGGTGGATGAAAGTTGGCTTTCCATGCAGCCTCCGTCCACTGACCGGGAGATCCACCCGGACCTCTTTAGCCGGAATCCTGCTGAGGAAAAGGCCATGATTGAAGCTGCCTTGCGCGAATGCGGAGGACGTGTATATGGGCCGTCCGGCGCCGCGGCCAGACTCGGCATGCCACGGACTACTCTGGAGTCGAAGATCAAGTCGTTGAAGATCAATAAGAACCGCTTCAGGGGTATAGATCCTTTGAAAAACAGCTAACCCCACCTGAGTTAATCTTACCCTCCTTATGAGAAGATCTTTGTACGGCATTCGTCAATTGATGACGCTCGTCAATTTGGCGGTCCGTCAATGTCTTTCATTTCATCAACTTCCAGTTGGTGTTGAACTTGCATATAAGGATGTCGAGGGATTTGGAAAATGCCAGGGAGCACGTTTCAAACGTGCCTTGCGCTTTTATAGATCGACTTCCTGGTAGGGGCAGAATGTTAAGAATTCAGAGGTCAGTAAACGGGGAAGTGGTCTTTAAGCTCAGCGGCCGGCTCGACAAAGAGCATATCGCCGAGCTGGAAACACTACTTGGCGCGGAGGCGAAGGGTCGCCGCATAGTTCTCGACCTCAAGGATATGACGCTGACGGGCGAAGACGGCATCAATTTTCTGGCTCGGTGCGAAGCGGCTAACATCGCCCTGGTGAATTGTGATCCATACGTCCGCGAGTGGATCGCGAGACAACGAAGCGGAGGGTAAAGCACTCCGGCTTGGCCAGAGGAATAGCGAGCATTAATCCTCGCATTCCACTAAGGAGCAATACGATGTCCAGTTTAGACTTGATCGGCTCCAGTCCGAAATTCCGGGCCGTGCTCGAAACGGTAGAAAGGGTTGCACCAGCAGACTTCACTGTCCTAATTCAGGGGGAAACGGGGACAGGTAAGGAGGTAATCGCACACGCGATTCATGGGGCCAGCCCCCGCCGGCAGAACCGTTTTGTCGCTCTCAATTGCGCGGCCATTCCCGCCGCTTTGCTGGAAAGCGAACTCTTCGGCTATGAACGCGGCGCCTTCACGGGGGCTGTGACTCAGAACATGGGACGCTTTCAGTCGGCCGAGCGCGGAACACTATTTCTAGACGAAATCGGAGAGCTTCCGCTCGAGCTACAACCCAAACTTCTCCGCGTTCTCCAGGAGAAGCAGTTCGAACGCCTGGGAAGTGACCGCACCTATCAAATCGACGTGCGGATCATTGCGGCGACCAATCAGGACCTGTGGCGAATGGTCCAAGAGCGCAAGTTCCGCGCTGATCTTTACTATCGATTGAACGTCTTCCCGATCACCCTTCCCCCGCTTCGCGACAGGGTGGAGGACGTTCCGGCATTGGTCGAATACTTCGTGCGAAAGTTCTCACTCGAGTTAGGAAGAAGAATCGAGACGATCCCGCCCGAAGTGATGGAGCTCTTGAAACTGTACGAATGGCCGGGCAATATTCGCGAGCTGGAAAACGTTCTTAAGCGCGCCGTCATTATGTCCACTGGACCATCCCTCCGCCCGGTTCTCGGCGATTTTAGATACCTGCCCGGTCAAACCTCGACGGCGTCGAAACGAACGCTGGCGGAGGCCCAAAAAGACCACATCGTGGAAGTCCTGCGTGACACACGCTGGGTCCTCGGGGGAGACAATGGCGCCGCTGCGCGGCTGGGAATGCCGCGGACTACCCTGGTCTACAGAATGCGCAAGCTCGGTATTGCTCGCGAACAAAGCAGCAAGTGCTTCCGAAGCCATCTCAGCGGGCTGCCTGAATTGCCGGTTCTGTCCAGCAGTAACCCGCATCAACCAACTCTTGAAAGTTGACCCTTTCGAACGCCTTTGACAAATGTCAATCCACCGTCTCTGGATTAGGACTTTCGCCACCCGGAAGGCTTGATGCGGTGTCTTCAACTTAGTTCAAATGCCTGAGGAACGGGGCGATAGTCTCTTTTTGGCCCTTGTTGGGTGTTGGTACCGCATATGCACCTTCGCTAGCGCCTCTGCGTAGGGCAAACAAAAGGGCCGGCACTTCGCGGCTTGGTAAGAGCCGATACTCCTTTCAGAAGAGGTTCTCGTGGGCATCAGCGGGCCAATCAGAGCCATACGGCGAGCACAGCTCCTCTCAGGTATGCTCGAAAGGCCAGCATGAGCGCTATTACCGGAGCACTGAAAACACGATGCAAACTCCCGGAGTCTTCTCCTGGAATCATTTCAAGCTCGACCTTAAAGGAGGTGGTTCGTGTCACAGCATCTCGATGCAATTATCATCGGAACCGGCCAGGCAGGTCCGTCTTTGGCGGAGCGGTTCTCGGCCGCGGGCATGGCGGTCGCAATTATTGAACGCCACAAGTTTGGCGGCACATGCTTGAATACGGGATGCACACCGACAAAGACCATGGTTGCGAGCGCGTATGCGGCCCATGTTGCCCGCAGGGGCGCCGAATTTGGGTTTGATGTCAAAGGCGATGTGCGCGTCGATATCAAACGAGTTAAGGCGCGCAAGGATGATGTTTCCGGACAGTGGAGCCGGGGCGTCGAAGAACGGCTGCGAGGGCTTAGAAATTGTACGGTTATCCGGGGTCAGGCGCGCTTCGAGTCGCCCCACACCGTCGTGGTCAACGATGAAGTCCTTGAAGCCGACAAGATCTATATCAATGTTGGCGGGCGTGCCTGGGTTCCCGCGATCCCGGGGATTCATGATGTACCCTTTTTCAACAACTCGTCGATGATGGATATCGATTTTCTGCCGGAGCATCTGGTTATTGTCGGCGGCGGTTACGTTGGGTTGGAATTTGCCCAGATGTATCGCCGCTTTGGGAGTGAAGTCACGATTGTAGAGATGGGGCCGCATCTGATTGGACGTGAAGACGAAGATGTTTCCCAAGCCGTGCGGGAAATTTTGGAGGCGGAGGAGATACGGGTTCGGCCAGATGCGAAATGTATCTCGCTGGCCAAGCGCGAGGGCCAGATTAGCGTCGGTGTCGAATGCAAAGAAGGACCGCCGGAAGTAATCGGTACGCATGTTCTTGTGGCGGTGGGACGTACTCCCAACACAAGCGACCTGGGTCTCGACCGGGCCGGGGTTATGACGAATCAGCGCGGCTACATCACCGTTGATGACCAACTGAAGACCAACGTGCCCGGCATCTGGGCCCTGGGTGACTGCAACGGCCGCGGTGCCTTTACGCATACTTCCTACAACGATTATCAGATCGTCGCCGACAACCTCTTCAACGCAGACCATCGTCGCGTGTCAGACC
>CAZCVY010000342.1:0-6173 GCA_964501985.1 uncultured Acidobacteriota bacterium | reverse complement strand
GGCTAGGCTGCTTGTTCTCTTCTCAATCGCTGGGCGTCGAAACGTTCTCCTTTCTTCCATAGGGTCAAAACCAAAGTCGCGATCTTGCGGGCGATGGTCAGGCGCGCCAAGTGCTCGGCCATCCCCTCCCGGAGGCATCGTTCGTAGGCCTCGCGCAGAGGGCCGGGGCGGCGGCAGGCCGCCAGGGCGGCGCCTTTAAAGATGTCTTTGAGGCGCGCGTTGTGGGCAGGATTGAGTCCCCGCACCATCGCGCCTTTGGGGGAAACCACCAGTTCGCCTTGCTGCAGCCGGTACTGCGCGCTGCCGCGGGTGAGCAAGCCCAAGCCTCCGTAGCCCCACAGCTTGCGCTTGTTGCCGAAGCGGTGCGGCGTTTGCATCACCGCCAGCACGCGCGCCACGCGGATCGCTCCCATCCCGGGAATGGTGCGCAGGATTTTCTGCTCCGGGTGCTTGCGGCTTTCGGCGAGCAGCGCCCGGCGCGCCTGGGGACGGAGCTGGAGCAACAGATCCAGTTCCTGGTAGAGCAACTTCGCCCGCTGGCGAGCGCCCGGTTCCACCAACTGCTCCAGCCAGCTCTGGCGATGCCGCGGCAAGTAAACCTGCGTCCCCCCGCAGCGAATCCCCCGGCCCCGGTACAAGGCTTTCAGCCGGCTCATCACCCGCGTGCCGTCGCTGACCAATGCCTCATAGCTGGCGGCCAGTTCTTTCCGCGTGCGCATTCCCGGCGAGCCGTGATACACCGCCACCAGCGAACCCAGGCGCAACAACTCCGCCAGCTTCCGCGCGTCGATGCGATCGCTCTTGTTGCCTTGCTTCAGCAGCGCGTTCTGCCGCGGGTTGCAGACGATCAGTTTCTCCACCCACGGCGCCAGCAGCGTATAGAGCCAGGCCGAATACGTGCCTTCTTCCAAGGTCAGATGCAAGGCACCGCGAAGTCCCCGCACAAAATCAACCAACGCGCTGGCTTCGGTGCGCAGCGTCACCTGCATCACCACCCTGCCCTGCGCATCCAGAACCACCGCCGTCGTGCTGTCCTTGTGAACGTCCATGCCGATGTACCGAACGACTCGATTTACGATATCCTTGATAACCTTCATGGGATGTCCCTCCTGGGTCTAGGTTTCGTTCCACTCTCCACGAACTACCCGAACTCGACAGGGGCACCCCTTCATAATGCGTGCGGCAGCTTGCTCCCGCTTTCTCGCCAGCCAGCTTGCTGGGGCTTCACGCCTCTGGGTAGGGGGGAAACAGGCGCCGTTTCGAAGTGCCGCGAGCAAGCTCGCTAGGGGGAAAGCGGTGGCAAGCTGCCGCACTCTAAAGCTTCGCAAGCATGCCATCAGGAAAGGTGGTTGAACCGAAAACACCGTCCTCAAATCGGCAATCGCAAATCGCCAATCGGCAATCAAAAATCGGCAATCGGCAATTCCTAATGTCCGCCCCCCGATAGCTCTCTCACGATGTCGCCCACAAATCCCTTGGCGTCGCCGAAGAGCATTAGGGTTTTGTCTTCGTAGTAAAGCGGATTGTCGATGCCGGCGAAGCCGGGGTTCATGCTTCGCTTGATGACCATCACCGTTCGCGCCTTATCGACTTCCAGAATGGGCATGCCGTAGATCGGGCTTCCCTGATCGGTCTTGGCCGCGGGGTTGGTGACGTCGTTCGCGCCGATGATCAGCACCACGTCGGTTTGAGGGAAGTCCGGGTTGATCGCGTCCATTTCCAACATGCGGTCGTAGGGAATGTCGGCTTCCGCCAACAGCACGTTCATGTGGCCCGGCATGCGGCCGGCGACGGGATGAATTCCGAACTTGACGTCAATCCCCTTCTTTGTGAGCGTGTCGAAAAGCTCGCGGACCTTGTGCTGAGCCTGCGCCACTGCCATTCCGTAGCCGGGAACGATTGCCACAGTGTTGGCCGCGCCGAGGATGGCCGCAGCCTCTTCCGCCGTGGCGCTGCGCACCGTGCGCTCCTCCTTTGCCCCCGCCGCTGAAGCCTGCACCTGCCCAAAGGCTCCAAACATCACGTTGGTAAACGACCGGTTCATGGCCTTGCACATGATGACCGACAGAATGAAACCGGACGAGCCATCGAGCGCTCCGGCCACCACCAAGACTTTATTGTTGAGCACGAAGCCCAGCAGCGCCGCGGATAGTCCGGCGTAGGAATTCAAGAGCGAGATGACCGTCGGCATGTCGGCGCCGCCGATCGGGGTCACGAGCATCACGCCGAAAACGAGCGACACCAACACCATCGCGGGGAAGAGGCGCGAGGATTCGGGATGGAACATCAGCCACAGCGCGATGAGGACCGCCGCACCGAGCACCGACAGGCTGACGATGTTCTGGCCTCGGTAGGTAATCGGCCGCTGCGGCAACACTTCCTGCAACTTTCCCGCGGCGATCAGGCTTCCGGTGAAGGTGAGCGAGCCGATTATCACTTCCAGCGCGATCTCCACCATCTCAAATTTCGTCAGGTGGGGGACGCGAACGTAATATTCGGCAATGCCGATCATCGCCGCTGCCAGCGCGCCAAACGCGTGGCTGAGGGCCGTCCGCTGAGGCACCGCGGTCATGGGCACGAGGCCCAGGGGAATGCCTACAATCGCCCCCACCGCCAGGGCGACGATGATCCACTTGTACTCGATGATCTGGTAGTCGCAGAGCGTGGCAGTGACGGCTAGTACGGCGCCGAACTCGCCCGCCAGCACTCCGCGCTTCGCACTGGCCGGCGAACTGAGCCATTTGAGCGCCAGGACAAAGAGCGCCACCGCGGCGATGTAGGCCACGTCGATGAGCTGCTGCTGAAGGAGGTGGTTCATGGTTTCTTCGTCCGGCTAAGCTTGAACATGCGCAACATGCGGTCGGTAATCAGGAATCCGCCGATCATGTTGCTGAAGGCCGCGGCCACCGCCGCGGCGCCAAGGATGGTGGAAAGCATGCTGTCGTGGCGGCCGGCAATGATGATCGCCGCCACCACCACGATGGCGTCCAGGGCATTGGTCAGCGACATCAGCGGTGTGTGCAGCAACGGGGACACGCGCCGGATCACTTCAAATCCAATAAATCCCGCCAGCACAAAGACATACAGACAATTGATGAGATCAAAAGTCACGGGTTCCTCCCTGGAATCGGCGTCAGGCGCTGAAAAACATATTAAGTGATTTATATTCAATCACTTAAATTAAAGCCTTGCTTCATTCTTGTGCACCCTTTGGGGGTCATTTGCGGTTTATCCACAATGGAATTCGCCGTTTTCCGGCTCCTTGGAATTTTCCCAAGTCCCAAAACCTGCGTTTAAGTTTTTTGCGCCGCAAGCGCGGGTAGCGCGAAGAATTCCCGCACACGGGAGTTCACCACATCGCCGCCTCGCGTGAATAAAGTATCGCGCGTGATCTCGTCGTCAAGATTCAGTTGTAGCTTGCCTTCCTTTCCCAAATGCAGAAGAAAGGCTGTCAGGTTTTTCGCATACATCAGGCTCGCATGATAAGGCACCGTACTTGCCACGTTGACATAACCAATGATGGTCACGCCGTGTTCGATAATGCGCTGGCCTGCTTTCGTCAACTCGCAGTTGCCGCCGCGCTCAGAAGCCAGGTCTACGATCACTGAGCCCGGCGCCATGCTCTTCACCATTTCGCGCGTGATGAGCACTGGAGGCGTCTTCCCAGGAACCACGGCGGCGGTGATCACCACATCGCTTTCCGCCACGACGCGCCCCAGCAGCTCGCGCTGGCGTTGGAAAAAGGTTTCGTCCTGCTGCTTCGCATAACCGCGCGCGTCTTGCGCGTCTTTGGCCTCGATCGGCAACTCGATGAACCGTCCGCCGAGGCTTTGAACCTGTTCCTTCGCCGCCGGACGCAGATCGTAAGCGGAGGCCACTGCGCCCAGCCGCCGTGCTGCCGAGATCGCCTGCAGCCCCGCCACTCCGGCGCCAATGATGAAGACGCGCGCTGGCGTAATGGTCCCCGCCGCCGTTGTGAGCATGGGAAACATGCGCGGCAGGCGGTCCGCGGCAAGCAGCACGGCCTTATAACCGCAGATTGTGGCCATGGAGGATAGTGCGTCCATGCTTTGCGCGCGCGTAATGCGGGGCATCAATTCGACGGAAAAGGAGCTAACTCCGGTCGAGGCAAGTTGCTGCGCTGATTCCAGAGAGCCAAAAGGACGGTGGAAGCCAATGACCGTTTGGTCGCGGCGAAAAAGCAAGAGGTCGTCTTTGCCGGTGGCATCGTTGGACCCGTAACTGAGAACCTGTACGATGACATCAGCGGACTGGAAAACCTCGGCGCGCGAAGCCGCGAGCGTGGCACCCTTCTCCACGTAATCGGCGTCGGGATATCCCGCGCTGACTCCGGCGCCCGCTTCCACCAGTATTTGAAATCCTGCCTTCGTGAGATTGGGTATAACCACCGGAACCAGAGCGACGCGACGCTCGCCGGGAAAGCCCTCTTTGGGAACACCCACGATCATTCGTAATCCCCCTTCTATTTGATGACGGTTTGCGCCTTGATGGTTCGTAATGGTTACTGATGCTATTTGTTGCCGAGGAAATTCGAGCGAATCACTTCCCTCTGATTCTTAATCCAACCACGGTAAGTGTGCAAGAGACTTTTGATAGTGTGGTGTCCTGCGCAATTGTTGACAACAAGAACGACTACGGGCCGCGACCGCCATTGTAAGTCGTTAGCCGGGACACCACACTCGAAGGAGAGAGGCTGGGTACGCATCAAAAGGATTATCCGGATGTCAACCGTCAATCCGCTGGCGGCAGAAGCAAATTGAACTCATCATGCTCAATCAGCTTCAACCTGGACGTCGGCACCATTACCAGCCCACGTCCGAAGGCGCTTTTGACGCGGAAGACAGTAACGTGGTAACGCCGGCCATCGATCGTTTCCAAGTCCATCTCTTTACCTGATTGCGCTACGAGGAGGGCTCCCAGCCGAGGCCCGTCGGCCTTGTCGCGCTGATGGAAGATAATGGCTCGCATGCCCAGCCGATTATCTTCGAAGGTTTCCATAACCCTACAGACGATCACACCGCTTTCGGCCTTGCTCTCTCGAGCGCCCGAATTCTGGGCGCCCTGAGAAAGGCCTGAAAGTGGAAGCACGAGAACTGTTATCAAAGCAATTGCTGATACGCGTTCAGTGAGCAACATTTCCTCGCTACCCTTTCGCCGTAGCATTGCAAACTCCAGAGCTATTACTACGTGGCCATGACGGTGAGAAGACTTCATAGCACGTGGCGTTGGCCACCCATCCTTACGAACATTGCGGTCAACAGAATCCCTATTGTATAATGCGATTGGCCGTTCTTTCCGCTTGCCGAACGCGATTCGCGATGGGGAAAAGGGCGTTCTAGGGCCCTGCGGAAATAATTTATGGGTGGCAAAAAAACCCTTGCAATTACGAAAATGTTACAGTAGTATTTCTGATTGCCAGTACGAAGGTGGACGAAGTAAGAGGAAGCACGGTTGATTCGTGGTTTCAGCCGAGCTAGTTTTGACGCTCCACATCGACTCGGTTGAAACTCCTCGGAGGTCGATACGCGAAAGGCTTTCGGATAAGGGCTTGAGGCAAGTGGGTCCCCAGTAAGAAACCCTCCCGCCTGTTTCAATCCTCGAAGCTTACAGCAGTCGAACTCGGCGGCCGCAAAGGCGCGCGAACTGTGTTGTGCGCTCTTGAGTGGTGTCGAGAGGATGTTTGTTGGGTTGCTGAGGTTGGTCTCGCCCGGTTGTCCGGGGGAATCAAGCCCAGCATCCCGGCAGCCCTGTCGAATGACGGGTGCAAGGTTGCAGGAAGAGGCCCAGGGAGACGCGAGTCGGCTCTGGACACTCGGTGCTCTTTGAAAACTGAATAGTGTGGCGTCTACTTAGTAGTCGCAGTTATCAGTGCTCGGTAGCTGGTTCTCGGTGGGGGCAATCAAATGCTCTCCTCAAGGATCGGAAACTTGAGCCTGGTGGCTGCAAACTGTCCGGGATTGGATCCGGGCAGTGTAAGAAAGGCGAATCTGCGAAAAGGGCAGTCAACGGTCGACAGTCAATAGTAAACAGTAAGGGCTTACGTCTTGGTCTTTGGCTGTGAGCTGTAAACTGAGAACCGTAAACTGTTCTTGATGTTTTGAGCAGATATTATGGTCAAGCTACTAAGGGCGTACGGTGGATGCCTTGGCGCT
>CAZCVY010000341.1:0-6189 GCA_964501985.1 uncultured Acidobacteriota bacterium | reverse complement strand
CCCCCAGCCACAGGCGAGTTCGCTTACCACGCAAACCGTACCCGGCATTACCTGCTCGAATGGCAGCCCGCTCGGCCCTGTTCAGTTTGCTGGAGTGGAGCGCACTCTGCCGACTCCGTACAAGGAATACGACTGGTTGGGCCGTCTGGACTACCAAAGGTCCAAGGACCGCATTTACGCGCGCTACATCCGCCAAACAACGACGAACGTGAATGTCGACGAGGGCGACGCTTGGGGCGGCTACCCCGTCAATATTCCGGCCGCGACCCTCCAGTCCGGCTTGGACTGGACCCGGACGCTCACTCCTAACCTGGTGAATGAAGCTCGTGGCAACTATTATCGCCTTGTCCTCCAGTTTGGTGGTAACTCCATTGGGAACACGGTGCCGACGGAAAACGAATTGGCGGACGCTTTGGCAAGCGTGTCGTTGCCCCCGGGTTATGCCGGCTTCGGCTACTCGAGCGTTCTTCCTGACGGACGTGTTACCAACAGCTATCAGTTTCAAGACAATCTCTCCTGGACGCACGGACGACATACCGTGAAGGCGGGCACGAACATTACGTACCAGCGCTCGCCCAACATATGGCTCCCCAACTACAACGGAACGTATAGCTTCGCGACCTTGGCCGACTACTTTGAGGACGTCCCGAGCTCGATCGGCATCACCCAGGGAAATCCCAATCTGGATTTCCGCGAGCACGACAACTTCTTCTACGTGGGGGACGACTTCAAGGCCACGAAAAACTTGACCTTGAATTTGGGCCTTTCCTATGCCTATTTCGGCCAACCTGCCAACTTGTTTTATCAACAAGACCTCGCCAACGAAACCGGCTCGGCGCCCTTCTTCGATCCGTCACTCCCGCTTGCGGTCCGGCTTTCGCCGCATATTCCTTCTCACAAGGACGACTTCGGCCCAAGCGTGGGATTCGCCTATGCCCCGCATGGCGGAAAGACGGTCATACGAGGCGGTTACCGGTTGACCTACGATCCCGCGTTCTACAATATCTACCTGAACGTGGCGACTTCCGCGCCCCAGGTTCTGGCCCAAAACCTCACAGGCGTCACGGCGAGCGACAACCCTATGCCTGCCAACGCCCTGGGATCTGTTGTCCGGAGCCAACTCGCCAGCTTCCTGACGCTTGGGACCTCCGATCCGCGCAGTTTCAACGAGGATGCCATACCTCCCAATTTCGGCCCCGATCATGTGCAAGGCTGGTCGTTTGGGCTTCAGCGTCAAGTTTCCAGCCACGCCGTGGTCGAGTCGCGCTACGTGGGCAATCATGCCGGAGCGCTATTCCAGGCTATTAACGCCAACCCCTATGCCGCGGGGTTGGCTGCCTCGTTTCCCAACTTGGTTCCTTCGGGCGTCACGCCCTGCTCCGCCGCCAATGCCGCGGTCCCCAATGCGGTAGGTCGCGAGAACTGCAATGAGGGGATTCTGTACGAAGTGGGCAATACCGCCGTTTCCGACTACAACGGTTGGCAGAACGAGTTACGGACTGACAACTTGTGGCATCAGTTGACCCTGCGCACCTCTTACACCTGGAGCAAGACAACCGATAATACGAGCGAGATATTTTCCACATTCGGTGGCGCCAACACCTCCTGGGCAGCCCAGAATCCCTTCGATGCTTTGCACGGGGAGCACGCCTTGTCCGGCCAAGACATCCCACAACAGTGGACACTGAGCTTCGTCGAGATGCTTCCCTTCTTCCGCGATCAGCACCGATGGGTTGGGCGCGCGCTTGGCGGGTGGTCGCTTTCGGGCACGTACATCATTTCCAGCGGTCAGCCCTACACGCCGATCCAATACGAGCTGAACTACGCGACGGGCGGCACGGCGTATGACACGAACTTCGACCTCGCCGACGTTGGGACTTATGAGACTGCTCGTCCCTTCGTCTCCAACCCCTTGGCTCCCGCCTCGAGCGTCGCCATTTACGGCGGTGACCTCTGCTCACTGAGCGGCGGCGCGAGCGGTTGCGGCACTCCCAACCAACTCTATAGCTGGAATGCCTTCAACAGCACCGCGACCGTGCAGACCGTCGGCGCCAACCAAGCTCGATTTGTGGTGAACGGCGCCTTTGCGGATTCAGTTTATGGGGAACCATGGGGTACGGCGGCCCGCAACTCCCTGCGGGACGCGGCCATTAACCAGGCTAATTTCCAAATCACCAAGGACACCAACGTTACCGAGCGCGTAAAGATCCGCTTCGACGCGGCGTTCCAGAATGTGTTCAACCACCCCAATTTCGCCTCGGTCGATCCTTTGATTGAAGATGCCGGCGACACCTCGGAAGGCGTAGGATTTGGCACTCCGTCCCTCTTCAGCGGCGGCAACCGTCTTATTAAGTTCGGGCTGAAGGTTCTGTTCTAGGTATCTCTGCGGACAGCCGCTGAAGCTTCCAGGTGCGTTGACTTTCGAAACCTCGCGAGCGCCCATACGGACTGGCGAGGTTTTGTTTAGATAAGGTCCGCCTCTCCCGACTTCCGCCACCAGGAGGTCGCATGCTCGCACGTCCTTGATCGGATGGGGAAGGGGCGAGGGTTACTCTCTGCTTCTGAGAATTGCGGCCATCAGTCGCGGGCTGCGCCGTCCGTGCAGAACAGCAACAACCCACAAAGGTTTCTCCTCGGGCGCGTAGGCAATCAAGTATTCACGTACCAGAATGAAGCGCAAAGGGCGCGAGGTCAGGTCGGGGCGTCTGTGGCCGACACTGGGGAAAGGGACAAGTTTATCTATGGCCTCAACTATTTCCGCAATCATGCGGTCGGCGGCGTCGGGATCGTCCGCGGCAATGAACTGCCAAATCTCGTCGAGGTCGGCCCGGACTTCGGGGTGGAAATCATAAGTAACCATTAACCGCGCGGTGTTCGGCGGGCGGCGCTCTTTTCGCGGAAATAAGCAACGATCTCGTCACGGGAAATGGGCTTCACCCTGCCGCTTTTCAGGTCGTCATAGCGGCTGTTGAGCATTTCGCGTGTCCGGGCCAGTTCGTCGAAGTAACCAGCCATCGCGTCCTCAACCAGCTCCTCGGGACCGCGACCGGTTTCCGTAACCCAGCGGTCGAGCTTCGCCTGCAAATCGGGATTGTTCAGGTGCACGTCCATGCCCCTCAAGATACGGGAAAACCGGCTCTTGCGCAACGGCAAAAAATGGTAAGGTCTACACAGCAACCTTGAAATTAACAGCACGAACGGCAAGGCAGTCCGCAGGCGGCCTCACGACTCATTGAGCGCGTATTCGAAGCAGTGGAAATGCATTGACCCGGGCGCATACAACCCGCGCCCTATTACATCATCCTACTATTGATGGGCCGTGAACGCACCTGAAGGACTCATCTTTCAGGAAAGTGGGCGGTGAAGGCGCGGCGCGTTCGCAGGCTGGTGCAGGCAAGATTGTTCCAGGAGCGCAGCCAGTCGCCGCGCCCGGCTTGGGAAAAACTTGGCGTGGTGGGGTTTCATGTTTCGTAATTCGCTCGCTTCCGCGGTTCTCTCGTTGGTGTTCGTGGTTCAAGCATTTTCGGCTCCGGCTAAGACTGAAGACTTTACCTTTAAGATTCCGCCTCAGAGAATCCCATTGAACATCCAGAATCAGCCCCTCAGCGTGGTCGCTTCCGGAAACATCTCCGTGGACGCCCGCGGCCACGACGAGTATATCCTCAAACTCGAGATGGACGCGGACCTCTCCGATCTTCAGCAGAACATTACGGGCCTTTTGCAGTCCCAGCTAGACAAGAATGACACCTGTGGCGACCGCATCGCGATTGAACATGCTACGCTCGTGCCGGCGGGCCCCGCCGGTCGAGCCGTGGTTCAACTACACTATGAGCGATACACGTGCTTCAAGGCTCTCGGCAAAAAGGAGGCCCGGAAGTTAGTGGGCGGCAACGGGATCATCCAGATGAAATTCACACCCACCGTTCAAGACGGGAAGACGTTGCAACTGACGCCCGAAGTCGAGTCTATCGAAGCCGATGGCTCCCTCGGCGAGCTGCTGCGGTCTGGACCCATCGGGCAGATGGTGCGCGAGAAGATTACCAAGGCGCTGCTCTCCTCCCTGCAGAAGGGGACCGATCGCAGCCTGACTTTTCCCCCGGCGGCACAGGATATCGCCATGATCGATAAAGCGCAGTTTGCGGATGAAGGTTCCGGCCGACTGGGTCTTATCCTTGCGGGGCAAGTGGCGATTACTCGTCAACAGATCCAGCTCCTCAAGAACCAACTCAAGGAACACATGCCACCTCGCTAGACGATTAGGCGAATGTCTGAATCGGGGGGGACACATGCGAAATGTAATCTTCGCAATTAACATGACCCTGGATGGCTGCTGCGACCACACCAAACAAAATGCCGATGAAGAGATACATGAATATTTTACGCACCTCATCCGAGAGGTTGACCTGCTCGTTTTTGGGCGTAAAACCTATCAATTGATGGTTCCTTTCTGGCCAGAAGTCGCAAAAATCAGTCGATGGCGAAAGCATCGAACGAATTTGGTCAAGCATTTGACTCCACCAACAAAATTGTTTTTTCACGATCGTTAGACGATGCTGAAGATCGGAATACGAGAATTGTCCGGACGAACCTTCGCGACGAAATGCTTAAGTTGAAACAAGAACAAGGCAAGAACATTTTGGTCGGTGGTGTAGGTCTTCCTTCACAACTCATCGAACTTGGCCTGGTTGATGATTTTCGATTCGTCGTTTCGCCCATCGTTGTGGGAGAAGGGAGACGGCTGATGGAAGGTGTTAGCCTGCGGGAGAGATTACAATTAAGGTTTGTGGGGTCAAAAAATTTTAAATCGGGATGTATTGTGCTTCGTTACTTGAAAGCGTGACGAGGCCAGGCCACCGGTCGCCTGCGGTCGAAACCCGCTTTGGACTGCGGCCGCGAAGCCGCCGCTTTCCTTCCTTGATCTAACGCGCAAAGGCTCAAGCGGGAAAAGCGGCAGCTTCGCGGCCGCAGTCCAAAGCGCTTCGCGCAGAGTAATCGCAGCGCAGACCTCAACGACGGAGGGCGCCACGGTGGCTCAGCCGCGACGTAGGGGCAGGCCGCGTGCCTGCCCACCACCGGGGCCGATTCGGCCCCCGACTGGGCACACCCACGGGGCATTGTCGTTAGCGCAAGACCACCTCCACCGTGCCAGCCGCGGCGCGGCGCAAGATCGTAGCCCACGGCGTAAGCCGTGGGTCAAGGATGCGCCGCCTCTCGCGAGCCCCAGAGGGGCGAAAGAAGTAAACAACGGAACGCAAGGCGAAACCCGAGGATGGTCGCGGTCGATGCCCCCTTTTCTTTCGCCCCTCCAGGGCTGGCGGCCATCGCGCGCGCTTGACCCATGGCTCACGCCGTGGGCTAAGGTCTTTCGGCGCTCCGGGCTTGTGGGGGGAGATCAACTCAGGTTGCGGGTGACTCGAGCCTTGGGTTTACCACTGCGCTTTCGCGGGGCGCCCCCACGAGGAAAATTCAACAAAGATTCTCTCCCTCCGAAAAAATTGTCCCTATTCACCTAGCCTCTGGTCGCCAACGTGCTATATAGACATGGTGGAGTATTGTCGGTTGGGTACAAAAACGCAGTGGTGCTGGCACGGGGGTCGAGTTGCTGGGGTCTGGAACGCTTCCACGAGACCGGCACGGTATTCCGGTAATCACTTCTCGTGACCCAGGGGCCGATATCGCAACTTCCGCAGTGGGGCGAGCTATCCCACGATGTACCAGAAAACGAAGGTACTTATGCGCTGAGACGACGAAATTCTAAAAAATGTATGCGTATGATACAGAATGATTTAGTCGCATCGGATCGCGAGCGGCTTAAAACAAAAAGGGGATCAAAAAATGACGACCGATCCCACGATGTTATTGAAAACACAAGACGAGAGAAGGTGCGCTGGGGCCGATCCCACGATATTCATGAAAACAAACAACTTAACTTTTAGAACCCACGATGTTCATGAAAACACAGGTAGTTATGCGCTAAAACGAGCCGGTTGGAAGCAGACGATGCAGAAACTGGAGAAAATTGCGTCACTTTTTGCGAGAGCATGCGGAATTGCCGTGTCAAGTGTTAGGTGTCAGGCCTTAGGTGCTGGGTGTCAGGTGTCAGGGCGAGCATCGGCGGTTGGTTTGCGGGGCCGCAGGAGCCTGACAGCGGAGAAAAGCGGCAAAAATGAAGGTTCATCCGGGGATGTT
>CAZCVY010000340.1:0-6215 GCA_964501985.1 uncultured Acidobacteriota bacterium | reverse complement strand
AGGGATGGTATACCCAAACCGAATTACGCGCAATATTTAGTATAGTCAACTTAGTCTCTGACTTCTACGTCACGATGTCCTCGCCGCCATCAACGCGAATCACATTGCCCGTCAGCCACTGAGTCTTGTCGCTCATCAAGGCGGCAATGGCCTGGGCGACATCCTCAGGAGTGGTCAGCCGACCGCCGGGATTGCGCAGCCGGGCGAACTCGGCAAGCTTTTCGATTCCAGGAATCTTGCTGGAAGCGGCCGTCATGGTGATTCCAGCTTGGATAGCATTGGCGGTAATACCATAGGGCATAAGTTCGTAGGCGAGTTGTCGAACGTGCGATTCCATAACCGCCTTGGCCGCCGAAACTGCGCCATAATTCGGAATTACGCTGTGGCCGCCGGCGCTGGTCATGCAATAGATTCGGCTTCCCTGACCGAGCATCTTTCTGCGGAAAAGATCCTGCACCCAGTAAACCAGGTTATTCCCCATGACATCCACGGTCATGTCCATCTGTTGTTGGGTCAGTTCGTCGTCGGGGGATTCGCCCAGATAGGGTTTCAGCGAACCGAATGCCACCGAATGCATCAGGACTTTGACAAAGTGCTCCCCCCCTGCCTTTTTCCAATGCTCCTGGATCTGGTTCAAGGCTTCTGTTCGTTTCCCGGGGTCGGCAGCGTTGATATTGAAAAACAGGACGTCCCGGCCGGTTTCACGAATGCCCGCAATGACTTTTTCAACTTGCGGCATGTTCGAGCGGCGATCAAAATGGACGCCCATGATGTTGAGTCCGGAGCGGGCCAATTCCAGGCTGGCAGCGGCCCCGAATCCGCTCGACGAGCCGACAATCAAGCCCCACGGCGTGGGGCCAACACTTTCGGTCATAATGAGAAATTCTCCGATGAATGGTTTACAGCCGCCAGGCCAATCGGCCTTGGAATTTCGCCCCGAGCTCTTGGCTGTCAGCTGTTAGCGGTTAATAGTTAGCCGTGGGCTGTCAGCTTGATTCGATCACTTCCCACTGCTTTTAGAATCCTGCTCGACCTGGGCGATGAGCCCAGGGGCCATTTCACCCAGCGCTTGCGCGCAGGCAGTATTCAACGCGGTCGCGACGCCCTCCACGCCACCGCCTTGAAGCGGGGTTTCCACCCGCTGTTCGCCCGACCACACCATTTTGCGGTCGCTGGTCCGCACGAGCGAAAGGGCCAAGGACAGGCGCGCCTTGGCGGCTCCGCCGGAATCGACTTCCTCAAAGTGGAGGACGCTGCCCGCGAGCGTGTAGTCCACCCGCTCTCGTATCGGAAGCATCTTCACTTGCGCAAAGGCCCCGCTGGAATGCAACCACTGGGCGGTGAATTCAGTGAGCAACGTGGCCGGGTCAGCGCCCCAGCGATGATACTGGTAGAAATTGATCTGGGTGGGAGTCACATAATACGCGATGCGGTCGGTACGCAAGATTTCCGGCGCCCGGAAGTGGTCCACGCCGAGAACGTATTCAGTCCTGGGATCGCTCGGCGCGGGTGTCGCAGGGACTTGCAAAGTGTAGAAGTAAGTCTTGGGAACGCCGCCGCATCCGGCAAAAAAGGCGGTGGCGAGGAGTCCGAGAATGGCGCAAGCGCGGGCGCGCAAGCTACGCTTCCACACGTTCAATGAGGATTCGACGGTTGTCACTTCCCAAGTGCTCCATTCGAATTTTGATGCAAGGTCTGGGAGCATTATCGCCAAGCTTCTCGCCCCATTCAACAAGAACCGTAGCCGCTCGACCGGATAAGTCTTCGAGCCCCAGGGTGGCCAGGTCGCGGGCGCCCTCGATTCGGTAGAGGTCGGCGTGGTAAACAGTGCCCTCCGGACCGTATTCATGCACGAGGGTAAAGGACGGGCTGGAAACTTCGTCTTCACTGGCGGCGCCCAAGCCCGCGACAATTCCCTTCACCAGCGTAGTCTTACCCGCGCCCAAATCACCTTCCAACAGAACCAGACAAGGTGGCCGGAGATGCACCGCTATATCCCGCCCAAAGAGCACGGTTTCTTCCGGCGAATGCGTCACACGCTCGGCTAATATTGATGATTGCCGTTTGCCGATTGTCGAATTTCGATTCATGACCGTCGATCGATAATTGAAGGCAAAACTCCGCTAGTTGGTTCTTGACTCTCAATCGACAAACGTCAATCGACAATCGTCAATTTCTTGAAACCCTGCGGGATCTGTTCCAGAAGATCACCGGCCAACATGGAATGCTGTCCAAATTCGCCTGCGGCGAGGTCGCCTGCCAATCCATGCAAGTATACCGCAGCCGTGGCAACTTCGCCCACCGGATGTGAAGGAAATTGCGCCAGCAGTCCGGCCGTCAAACCGGTCAGCACATCGCCGGTTCCGCCCTTAGCCATTCCGGGATTGCCCGTGGGATTGACCTCCACCCGTCCGTCGGGCGCGGCAATCAATGTTCGAAATCCTTTCAGCACCAGGGTAATGCCATACTTCTGCGAAAACTCGCGTGCCACGTCTACTCGATGGGCTTGAATCTCTGCGATCGTTTTCCCAGTCAGGCGCGCCATTTCGCCAGGGTGAGGGGTGAAGACCGTCTTGCCTGCGGGCCGCGTGTCTTGGCGGAAGGACTCCATATGACCGGCGAAGGCGTTGAGGCCGTCCGCGTCCAGAACCAAGGGCAACGAATATTTATTGACGACCGTCCGCACGAACTCCGCGGTCTCGGGATGTGCGCCGATACCTGGCCCCACGGCCAACACCGTTTTACCCGCCACCAGTTTCTCCCAATGTGGATCTTCCAGGGCGCGGAGAGAAATGGTCCCGTCGTCGGTTTCGGGCAGCGCCTCGGTCATGAACTCCATCCCCATGGTTGCGATGATGGGCTGCGCACTTTTCGCGGTGGCCACCGTCACCAGGCCCGCGCCAGCCCGCAATGCGGCGCGCGCGGCCATGGCAGCGGCGCCCGTCTTACCCGCCGAACCGGCCAGAATCAGCACATGCCCGAAAGTACCTTTATTCGCGGACGCAGCCCGTGGCCTGGTGATCCAAGTCACATCCTGTTGGCCAGCGAAATTCAGTGAGAGGCCGGAGTCACTCTCCAAGGCCTCTGTGGGAGTCCCAATTTGTTTCACCACCCATTCGCCGAGGCGTTCGCAAGCAGGTGGAAACACATGGGCAATTTTGGGGGCGGTGAACGTAACGCTGAAATCGGCTCGCATGTTCTCGCCGATCAGTTCGCCGAAATCCGCCGAGATTCCTGTGGGCAAATCCACCGCGAGTACTTTGGCCGCCGGGTAACCCGCGTTAATATCGCGCACGGCCTCCAGCAAAAAACCTTCGAGCGGCTTGGCCAGTCCCGTCCCTAGCAAGGCATCCACGAACAGCGTGGTGGCGGAAAGAGATGGCGCGACGGCTTGCCACGCTTCCCGGTCCGCGACAATTTCGGGCAGCCCGGAGGAGCGCAGCCGCGCCCAATTCACCGCCGCGTCTCCACGCAATCCGTTGGGGTCTGCAAATAACAACACACGCAGTTTAAATCCCTGTTCGCGGAGCAGGCGGGCCACCACCAAACCATCCCCGCCGTTATTACCTTTCCCACAGAGGACGACGATCTGGTGCGACGCGAGCGGTCCGAGTCGCGACACCATGAACTCCACCACGCTACGCCCGGCGTTCTCCATGAGTGTAAGGCTGGGAACGCCATAGCGCTCGGTGGTCAAGCGGTCAATACGCTGCATCTCGGAGGAAGTGAGAATTTTCATGGATGAAAGCAGCCGTCACTCGTCAGTAGTCAGTTGCTGAGATCGTAATCCCGTGTCCCGTATCCCTTGTCCCGAGCCCTAAAGCATCCACCCGCCGCTGACGTTGAGCACCTGACCGGTGATGAAGGCGGATTCTTCCGAGGCAAAGAATCGCACGGCTTCGCTAATGTCTCGGCCGGTCGCGGGGCGGCCCACAGGAAAGCGGACGTCGGTCAGCCGCTGGGCTTCTTCGAGCGAGAGTTCCTTCTCGTCGATCACCGGCGGATTGACCACATTGGCGGTGATCCCATGGCGCGCCTCTTCCAGCGCCACGGAGCGAGTGAAGGCGACAATGCCAGCCTTGGAGGCGGAATAAGCGGAGATTTTCGCCTGTCCGAATGCACGTTCGGCGCCCACCGCGCCCAGGTTGATGATGCGGCCCCAACGCTGCCGGCGCATGACCGGCAACGCGAACTTGGTGGTGTAGAAAACGCTGTAGAGGTTCGACACGATGATGGAACTCCATGCTTCCACAGTTGATTCCACCACCGGCTTCCACTCAAAGTCGCCCACGTTGTTCACCAGAACGTCGAGACGGCCGAATTGTTTGGCCACGGCATCGATCAATTCTTTCACACGTGTGGGGTCGGTCACATCTGTGGTGAAAGCCAGGCCCTCTGCTCCCGCCGCGCGCAAATCCGATAAAACCTGTTGTGCGCCGAGCTTGTTGGTGCGAAAAGCCACCGCCACACGCAGGCCCGCACGTCCCATCGCCAGGGCGATTTCCTTGCCGATTCCACGTGAAGCGCCAGTTACCAAGGCAACGCGATTGCGGAGAGCCACACCTCAACTCCTTGGTGCGAGGATTAACACCAAAGTCTACCGGAGTTCCCTTTTGACGGCAACCATGTCGCGGGGCGATATCGCCAAGAATCGTTCCTAGAAAAACAATGTCACGCAGGCATCCAATCGTGTTATCATATCGATTAGGAGTGATAACATGCTTCGCACGCAGGTCAGTCTCGACGAGCGGGAATATAAGTTGGCCAAGAGGGAAGCGGCCACGCTGGGGATCTCCGTGGCGGAGTATGTCCGGCGGGCGATCCAGAGTGCACTGCCCCCGATTGGTCAGCCGCGCTGGATGCGCTATGCCGGACTCGTAGAGTCGGGAAACCCCAAGTCCGGCCAGTCGATTGACGAGATCGTCTATGGCAATAAAGATTGAAGCCTACGTCGATACCTCGGCGCTCATCGCCTTTCTTGACCGTTCGGATAGCTACCATCCACTTTTTCGCAAGCTTTTCTCCAATCCGCCGCCGCTGGTCACCTCGGCCCTCGTCATCGCCGAAGGACACGGCTGGTTTTTGCGGCGATATGACAGGAACCGTGCCATCCAATTTCTAAACTTCCTTGACGACCTATCGGTCCTTGCCGCGCGCCCATTCGATCACGAGGAATTGGCCAAAACCAGCAGGATGGTCAAGAAGTTCGCAGACCAGTCGCTGACGCTGGCTGATGCTCACGGGTTGGTCATCATCGACGAACGCGGAATTTCCGCGTGCTGGTCCACCGATCGCTACTTGGGCTTGACCGGCGCTAGGCTGGTTATTTCCCCTTCGAGTCGTTGACACCTGCGGTTCGATTTAAGAGGACTCACCTGGGCATCTTACTCCGCCCGCGCTAAGAGCAACGTCATGTCGTCCTGAAGTTCCGGGCTGCCCGTCCATTCGTTTACGGTCCGATAGATTTCCGTAACCAGCACTTCCGGCGAAGAGTTCAGCATGCCGCGAGTGACATCGAGCAGACGCGACTCCCCGAACTCTTCGCCGTAAGTATTCTCCGGCTCAGTAATACCATCCGTATAAGCAAGCAGGACGTCATGGGGCTCCAGCCGGACTTCACCGACCTCGTAGGTGGGCGAGGGAAACAGCCCCACCACTGTCCCGCCGATGCGGAGGCGCTCGATTTTGCCGTTGCGGAAGAGGATGGGCGCCAGGTGCCCGGCGTTGGTGTACGAGAGATTGCGGGTCCTCGCGTCATAGACGGCGAAGAAAAACGTCACGTATTTTTCCAGCGGAGTGTTCGCGTAAATCTGGCGGTTCAATCGATCGACGACGCGGGCCGTGGAAAGCTGCGCGAGGGTGGAATTCTGGCCGTTCCCCGAGCCATTGTAGAACTGCGCGCGCAGGGCCGATTGAATGGCGGCCATCAGAAGCGCCGCCGATATTCCTTTCCCGCTCACGTCGCCCAAAACCAATCCGACGCGATTTTCGTCCAATTGCAAGAAGTCGTAGTAGTCGCCGCTCACCGATCGCGCGGCTTTGCAAACGCCGTAAAGATCGAGCCCCGGCACCTTGGGAACGGTCTGCGGGAAGAGTTGGCGCTGCACTTCGCGAGCGATGTCCAACTCGCTCTGCAACCGCAATCGCTCCTGAGATTCCTGCATCAGCCGCTCGACCGACGCGGTCATGCTATCGAAAGCATCGCCCAGGGCGGT
>CAZCVY010000339.1:0-6227 GCA_964501985.1 uncultured Acidobacteriota bacterium | reverse complement strand
GCGCGGGCAGGATGCCCACGCCCCAGAAGCTGTGAAAGAATCGCCTGTGGCTCCGCGGGTGTGAGATTCCCCGAGGCGTTTGAAGGGGCTGAGCTATCGACGGGAAATGGCTATGATGAGTTCATTAGGTGACCTTTCTTTGCGCCCGTTGTTTCGCTTTTACACGCGGGTCTTGGGCGCACGTCGTTCTCCGGGTCCCTCAAGCCGGAACCGCAGCCAAGCGCCCTTTCCAGCGCAGGCGGAACCATTGTTGAATATTGTAAGTGAGGCAAGCCCACAACACTTCGCAGCGCACTTTCTGCAAGCCGCGCACGCCGAACTGCCGGAGTCCCAGTTTGGCCTTCAGCCAGGCGTTGGTGAATTCCGCCACGGGGGCGCGCCAGCGATAAGCGGCGCGGGCCGCGGCGGTCTGCATCTTGGCAACGTAAGCCGCCACCTGGGGAGCCAACTCCCGGCGGGTGATGCTGCGCCCGCGTCTCCCCGGACGGCACTGGGCGCGCAACGCACATCCTCGGCAGTCGGGCGCCCGCGCCTTATAGACATGGCGCTCGACGCCCAGGCGATCATGTTTGGTGGTGCGATAAGGAAGTTCCTTGCCCGCCGGACAAGTATAGCTGTTGGTCGCGGGATGGTAGCGGAAGTGCTCGGGGTAAAAAGCCGGATCGACGCCGCGCGTCTCCAGCCCGCGCCGCCCGACCGCGCTATCCTCCTCCCTCGTACCCCCGATCAAGTCGACGCCGCGGTCGGCGGCCGCCAGGATATTCTCCCGCGTCGTGTAGCCATCATCGACGATCATCTGCGCCGGCGGCCGTCCCATCTGTTGCTGCACCGTCTCCAGCGCCGGCACCAGTTGTCCCAGGTCATGGCCGTCCTGGGTGACGCTCGCCCCCACGATGATTCCATGGGCGACATCGGTCGAGATCTGTACGTTGTGGCTGGGAGCGTGGCCGCCGTCGCTTGGTTTCATCAGGCGCGCTTCCGGATCGGTCTCACTCACCCGCCGCTGGGACTTTTCCGCCCGTGCCCTGGGAGCGGCTTGCACCTTTTTCAGCTCCTCCAGGGCTTGTTCCAACCTTTCCACCTTCTCCCGCGCCGCCCGCTGCCGGGCCGCCTGGGTGCGCCGATCCCCCCCTTCTTCCCGCGGATCCCCCATCGCCCGCACCCGCTCCTGCGCCGCTTCCAAGTGCGCACGCAAGGTCTTCTCGCGATGAAACGACTTGCCGCTGGCCGCCGCTTTCACCTTCGTG
This sequence comes from uncultured Acidobacteriota bacterium, assembly GCA_964501985.1. Lineage (GTDB taxonomy): Bacteria > Acidobacteriota > Terriglobia > UBA7540 > UBA7540 > Bog-366. The sequence continues at coordinate 4,980 of CAZCVY010000339.1, read as the reverse complement.
CCATCGTGCACCACTTGCTCCAAGCCGATCAGCCCCTCTCTACTCAAGGCCGCCAAGAGATCGGCGAACAGTTTGTCCCGCGCCTCCGGGTGGTCAACGCGAAAGTCCGACAGGGGTTGATTGACTACCTCGCACCCCGTCAGCCACGGGTAGGCGGGATGATAGGCGCAGCGCCGCTCCACCTCCCGCGCCGAACTCACCCTCTCGCTATAGGCATAGACCCACAGACTGATCAGCACCCGCGGGTCAATCGCCGCCCGGCCCGCCGCTCCCTCCACCGCCCGCACCAGGTGCTCGGGCTCCAACAACTGCTCCACGTCCACCGCCCGCCACACCATCTGCTGGCGGTTCACCGGCTGGAAACGCGCCGGGGGCTTGGGGGCAGGTTCGCTCGCCGGCGCCTCCGGCGGCCGAGCGGGGAGTTCGCTCTCGCTCCAGATCGTTTTCTGCTGCTGCTCGCGGACCTCACTCATGCCGACGCCTCCGCGTGGGGGATGAATCCGTCCGCCGGGGAGTGCGCCGCAAGACCATCGTGTGCTTATCCTCGACCACCCACTCGATCACTTCCCCCTTCTCGATTTCCAGCGCTTGCGCCAAAGGCGCCGGACAGATCAGATACCACTGGCGGTTCTTGCCGCCGCGTTGAATTACCTGCACCGTCGACTCGTAGCCCATGCTGGACCTCCCTGGCGAAACGCAGGGGGAAGCATATCATAGCTATATCGCTAGTCAAGCATTATTTCGATTTTTTCACAGCTTCACAGCGGGCGGGACGCCCGCGCTACGAATGCAGTCCGTCACTACTTTTCGTAAAACTCAGTAAAATCACGGGTGCTGCGCCCCGGCAATCTCCAGCTTCTTGAGGTTGGCCATGGCATCGGTGTTGGTGGGATCGAGCTGCAAGCCCGCATGGTATTCGCGCATGGCGTCGGCGGTGCGGCGCGAATCCATGTAGAAAAGTCCCAGCATGAAATGCGACCGGCTATCGGCGGGGCTCAGGGCCTCCGCCTCCAGAAAAGCGTGTTCGGCTCCGGCGCGGTTCTCCTCGAGCCACTCTACTAGCCCCAGGTCCCAATACCCCTGCGGTGTGGGCTCGATGTCCACGGAGCGTCGCGCTTCCGCCTCCGACTCCTTCAGCCGCCGGCGGTCAAGAAAGAATTCACTCAGAGTGTTATGCACCCGCACATTGAGAGGAGCAAGATTTTCCGCGGTGCGGAGCTGGCCTTCCGCTTCCTGCAACCTGTCCATGGCCTCATAAGTTCTTCCCAGATCCAAGTGGGCGTCAGTGTAATTGGGCCGGATCATCAGCGCGTGCAAGAAGAGGAGTTCCGCCTGGCGATAATCCTTTTGCTCGTTGGCCACCAGGCCGAGGTTGTGCAGGGCGAATTCGTTCTCGGGCGCGAGGCGGAGTGCCGTGCGCCATTCACTTGCCGCCTCCGTATGGTTTCCGTGATTCCAGTATTCGGTTCCCAGATTATTGTGGATGTAGTAGGCGTCTGGTGAAATGGCCAGCGTCGCGGTGTAAAAGGTGAGATTATCCCGCCAGTCGCGATTGCGTGCGAGAATGCGATACAGACAAAGCGTGGCGATGAGCCCGGCCGCGAGCGGCAAGGCGACTCGCCAACGACTGCCGTGAGCAGAAAGTAAGTTCCAACCTCGGACGCCCGCCGAGCCCACAATCCAGCAGAAGCCCACCGAACTGAGGTAGAGGTACCGCTCGGCAAAGGGATTGCTAGTCATCCAACGAACGTTCAGCACCGGCGCCAGGGTCAGCACTAGCCAGACAACTCCGAAGGCCGCTTGGCGTTCCGTTTTCCGCAGCAGGCCAAAGGCAGTTGCGCAAATCGCCAGGGCTACAATGCCGCCCAATGCCCAGGGGATGAGCACACCAACGTTGGTGGGAAAACTGTAATACCCACAGAGTTCGGCTGGCCAAATAAGCTTCCAGCAGTATCGGCCAAACAGGGCCAGGGCCGACATCACAGTATCTTCCATCCCTAGTCCCAGCCGGGACCGGCTGGGTGCAAATCCGCCTAGATAATGGGCGCGTACCGCGAGGTAAACAACGGCGAGCAACCACAAGGCTCCGTAGCGCCGAATCTTTTGGACTTTGGTGGTCTCCGCGCGATCCTCGCGGAAAAAGTGTTCGTAGAGCGCGGCGAGGAAGGGAAGCGTGAGCGCCTGCTCCTTGGAAAGCAGGGCAAGCGCAAAGCTGCCGGCCAGAGCGACCTGAAGCGGAGTCGAGCACTTGCCGCCCGCGCGCGCCGAGATGAGAAACAACCAAAACGCCAGAAGGTAAAAGACTGCCAACTCCAGTTCGGTAACCGCGGCGATCCAATCCACCGCTTCACTGTGAATGGGGTGGAGGGCGAAGAGACACGCCGACACCAACGCCACTGCGGCGGACCGAAACATTCTGAGCGTGACCAGGTAAACGAGGAGCACCACCGCCAGGTTCGCCAGAATATTCGCCAGGTGAAACCCCGGAGCATTGAGCCCGAATAGTTTGTAACAGAAGAGGTAGCCCACCGACATGACCGGACGGTAATAATTGGAAGAGCCGCGGAAATCCCCGATGAAGGACCACACCGACGTGGTAAAGATTTCCCGCAGGTGATGGAAATTCCGAATGTAGGGATTGACCAGAACTTGGTCGAAATCGTCATACACAAAGCCGTTGCGCAAAGTGGCGAGGCAGGGAAGCAAGGCAACAGCCGTCAAGAGGAGCAAGTACACCACCCTCCGTCTCGCCGCACGTTCGGGTTGAGAGGGGTTGGCGGCAGCGAGTGTCGAGGAAGCCGGTGGAAGGTCAAACGGGCAATCTGGGGTCACGGAATGGAGCTCTTTCGCGCGGGACTCGTAGGGGCACCCCTCGTGGGTGCCCACCAGGGTGCAGAATCGGCCCAGCTTTGGCATCCACGAGGGGTGCCCCTACGTTCCTTTACTGTCCAAACACCAGCAGCGTAAATGATCCGGGGACGGCCTGGGGCCGGGGATGCGGATGGTCGGCCGTCGCCGCAGGTGCCGGGCCAAATTCCGCGGTCACGAGAAAGACGTTATGGGTTTTCACGTCGAGCGCCATGGTTCGCGCACCGCGCTGGGTGGTGACGCTAGCGACAGGCGTGAACTTTTCCGGTGAATCCTCGTGAACGATGGTCAGCGTGCCGTCGCCGTTCGAGCTGAAGGCGAACTGGGTTCCCGGGTCGAAAGCATTGGCGTCCACACCCTGCCCGATCGCCGGAGTCGCCACAACTTTGCCGGAGTCCGCATCCAATATCGCCATCATCTGGTTGTGGCAGCCGGCGAAGAGTCGGCGATGTTCACGGTCCATGGCCAATCCTGAAGGTGAATCACCCGGCGCGAGCGGCCACGTGGCGGTGACGGTGAGCTTCTGCGAATCGATTTGCACGATTTCACTCTTATCCTCCAGATTGTTGTAAACGTGTCCTTGGCCGTCGGCAGCCGCGAACTCCGGCTTGCCTCCCAGCGTCACTGTGCCGACGGGTTTCCCCGAGGCTGCATCGATGGCCGTGGCCGTGCCGGCATGACCGTTCAACGTGAAGACGCGCTTCGAGGCGGGATCGTACACAATGGCGTCCGGCCCCTCGCCAGTGGGCGCCGTCCCCAGAACTTTCAGCGTCTTAAGATCAAAGATCGTGACCGTGTTGCTCCGGCCATTGCTGGTAAAGCCGCGGCCGAATTCCGGCGCGAGGGCGATGCCGTGGACCCCGTCCGTGCCGGGAATGTCCCCCACCACAGCATAGGTGTCGGCGTCCACCACCATCACGTGCGTGCCGCGCGAGATGTAGACTCGGCGCGCGTCACTATCACAAATGAGATAGTCCCAAAACCCTTCGCCACCCAGGACCACTTTCTTGAGCAGATGATAATCCCCATCGGCCGCGGCAACCGGGCGGGCGGAGAACGTGGTTATGGCCAACGCGGCCAAGGCGATTGCACAAACTAATCTGGGAATCTTCACGACACCGTGTCGCGTGATGTGCTGCTCCATAGCCCCTCCTTTGGAGAACCCGACCAAGCTATCATGCCCAATCCCGCCCGACAAGGGGGTTGCGCACCGTAAATGTAGAGAGGCGGAAGTAGCGCGGGCGACCGAAGCTGTGAAACAATTCAAGGCAACGCCCCGCATGCCTGAAGTGCGAGTCTCTGGCCCCGGTGCCGTTGGATTCGCCTTCCACGGAAAGCCGGACTGGAGCATTGAGTGAAGAGGTGTAGGGCGTACCTTTGGAAATCTTCGGTGAGTTTCGTGAATCGACAAGGAGGACTCATGAACAAATTACTGTGTATGGTTTTGCTGCTCTGTGTGCAAGTAGCGTGCCGCAGTTTCACTCCCGATGCCGGACATGAAGTCGTCCTCATCGAGAAACCCATAATCATCGGGCATGGGGGAGTGGACCCCGAATCGGTGAAAGCGGGCAGAACGTTCACCGCGCTCACCACGGACGGCGTGGATGTTTACATGCAGCCGCAGAAATTTGAGACGGAATTGCCCGATACGATGACCTCGGATGGCGTTCCCATTACGTTTCATGCCATCATGATTCTTCAGGTCACGGACTCCGTCGACCTCATCAAGAATTTTGGTCCCGACTGGTACAGAAATAACCTGGAGGAACAGTTCAAGACGATGGTCCGGCAGGCGGTGAGGAAACGGGGCATGAATGAAACCGCCATTAGCACGACGGCGCTCGACCTCATCGATGCCGAAATACACGACCAGTTGACCCAATTCCTGACGCAAAAGAAAATCCCTGTGCAGCTCGTTACGATGACCGTGGGCAAAGCCAATCCGCCCGATGCCATTAAGAACCAACGCATCGAGACCGCGGCGCAAGAGCAGCGCGTCAACACCGAGAAACAGCGCAAGTTGGCCGAAGACCAGCGTATGATGGCCGAGCAGAGCCGGGCCAACGCCGACAACGCCTACCGCGAGTCGATGCATCTTTCTCCCGAACAATT
>CAZCVY010000338.1:3953-6288 GCA_964501985.1 uncultured Acidobacteriota bacterium | reverse complement strand
GTGGGCAGCGAGATCGTGGGGCTTGTTCCGCGCAAGGCGCTGAGTGACGATGCCGTTCACCTTTTGCGGATCGAAAATTTCCGGCCGGAGATGATCGTGGAAAACCGCCTGGAACAGGTCGTAGCGCAGGGCTCGCTCTCCAGCCCTGCGGCGTTTTCTGGGGAGGCGATCCGAACTGCCCGTCCTGACGCGCCGCTGCGGGCGATGATAGAGGACTTTGTGAACGCCGTGGCCGCCCCCACGGCCACTCCCGGCGGCGGCAGCGTGGCGGCTCTGGCGGGGGCTCTGGCGGCGGCTTTGGGAGAGATGGTTTGCGGCCTTTCGTTGAAGCGGAAGTCGCTCACCGCCCACCATCCCACGATTGAAGCCACTCGCGCGCGCTTGGCGGCACTGCGCGAGAGGTTGATGGTTACGATCGATCAGGACGCCAAAAGCTATGAATCCGTCATGCGCGCATTCAAGCTGCCCAAATCCAGCGAGGCGGAGGAAGCCGCCCGCGACCAGGCGATCGAGGCAGCCAGCAAGGAAGCTTCGGCCATCCCCATGGACACCGCAGAGTTGGCAGCGGAGGTGGCGCGCGAAGTGGCGAGCTTGGATGGACGAACCATCCCCCAAGCAGCGTCCGATCTGAGCGTGGCGGTCGATTTGGCCGAAACGGCGCGACGCGGGGGAATCGAAAACGTCCGGGCGAACCTCGCCGGCATTCACGATGAAGCTTGGCTGCGGGACATTGAGGCAAGGATGGAGAAGGGCGCGATACGGGACACGGGACACGGGACACGGGAAACGGGAGACGGGACTACGGGTTAGCTCTGCGCTGTTTTGTCCGCGGGATTGGCCATCGGACTTTACAGACCGCAGATTCAATCAAAACCCAAAGGCTGACATTGTGTCCCGCGTCCCGTACCCCGTATCCCGAGTCCCGAATCCGGCTCTTGCGTGAAATCCCTCTGCCGCGGGCCATTAGAAAGGACTTACTCAGGGGCCAGTTGGAGCCGACGTTAGTTGCAAATCATTTGCAATTAGGCACTTTCAGCCGTCGGCGTTGGTTTCGCAAGTCAGCGGCCGTCTGGAACGCATCGTGCCCTATTAAGGGGTGCTATGAGAGACTCCGCGAACTTTGACTCACCCTTGAACCTCTACGAAGCATGCGACCACGCCGAGCTTAGAATTCTTTTGATTACCGGCGGTTGGGAGGTTCGGCGTTCCTTCAACCAGATGGGCATCCAGCCCGGCGACCGTGTCCGAGTCTTGCGCCGCGCCCCTTTTGGCGGTCCGTTGATGATCGACAATCAGGGCACTCGAGTTGCGGTAGGCAAGCAACTGGCGGAAAAAATCCGCGTCGAAGTCCTCCAATGAAGGTCGCTCTGGTCGGCCAACCTAACTCAGGCAAGAGTACCTTATTCAATGCGGTGGCGGGTTACCGCTCGCTCACCTCAAACTTCGCGGGCACCACCGTCGAGTACACCCACGGACAGGCGCGGGTGGGCGGGGAGATATTGGATCTCATTGATTTGCCTGGACTTTACTCCCTGAACCCCGGCTCGGCCGTGGAAGAGGTCAGCCGCGACTACTTGTTGGGATGCGATTGGGACGTCATTGTCAACGTGCTTGACGCCTCGCAGTTGGCCCACAGCCTGGAATTGACCCTCGAGTTGCTGGACCTGGAATCGCCCATGGTGCTCTGCCTGAACATGATGGACGAGGCAGCGCGCAAAGGCATGACCATCGATACACATTCCCTGGAACTCGCCCTCGGAGTGCCGGTGGTGGAGGCAATTGGGGGAAGGGGCCGTGGCATCCTCGAGACCTTTCGCACGGCACAGGGTGTCGCCAAGGCGGACATCCGTCCGCACGCCTTCGTCTACGCCCCTGAAGCGGAGAGCACGATCGACGAGCTCGCTGGTAAAATCGCCGCGAGCGTGCAAGGGCAAGCGGGGGTGAAGCCAAAGGGTTTGGGGGAGTCAGAAGTCAGCAGCCGGAAGTCAGGGCGCTCACCCGGCATTGATATCGCCGCAATTCCATGCGCGTCAGGGCGTTGCTCGTCGGTGTGCTGCGGACATTCCCCGACGATGGAAGGCCACCAAGACCAACGAGTCGGCGCGGCAGTGGCGGTGCTTCCAGTTCTGCCGCTCACAAATCTCGAGGTTTTGCGCTCTCGATCTTCGATCACCAATCACCAATCGCAAATGACAGGCTTTCCACCCGCGCGTTTCCGAGCGCTCCAGCTCGTGCAGAGTGATCCCCACCAAAATCCGGCCATAAAGCGTGCAGCCGACGCCGGACTTCGGACTTCGGACCTCGAACAATCCTTTGTGGAACAGGCGCAGGCGGA
>CAZCVY010000338.1:0-3853 GCA_964501985.1 uncultured Acidobacteriota bacterium | reverse complement strand
CATGTGCTGGCACATATCTGGCCGGAGATTTCACCCGGCATGTTGATGGAAGTTCCCGCCTACCGGGTGCCGGCGCCGCGCGTGGTCGCTCTCAAAACCTGGTGGCGGCTGCGTGAGTTTGTACTGGTAGCTTTTCCCTTGTTGGTAGTGGGTAGCGTCGTGCTAAGTCTCGTCGATTTCTACGGCTGGCAGCACGGCATCAACGCCGCGCTCTCCCCGTTCACGGCATTGCTGGGACTTCCGCGTTCGGTTGGACTGACGCTGATTTTCGGTGTGCTGCGCAAGGAACTGTCGCTGCTGATGTTGATGCAGGCGCTCGGCACCACACACGTCCTGGGTGTCATGACCGCGGCGCAAATCGTAATCTTCACCCTGTTCGTGACGTTCTACATTCCCTGCATGGCCACACTAGCCTCAATGGCGCGCGAGCTTGGTTGGCGGCTGACGCTGGCCGCCTCCGGCGCGCTGCTGGTCCTGGCCATGGTCATCAGCCTCGCAGCACGTGGGGTATCGCTCTTACTTTAGAGTATGTGATTGTACCAATGCGTAGCGCCGTACGGCATCCGGCGGATGAAGCTGTCGCCCCGAACCTAACCCGCCAAATGGTGATCTCCCGCCATCTCTCCATCAAATTGACCCAATACGCCATGTTCCAAACCAGCGACGCACGTGCAAAGGTCGTGGTACACTGGGTGATAATTCGAGGAGACTCCGGCGTGCGGGACTGGATTTCGCCCGGAGTTGGCGCGAGGGCATACACACAATGAAAATTCCCCTTTTCGTTCGCCGGGCGAACGAGGTTTCGCTTCTATTTGTTGTCTTCTGCACCCAAGTTGCCGCAGCGGCCGCAAGGTCGCCTTCTGCACCGCAAGCCGCACCGTCGGGCCCGCAACCGTTGCGCACCTTGATCGAGGCAGGGACGCTCGCGGATTTGCGTTGGCCCGACTTTTCTGACTGCCGCGACGACGCGAAGAGGTTCTACGAGGCCTCAAACTACTCGCTTGCATGGATAACCGATGGACATCCCACGAGTCAGGCACTCGCCGCAACGACCGTGTTGGAACGAGCAGACCAAGTCGGGCTCATCCCAGAGGATTACGACGGCCCGCGCTGGAAGGATCGCGTTGCAGCATTGAGTGGTGGTCAGCCTGCCTCGGAGGACGTGCAGGCGCGCTTCGACCTGGCCTTGACGGTCTCACTGATGCGCTACGTCTCCGAAGTTCAATTCGGGCGGGTGAAACCTCAGCGGGTGCGTCTTGGGGACGACGACGCGCGCAGCAAATTCGACTTACCGCGGTACCTGCGGGATCAAATCATCGGTTCGGGTGATGTTCCCGCCGCCTTGTCGCAGCTTGAACCGCCGTATATTTTGTACCGGCGAACGGAGGATGCGCTCCATCATTACATGCAGTTGGCCAGTCAAGATGATGGCGAGAAATTGCCACCGCCGGCAAAGAAGAAAACGATTGACCCAGGCGATACTTATCCGGGCGTGCCTCGGCTTGTGCGCCTGCTGAAACTGGTGGGCGATCTCCCGCCGGACGCCGTCGTGGCAGCCGACTCCACGCTCTATAAAGGCCCAATTGTGGACGCCATGAAGCACTTCCAGGAGCGACACGGACTCGAGCCTGACGGACGCATCGGCAAAGACACCTTGGACCAGTTGAACACACCGCTCAGCACTCGGGTACGTCAACTCGAGTTCACTTTGGAGCGCTGGCGATGGGCGCCTCGCGCTTACAATCCACCGCCCATACTGGTCAACATTCCGGAGTTCATCTTGCGCGGCTTCGGGCCCGGGGAAACGGTTGAGTTGACCATGCGGGTGGTCGTGGGCCGCTCTTACCGAGCGCACACGCCTGTCTTCTCCCAGGAGATGTCGTACCTGGTGTTCCGGCCGTACTGGAATGTTCCCCTCGCCATTCAACGCGATGAGATCGTGCCGAAAATCAAGAAGGATCCGGGTTACCTGGCGCAGAACCAACTCGAGGTTGTGGACCAACGCGGCAACGTGGTCACCGCGTCGGCCGTCAGCGACGAGCAGTTGGCGAAATTAAATTCCGGCGCCCTCAGCATACGGCAAAGGCCTGGCCCCAAGAATTCGTTGGGATTGGCGAAGTTCGTGTTTCCCAACGAACACAACGTCTACCTGCACAGCACGCCAGCGCAGGAATTGTTCTCGCGCACCCGGCGCGACTTCAGCCACGGCTGTATTCGCGTGGAGGATCCGGCCGTGCTGGCGGAATGGATCCTCCAGGGGAACAAGAATTGGACCAAAGACAAAATCGTGGAGGCGATGAACAACGGCACTGATTCCGAGCAGGTGAATCTGTCACAGAAGCGCCCGGTGGTGATCATTTACGCTACGGCGGTCGTTTTGCCAGACGGAGAGGTGAAATTTTTCCAGGATATCTACGGGCACGATGCGCGTATGGAAAAGGCTCTGGCGAGGGGATATCCGCGACGCCGGGGAATGACGGTTACCAGCGCCGCACCCGCCCCACATCAACGTGTAGGAAGTTAGAAGCGGAGTAATACCCCACGCCCCCGCGGCGCAGCCGGAGTGCCGCGTCGCGCAGTTGGGAGGTCGGAATGCCCGGCAGACGAATATCGATGGCCTCCGCCTGCATGTGAAGACTGTGTACTGCGACCCCGGAGTGGGCGCTGCGCGTGCGGAGATATTCGTTGCTCCAAGGCGTGCGGTAGCCGCAGATTACGTCGATCTCGCCGCCTGCGTCGTGGACAGAGTCCGCCAAGTCATGCAACAGGTCAAACAACCGCGGATCGAAATGATGGACATCCCCAGTGCGATGGTCGCGCAGAAAGTAGTCGAGCCGGTCGAGCGCGCCGGGTAAATACGTATCGCCGCGGCGATAGACGATGTCCAGCCGTTCATTGGTGTGAGTGTGAAAAAGGCGGAGCCGGTATTCACGAGGAGGCTGTAGGGTCGAACTCGCGCCCAACCCAGGCAGTGCCGTAATCAGCACGACCCAGAGAAGGCTTGAAAAGGAGACGGTGAACCTTCGCTGGAAACGCTGGACAGATCGCGATGATATCGGATTAGGAGCCAAACTCATATCTCTGCCGAAAGCAGGCAACACGGAATTCGGGGATTCTCTGCTTGCAGCCAGCCACCTACAAGGATAAGTCACGCTTAGGCAGCCCGCAACTGGAAACGCAGCCCAAGAACCCGATCAGTCCTTATCTCTTTGAGAGCGGGCCGGCCCGGTCAGGCGTCTCTTCCATTTCACTACCTATCCCCGGGGAGGGTTCCTGCCGTAGGTTTGACTGCTGTCGTGGGTACGCCTAGAATGAGGCTTGGATAATCTGTAGATGGCTCCCGATTTCTACTCCGTCACTTCCCCTCCGCCGCGACGCGACCCGCCACGCCACGTGAGCAGCCGGAAGATTTTCGGCCAATTCGTTTTCCTGATTCTGCTCCTTCTTTCCGCCGGAATTGGCGCCCTGGGCGGACTGGTTTTTGTGTATTCCTCGGACCTTCCCAAGGTGCGCGAGTTGGAGGATTACCGTCCCGACGTGATGACGGAAATCTACGCGGACGACGGCACGGCGTTCGGCAGTTTCGCTCTCGAACATCGCGTCATCGTGAGCTACAACCAAATCCCTCCCGTCCTGCGCGACGCGGTAATAGCGATTGAGGACCGGCACTTTGAGAGCCATGTGGGTGTGGACATCGTCGGCATCATCCGCGCGGCCAGCAAGGACCTGGTGGAATGGCGCAAAACGCAGGGCGCCAGCACCTTAACCCAGCAGCTCAGTAAGATGCTTTTCCTCACGCCCGACAAGAGTTTCCGCAGAAAATTCCAGGAAATGCTTCTGGCCATTCAGATTG
>CAZCVY010000337.1:0-6308 GCA_964501985.1 uncultured Acidobacteriota bacterium | reverse complement strand
GTTTCCCCGAAGAAATGAGTTCCTCCGTGGACGGCGTGCGCCCCACCAGGAATAAGGTCGTAGAGGGTTCGCTGATTTCCCGAGATGTCTCCGCCGCCAACCGGGGTTGGACCCTGGTCATCCGCTCGATGAAACTTTGCAGTTCCCGAGCGGCCGCAGTTTCCGCCGAATCATTCGAGTTATAAACGATGGTGATATCGCGAGCTCCCACGCCGTTTTCGGAACCTCCTGCTTGGGCCTTAGAGTCAAAGGTCCACGCCGGAGCCGCGTGAGGCACCATGGAAGATAGAGTCGCTGCCAGAAAGTTTCTTCTCCGCATCACAAGCTCCTCGCAAACTGCTTTTCGTGGCGCGGGCAGCCTGCCCCGATGAATCGGGGTCTCGCCCGCTGGGGCGTGGGCATCCTGCCCGCGCGCTGGCGGGAACGGAACGCTCCCGCGACAGCGGGCAAGATGCCCGCGCTACGGCCAACCTTGCTTATCGTTGCCAATCGCTCTGAGCGTCCGCTCAGATTCGGCGTGAGACTACAGGTTTGCCGATTTGAACGCAAGTCGATAATGATCCTGATTGCGCGAATTTCGATCGGTCCCCGTGAATCAGGGATTCAGCAAATTAGGGCTGGCCTTCCTTAAGCAAAACCGCGAGAATGAAGCGGTCGCCCAGTTTCCGTCGTTCGCTCGCGAGTGACGCGCAGTTTCGTCCAGCGCGCGAGGCACTGGGTGCGGGCGCGGGATTGCTCAGCTCGAGTTTGATTATGGGTTTCTGGTATTACTTTTGGACCGCAAACTTCATCGTGTCGGGATCAGCCTTCCTGATCATCACGCTCATTGTCCTGGTGCGCGGAACTAAAGACCTGAAGGATATGCTGGCGGGATTGAAAGCCGGCGAGAATCGTCGCTAGGCGATTGGCAGTTTGATGGCGCTTTGTAGCGCGGCGGCCTTTCGTTGCAGCCTCTCCAGGCGGTGCGTGAACCGCGCGGCGCGAGGCAGGGGTAGCGCAGGGCCCGCGGTTCGGCCCTGCGGCTCTTCCCTGGCCAGTCGTTGCAGTGCAGCCTGCGTAAACTCCATGGCGCTTTGGGGATTGCGCTCGCGGTGCTCGAAATGAATGGCCAACTCCTCGAAGGCTTCTATCGCTAGCGGTGACGGGCGTCGCGTGAGTTCGAGCCATTTTGCGATTGCCAATTCGTATTGCCGCAGCCGCTTGTGTTGCAGGGCTAATTGGTGGAGAGCCCGGGCCTCAATCTCTTCCGGTAAGCCGCCGGAAAGCGCAAGCTGGCACGTGGTGACGGACTGCTCCCTTGAACCTGCGACTTCCAACATCCGGCTGAGACTGAACAGGTCCACGGGAGAATCGAGCGTGCCCGCGTCGCCGATTGCCCGCGCCAACTCCACCGTTACGGCGGCGAGTGTCATGATATCGAGCGCGTTGTGGTAGAACACGGGTTGCAAGCCGCGCGCATCGCCCGTGCGCAGATAATCGAAGTAAATGCCGGGAATCTCCGAGCCGGCAACGTCGCCCTCGCGCTCGATTCCCAGCACCGCGCTTTCGAGGTCGGTGAGCTTGCAGCTTTCCAGGCGCAGCCGCCACAATCGCCGCGAGGGGTGCAGGGCATCGAGGTGCGTTAGCCGCCCAAAGGGAGATTTCAGCCGCGCGAGCGCATACCGTGTTTCAAGCAAGGGCACATCGAAGGTCTTGCCGTTGTAAGTAACGAGGCCGTCGAAGGAATCCAGTATTTCCGCCAGGGCGTGCAGAACGGCTTTCTCTTCCGGATAATCGCGCAAAAAGAATTGCCTGACGACGAATTGCGTTCCTTCCAGCGTGCCGACGCCAATAAGGAACGCGCAGGTGCCGGTGCCGCCAGAGAGTCCAGTAGTTTCTGTGTCGAGGTAGACCAGCCGCTCGGGCGCGGGCAAGGCGGCTTGCGGGAAAAGCAGATTCAGCGGGCTCAGGTCGGCCGCGGAGATGTCGCCAATCCGCAGCTTGCCGTAAGGCCGTCCAAACGGGAATGCCTGCCGGGCGATAAAGTACTCGCCGAGGTCATTTTTCTCGAGCACGCCTTCCACGTATTCTTCGATGCCCTTGGCCGCTCGCTGCGACGGGAGCAGCCGCGGCTCGGGCGGCTTATCCATGCGGCGCAGATATTCCAAAGTCTGCTCGAGCTCGCGATCGGGGTCGCGAGGCGCCGAGGCCTTTTTGAGCTGGCGAAGTTTTTGGTCGAGGTTCACAGACTCATCGGATGAAACGATTGGAGTTTCACACAGAATACATAGGAATAGAGATTCAACACAGATGCTACAGGGGTACTTCTTCCGTCTCCGTGTTCTTTGTGCCGGCTCTCCGTGACCTCTGTGTTAAGCCGATCTTTTCCATGCATGTTCCGTAGCTCTTCACGTCTTATGCTAACTTACAAACCGATCCCGGCGCTCCCTCAATTTGCAGCAATTATTTGATGCAATATTTCCAATGCCACTTCCTTGCCGCGTTCCCCGATCTCCCCTGCCGGGCCGACGCACGACGGGCAACCCGTAGGGCAGGGGCACTCCGAAATCAGCTTATGTGTTTTCTCGAGCAATGAGTCGCTCATGCGGAACAGCGGCTCGCTCAACCCTACTCCTCCGGGATAGGAGTCGTAGAGATAGATGTTGGGCTCGAAGATCTTTCGCACCACGGTTCGCTTGCCCGGTTGCATTTTGGGCGATTCGGGCGGCTCGAGGGCAGTGCCGTCGTCCAAAGTGCCGGGTGCCGGGCTGAAGCCCGGCTCTACATCCGACGTGACCTCGAGTTCAGCATTCTCGCCCACGGAGGTTCCCAGATCGCGTGCGTCGCACATGACGAGCAGCGTGGCAATCGCGCCCAGGGCGTTCGCCAGGCCATTCACCCCGTCGAGCCGCTCGGTGGAGTTGTAAGGCAACGCGTCCATCATGGGCCGTGGCAGCGTCAGCCAAAACGCTGTGGTGTGCATTTCTTGCTCGGGCAGCGTAAGTTCGCCGGCCCCGACATTCTCCATGGTGTAGAACTTGATCTTCTTGAATCCGACCACCTGCGTATTCACCTGAACTTCGCCGTGACACTTGCGCGCCGCCCCCGCCGTGGAGGAATCAAAGGTCTCAAGGATTTTGATCTTGGTGTAGGAGATGGCGTCGGTAAAGTATTCGGATTCAACCTGGTGGACGTAAGCCTTGCGGTCGTCATAGTCAAGGCGCTCAACATGGTACTGCACGCCATCCTGAATATAGATGGCCTTCTCATGCAGGGTGGTGAGGGCGCTTGTGAAGTCCGTCTCGCCGATCACGCGCGGTTCGTGAGTGTTGTCAACGATCACAAAGTTGTCGGAGGAAACAGAGCGCAGGCTGAGGGCGTCGGCGGGATAGCTTTCCGAGACCCAATGCCAACCGTCCTGGGTATGGTGTAGAAAGCCTGTTTCCTCCAAATGATTGCAGAGTCGCTTGAGGTCGAGCGCGCCAAACTTCTCGTCTTCGCGAAGCGGCAGCTCAAAGGCCGCACACTTCAGGTGATTGAGCAGGATCAACAGATTGTCAGGGTTCACGTAGCCATGCTCGGGTGACCGGCCGAAGAAGTACTCCGGGTTCTGCACCATGAACTGATCAAGAGGAGCGCTCGAAGCGACGAGCACCGCCGCGGAAGTCCCCTGCCGCCGCCCGGCCCGGCCCGCGCGCTGCCAGGTGGAAGCAATCGTCCCAGGGTAGGCGGCGAGCACCGCTACGTCGAGGCTACCCACATCGATCCCGAGTTCGAGAGCGTTCGTGGCCACCACCCCGCGCAGTCGGCCGCTCCGCAGGTCGCGCTCGATCTCCCGCCGCTCGAGCGGCAAATAACCGCCACGATATCCCCTGACCGCCTGAGGCATCGCGGGTCCCAGGGAGAAATCTTCCTGAAGATAGGTCACCAGAATTTCCGTGGCCAGGCGGCCGTTGGCGAAAATGATGGTCTGAAGCCCGCGCGAAAGAAAGGTCTTGGCGAGCCGCCGCGTTTCATTCAAATAAGACCGGCGAATGCCGAGCTGCGGATTGACCACCGGAGGGTTGTAACAAACAAAGTATTTCTCCGCGGCGGGTGCGCCGTTGTCGTCAATCAGAGTTACGTCTTCTTCCAGAATGCGCGCGGCGAGTTCCTGCGGATTGGCAATCGTGGCCGAGGTGCAGATGAACTGAGGCGTGCTTCCGTAAAAACGCGCGATCCGTTTGAGCCGGCGCAGCACGTTGGCCAGATGACTGCCCAAGACCCCGCGGTAGTAGTGAAGTTCGTCGATCACCACGTAGCGCAGATTCTCATAGAGGCGCTGCCACTTGGTGTGATGTGGCATGATTCCAGCGTGCAGCATGTCGGGGTTGGTGATCACCAGATTGCCGCGCGAGCGGATGGCCTTGCGCGCGTCCTGCGGGGTGTCGCCGTCGTAGGTAAAGGTGCGCACCTCGTCGCCGAGTTGCTCGGTCCAGCGATTGAGTTCCACCAGTTGGTCCTGCGAAAGGGCCTTGGTGGGGAAGAGATAAAGTGCCCGGGCCTCGGGGTTCTCGATGAGCTCACTCAGGATGGGCAGGTTATAGCACAGCGTCTTGCCCGATGCCGTGGGCGTGACTACCACCAGGTTCTTGCCTTCGCGCGCGAGCGTAAACGACTGCGCTTGGTGGGTGTAGAGCGAAGAGAATCCGCGAGCTTTCAGCACCTCTGCGAGCCGGGAGCTGAGAGACGCGGGGAAAGGCGCCACGCTCGCTTCGCGGGCAGGGAAGTGACGAATGGCCGTCACCCCCCCTTGGGCGCGCGAGGCGCGGAATTTTTCCGCGATCTCCTTCAGCGCGCTTTCCACCGGGGCGAGGTCATGTGCCTGAAAGCTTGCCAAGGCGTCGAGTTTGGATTCCATCCTGGATTCCTTCATTCGGCCGAACCGATTGTGGATAAACCGCTAATCCTAGCTAGAAAACGCAATATAGTGAGGTTGAATTGGTTTTCGGTTCAACTCGATCTCCCGATGGTCCGATCTCTAGCATAGATTCGCCTTTTATTCGCTCACTTTACCACAACGAGACGCCGCTTCCAAGCCATGCTCGCAGTCGCGACCGCAGACAAATCGGGGGCAGAAGGTGCCCCTGAAGTGGATTGAGCCGTTGCGGGCAAAGAGTCGGTTGACTTTGTCTTTTCATAATATGATAATTTCCGTGCAAGAGCCAATGTCTGCTTGGCGACGCACAGTTCCTGGTATCCTGTAGCCTTCTGCGAGGGTCTATGGCCACGACCGCGAATCACGTCCTGAAAGCCGAAGCGCTTTCCCGGGAGTTGCTTCTGGGCGCCTACCGAACCATGTTCACTTCGCGCCGCGTGGATGACAAGGAGATTCAGCTCAAGCGCCAAAATCGGGCTTTTTTTCAGATTAACGGGGTGGGGCACGAGTGCATGGGTGTGGCCGCGGCCCTCCACATGATACCGGGGTACGACTGGTTTTTCCCTTACTATCGGGATCGGGCGTTCTGCCTGCAAATGGGTACCACTCCCTACGAGATGCTACTAGCCTCCGTTGGCGCCAAGGAGGACCCCGCCTGTGGGGGTCGCCAAATGCCCTCGCATTGGGGTTCGAAAAGACTGCACATTGTGACCGGCTCCAGCCCCACGGGAACGCGTGTGCTTCATGCCGTGGGGGCGGCGGAGGCAAGCTGGTATTTTTCGCACATCCAGGAAGCCGCCGAACTCTCCACTAGCTTTCACGATGACGAGATTGCCTACGTTTCGTTGGGCGATGGCGCCACGAGCGAGGGGGAATTCTGGGAGTCGCTGAATTACGCGTGCGGCCGTAGGCTCCCCGTCCTCTACGTCGTGCAAGACAACGGCTACGCGATCTCCGTAACTGTCGACATGCAGACGGCCGGGGGCAAGATATCCGGCCTGGTCAAGAGCTTCCCTCATTTGCTGACGCTTGAATGCGACGGCACGGATTTCCCCGAGAGTTACGAGGCGGCGGGCAAGGCCGCGGAGTACGTTCGCCGCCGCAAAGGGCCTGCGCTCGTTCATGCCCACGTGGTGCGCCCCTACTCGCATTCCCTCTCCGACGACGAGCGGCTCTATAAGCCGGAGGAAGTGCGCCAGCAGGAAGCCAAGCTCGACCCTTTGACCCGCCTCGCCCAGCTCCTGGTCGACGAAAAGGGAGTCACGGAAAAAGAAATAAAGGAAATCGAGGCAGCGGTCGAGCATGAAATTCGCGAGGCAGGCGACCGGGCCCTGGCGGCCGAGGCGGTCTCGGCCAAAACCGTTTTGCACTACATGTATTCCCCCGGCGTGGACCCTACCTCCGAGCACTT
>CAZCVY010000336.1:0-6318 GCA_964501985.1 uncultured Acidobacteriota bacterium | reverse complement strand
TTCGTCGCCTACAGGCTGGGCGTCTCGAATCTTCTGGAGGATTGGGTTGTTGGCGGTGAGTTCTCTCACCTTCTGCTCCACCAATTGCCGATACTGCGCGATGCTGAGTGCCTCGTGCTCAGGCCCAAACTCCACGTATTCCTTGGCGGTGAGCACGTCGGCAAAATTGAATTTGGCCGGGCCAGTGCCGGGGTCTCTCCCGTCGCGGAATTGCATGAGGGGAGCGAGTTGGGCTGCGAGGTGATCGAAGCTTTGGTCGGTCATGGTAGCCCAGTAATGATTCGTTTGGGCTTTCTGTATGAGCCCCGCTTCCTGTGCCACAATGTTCACTGATAGCGGGAGTCCGCCGATCTGGGCGACAAGGTTCTCTGTAAGGGTAGCGTACTTTTCCGTCTCACTTTTCAGGTGGGCGAGAGAGGTTTCCAGAACATCCTTCTCGAAACGCATGGCCTTGAAATCAGTTTGTGAAACGACGCGGAAGAGGGGCTGAATAGCGTGACGCAGGAAGGCGATCCGTTCGGCGGTGAGCGGCTGCCAAAAATCCTCTGCCTCACACTTAGCGAGTTCCGATTGTGCCTCCATGATGGGGACGGACCGTGCCGGCAAGGCGACAATTTGGGCGCGGAGCGCGGCGATTTCCTTTTCTGCGACGCTGGCTTGACCGATAGTCTGTGCGGCTTCAATCTTGTCGATGCGAACACCGACGAAGCGAACGGGGAGCGGAATCTGCGGCTTTGGTTCCTTCCCTTTGGGCGTGAGCTTGAAGTACTCGAAATTGTCCCAGCAATCGATGACTTGGAAGACATCCTTCTCAGGGCACCACGGCTTGATCTTGTTCGACTCCAGTAGGCGGGTTCCGCGCCCGAGCATCTGCCAGAATTTGGTGTAACTGAAGACAGGCTTAGCAAAGACGAGATTAACGATTTCCCGCACGTCAATGCCGGTATCCAGCATATCCACACTGATGGCAACGCGAGGCATATCTCTGCGGGTGAACTGATCGAGCAGGCCGCCCTTACCGTAGACGCGGGGGTCGTAAGAGACAATGACTCTCGCCAACTCCCCTTTGTATTCAGGGTAGAGAGAATCAAAAATGGCTTCAAGTCTCCTGGCGTGCTTCATGGAGATGCAAAAAAAGATGGTCTTGCCCGGAAGAACCCCGTTGGGATCCTTGATTGATTCCTCCATGAACTCTTTCACGATCAGAGCGTTCGTGGCGTGATTGGTGACGGATTTTTCCAGCTCGCTGCCCTCGAAGTTGATGTCTTCGATTTCCTTGCCTTCGAGGATGAGCTGCTTCTGATCTTCGAGACTGATGGTGCGCTTACTGATGCCTTCATCTTGGAACTTCGTCTTTATCTTGAGGACGCGGAAGTCACAGAGATAAGGTGGGACGTGGTCAATAGCCTCGTCGTAGGAGTAGGCAAAAGTGGGCAGCCCATCCTCGCACTGGAAAAGTGCGAAGGTGTTATGATCCACGACATCTCGGGGCGTGGCGGTGAGGCCGAGTTTGATGGCGTTAAAGTAGTCGAGCACCTCCCTATAGGCGTTGTAGATGGAGCGGTGGCTTTCATCGATGACGACGAGATCAAAGAAATGCGGAGAGAGTAGATTAGCCTCGTCACGGACGATGTTGAGCATCGTTGGGTAAGTGGCGACATAGATGCGGCGGTCAGTGGCGATGGTTATTTCGCCTAGGTCCGGCCAACGGGGCTCATCGGGCATGAACTCCTTGAAAGCATCAATCGCTTGTTCACGCAAGGCGATGCGGTCCACGAGGAAGAGGGTGCGTTGCACATGTCCGGCACGCATGAGGGCATCAACAAGGGCGATGCAGGTGCGGGTCTTGCCCGTGCCGGTGGCCATGACCAACAGGAACAGACGGCGATTCCCTTCGATGCCTTCCATGACAGATCGGATGGCCTGCACCTGGAAGTCACGGCCGGCAATGGCGGTGCTGATCAACCCATCGGTGAGAGGTTTCTTGTGCTTCCGAATATAGAGCAGGCGTTCGAGGTCTTGCCGCGTGGGGAAGCCGTGGACCTTTTGCGGTGGGGCTTCTTCGAGGTTCCAAAAAAAGATTTCGTGGCCGTTCGTATAGAAGCAGAAGGGCAGTTCGCCGCCATGCTGTGCCTGAATGTGGTAGCAGTATTGTTTGGCCTGTTCACGACCGAGTTCCGCGTTCGTGGAAGATTTCTTTGCTTCGACGACGGCGAATGGCTTGCCATTCCTGCCCAGGAGAACGTAGTCGCTAAACCCTTTGGGCTCGTACGCGGTTGGCTCCTCGTGTAAAACAGGACCTGCGCTGCCCCCGTCACCCGTGGGCGATACAAAGAACTCTTCGGACACCTGCGTCAGATCAGCGACGTTCCATCCCGCCTCTTTGAGGCGGAGGTCGATGATTCCCTTCCGTGTTGCGGACTCAGTGGGCATTTTCCCCGATTCCGAACTATGTCTAAAAGTCGCTCCGGCTTCCACTGGTATGCAGCCAGTTTAACTTCGGGCAGGCACTTGCGCAAACTCTTGTTGGAGGGAAAGCAAGGTACTTGCTCAGCATTCCTCTGAGGCAAATCTCTCATTCCGTCCTGGAGAGTGACGTGGAGTCTCACTGCCCAAAAACTGGTGTTTCTGGGCAGTCCCGCAGAGCGGTTGCCGCTCCAATCGCACCAAGAGCTTACGCTGGGTTGGGGAGAAGGGTTTTTGGGCAAGGCCGAAAACTACCAGTACGAACCCCTCTTGCCGTAGCTCTGCGGTCTCTTCGTCAATTGGGTCGCGGAGTCAGAGTTGATGACCGCCGGCATGCAGTCGCCCGACTATGTATGGAAAACCGGTGAACTGAAGGTCCCTCGAAGGCTCATCGAGTTCCCTGGCTAACTGGGCCCTACTGCCGCCCATAGATTCGGCAGATTGCGCGGTAGGCAAGTAAAGATCGCCGCCGTAACGTGAACGAAGGCGTTCATATTCTTTAAGCTGAATTCACTCGTCATCGTCCCGGCTCCAACGTCAGTTCATGCGTCTTCGTGGCCGCGACTGCCTTGGGGCTGAACGGCAGAATGAAAGTCGTCCCGTCGTACCACGCTTTCCATTGATCCATGTAGTACGGGCTGAGAAAATTCCCGCCCTGCCCGGTCACGATATTCAGGGTCGACTGATCCAGGTCGGCCAGATCGGCGGTGAATCTTTCCGAAGGCCCATGGACTCGCGTCACCGCCTTCACCGTATATCCGTTGCCCGACTGCGCCTTCACGCCCGGTCCCGACCAGTTCGCGATAATCGGAAGCTTTCCCAGAATTGGGTGCTGTATTTCTACCGCGTTTGCCACGCCCCATTTCCACGATGTCAGGTCCTTCGGAGCCTGCGATTCACTGACCGCAGCATCGACCGCCGCCGTTAGCAGTTCGTCGTAGTTCGGATATTTCTCGGGCAGCCACTGCTTTGGGCGATTCAGCAAGATGTTTTCGATCCACACCGACCGCAACAACCACGAGTAGGTCCTCCAACTCAGAATGCTGCTTTCGGTATCCGTGTAATACTCTGAATCCACCTTGAGCGACGTTTCCGGAGGAGCAATTCCCAGTTTGGGTTCAAGCAGCAGGCGTCGCAATTCGCGCAGCGATGCCTCGGTGATCGTTGGCGCTGCCGAGCCGGCCAGCATGCGTCCGTCCCAACCCCGTATCAGATCTGCAGCCCGCCTAGCGCGCGCTGGCGGGTTCGACGCATGATCGATCGCATATAAAAAGTTCTTTGCCGCAAAGAGATCCGGCTCGGAGTGGATATCCGTCTGCAGCGCCAACATGTCAGCCCGCGAAAACTTCCGCCGCGATGCGAGAACCTGATAAATCCGCGCCGTCCGCCATGGTGCGTCCCATTCCATGCTCACCGAATTCGGATACCCATCCGGTGTGATTCGTCCATTTGCGGTTGCAATAATTCCTGACGGCGGGTTGTAGGTGCTCGGCAGCTTGTCGAACGGAATGTAAGAAGTCCATTCGTGCCCATCATCTGCTCCGCTGACGGGCAAACTGCCATCGCCCGCCGCGCGGACCGGCACCCTTCCCGTCGCGTGATAGCCGATGTTTCCGTTAACATCGGCGTACACCACGTTTTGCCCGGGAGCGCCGAATGTTGAGAACGCCTTCGTGAATTCTTCCCAGTTCTGCGCCTGGTTCACTTCGAAGAAGGGAAATCGTAGGCCGTCATACAAAGTCCAGCGTAGTGCCAGTTGCCGTGACTCGCCAGGAACCAGTTCCGTGATGATCGGTCCATGCCTTGTGATCTTCACGTCCACGACTACATCCGGCTTCCCCTTCACGTGAATCGTCTCTGTTCGATGCTCTGGCTGCACCCAGCCCTTCGGCGTCTGATATGACTTTTCCGCATTGAAGTTCTCGATATAAAGATCGGTCACAGTCGGACCGACGTTCGTAAATCCCCATGCGATACGCTGGTTGTGTCCTACGATCACGCAAGGCATGCCCGGCAGTGTCACTCCGGCCACGTCAAGCCTTCCGGAATGCAGGTGCGCTTCGTACCACAGATTCGGCATCTGATGTCCCAGGTGCATGTCGTTTGAGAGCAGAGGTTTTCCCGTAACTGTGTGTGCGCCCGAGACCACCCAATCGTTCGAGCCGTTCACAGCTTGAGAATCCATCATCTCAAGCGCATAGCGCCTGATCGCCGAGTTATCGTGAGAATCGTCATCCGCGTAGGAAACCGTCGGTGCCTGTTCCGGCTCGTTCCCGTCTTTGCGCATCACCGTTGGAGGACGGTCATGCTGCGAACGATTCACGTATAGATCTGCCGTGAGTTCAGGACCCAGCTTTGCCAAAATCTTCTCGCGATCCAGCGGGTGGTAGAAGGTTAAGGAATAGTTGAGGTCTTTCGCCATCTGATTGGCGATGACCAGCGAGTCCTCAGCCAACCACAGCTTGGGCGCATATCCCAGAATCTTGAATTCGATCGGAAGGTGCGTGCCCTGCGCTGCTATGTAGGCATTCACTCCACGGGCATAGGCTTCGAAAATGGTTCGGTCTTGTGCGCTGGCCATCCCCACCGACTTCTTCGCTGTCACCAGCAATCCCAACACCCGCTGCTCTCGGTCGACTCTCACGAGATCTACGCCCAGGATTTCCGACAGCTCACCGCTGGCGTAGCGCCGCATCATATCCATCTGCCAAAGCCGATCCTGAGCCGTCACAAATCCTTGCGCAAAGAAAAGATCTTCGAAGGTGTCAGCTTCGATAGTGGGAACGCCGTGGCCATCCCGTGTGACCTTCACGGGCCCGGATAATCCCGGCAATTTCAATTGTCCGTCCAGCTGCGGAAGCGCCGAATACGCCACGTAACAGGCGTAGCCCGATACTCCTGCGATAATCACGACGATCGACAGCACGAGCCACAGCAACACCCTAAGAAGGGGATGTCGCCGTTTGGCTAGCGTTCCGATTTCAGCGTTGCTCATAGACCAGTTGACCGATCATATATCACGCCCGCGTATGCACGCTAGAGCTTTCGCCGAGTTTGAACGCGAGAACCTGCGCCACCGAACAAGGGCATGCCTGATTCATGTATCTCATTGAACGGAAAGCGTCTGGAGAGGCTGGCGACCGCGACCACGCATGCTGCCCAGATCCGTGAGTTGGACGGAAGGCACGAAAAGTGTCAGCCTTAAGTCCTGATTCACGAAGCCAGCCGAAATATGGTTGAAACTTGCGTTGGCGCCTGAGGAAGCAGCGGTCCCAAACGTTTAGCTTGATTTCCTTTGAGGCGATTCTTGGCTTGGACCAACCGTGATAGGGTCCAAGGTTTTGAAGACCATAAAGTCCGTGCGCTTATAGAAATCCTTAGACCGGCATTCCGGGCATGTAATTTCCGCTCCCACCTGACTAGCATCGAGCGGCCCTTCCTCCGGGCCAGCGGATCTGTCTAGCGCAAGCTTCTGTTTACAGGTCTTGCATTCAACTCCTCGGTACCAAGGCATAAAACCTCCCGTCCGACTTTAGCTGGGCGGACACCGCAACGTCTGGTGAATCCTCGTGGTGTCGTAATGGACGAAGTGCACATCAATCTTGGCCTTGAGGTCAGCCAATTTCGTCATCTTCGCGAGTTTCACCCATTACCATAAATCTCGCCGACTTGTCCTGTTATCGTGCTAAACTCCGCGCTTCCATGCCAACAAGCGTGTTCAAATGCGAAGGGTGCGGGGCGTACAAGACATTCCTCACGTATGAAGGCGAAATACAGGAAAAAAGGAGTACGCCTTCCATCCAGAAGGACTGCGCGACTTGTCGAATCACTACGAGTTGGTTCCTTACCTCC
>CAZCVY010000335.1:0-6332 GCA_964501985.1 uncultured Acidobacteriota bacterium | reverse complement strand
ATAGGGGTCGCGCATCGTTGAAGCTCCGGTCCTTTCGCCGGTTCCAGCCCCGGCCACTCCGCTCCCAATGTGGGGGCTTTGGTGAGGATTCGCAACGCGGAACAAGACAATGCCAGGAGGCCTGGAAGCGATGGCCGGTCCAGTTTTGCGTAACGAAAATGCGTTTCGCTTAGCGCCGCGCTTGAGGGCGGCACGTGCCGGGCTAAAGCCCGGCGCTACAAGGATTGGCGGATGGCGCATAAGCTGCGCGGCATAGTGCGCGTCATTCGGGGCAGGGACGATCAGCAAAACAAGTATTTGCGCCAGCGTTCATCGGAGCGGCCCATCATCCTCATGATTTGCCGGCTGGTGTGAAGCGTAAAGGGCATGGGGGGACGGAGCAGACGGATGCCGGCCTCTTCGGGCAGCCGATCGCCCTTCAGATTATTGCAGCGGTGGCAGCAGGCGACCAGGTTATCCCAGTCGGTGTGGCCTCCGCGCGAGCGAGGAATGACGTGATCGAGCGTCAGTTCGTGGGCAGGCATCACGCGGCCGCAGAACTGGCAGGTGTAACGGTCACGCAGCAGAACGTTCTTTCGCGAGAGCGCCCGAGTCTGGTAGGGAATGCGGCGGAATTGCAGCAGACGAATGACCGACGGTATGCGGAAGGCCAACTGCGAAGAATGAAGGAACAGGCCGTCTTCTTCTTCCGTGATCGCCACACCCTTCAGCACCAGCACCAGGGCGCGCCGGACGGCAGTGACATTGATGGGTTCGTACGTGGCGTTAAGCACCAGTACGGGCTCTTGCAGAAGTCGTTGGTGGCCATCCTCCGACATGGAGTTTCACCTGCGCAAACGATTCGTGTCCCATCCCTTGTCTTATAGCTTATTATGTCGAGTCCCAGCCAAGTCCGTCAACTGTGTTGTCGCGATCCTCTCGAGTCAGATCGGGAAACTGCGGCGTGGCGCGAGCGAGAGTCAGGCCCATCACTTGCGCGGCACCCGCATGTTTCAAGGCCCGAGCGCAAGCGGAGAGCGTTGCTCCGGTGGTCATGACGTCGTCAACCAGCACGACGCAGCGGCCGCGAACGTCGTCGGAGTTGGGCACCTCGAAAGCTCCGCGCAGATTCTCGCGACGCGCGGCCACACTCAAACCGGTTTGTGGAGGTGTGGCTCGCTTGCGCCGTAGGCAATCCGGTGCAATTTGCGGCGCCGCCCCGCCGGTCTGCCTCTCCAGCGCTCGCACCAAGCCCGCCGCCAGCAGTTCCGACTGATTGAAGCCGCGCTCACGCCGGCGCGATGGGTGCAGCGGAACCGGAACGATGACGCGCGGAACGGGCTCGCCAAACTGCGGCAACGAATCCCAAGTGGGCGCCAGCAATTCCCCGAGGCGCGCTCCCAGCCGTTCGTCTCCGGCAAACTTCAAACGCAGGACCACAAGGCGAAGCTTGCCAGTATAAAGGCCAAAGCTGCGCGCCCCATCGAAGGCCGGCTCACCTTCCCGGCACGCGGCGCACTCCGCTAGCGAAGAATCAAGCGCGTATGGGGACACGAACGGCAGCCCGCAACGCTCGCACCGAGGTCCGTCCCAGGGCTCGAGGCTTGCCCAGCAGGTCTGGCATATGCGCAGCCCCGTGTGGCTCGAAAGCTCACCTCCACAAAGGGCGCACTCGGTGGGAAACGCGACGGCAAGTATGCCGTCCACGATTTCTCGAAGGACTGAAGGCTGGCGAGAGTGGTGGATTGATAATGGGGAGAAGATCAACCTCGCGGCGATAGAATCCGAAGATAACTAGAGCAGGCCTTGATCCTGCTTTTCCTGGCATTCGATACAGTGGCGGGCCCACGGCACGGCTTCCAGCCGCTTTTGCTGGACTTCCTGCTCGCATTCCACGCACTGCCCGTACGTGCCTTCTTTCATGCGTGCCAAAGCCTCACTCACGAACTGCAGCGTACGACGACTCTCGTCGCTCTGATGGAACAGGAATTCTTTGGTATAGGAATTGGCGGCCTTGTCGACAATGTCTTGCGTGGCCTCTTCGTCAGCCTCGCGGCCATCTTTCTCGGTCTTGGTCACCATTCGGAGCAGTTCCTCCCGTTTGGCCAGGAGGCGTTTTTTGAAATATTCAATTTTCTTCTTATCCATGCGCTACCTTATTTCCTCCACGCGCACTACTCGAACAAAAAATTGTACGGGGGGGCCGTCGGAACTGTCAAGCCTAAGGTAGCATATCAGTCCATCGTACCTGTCTTCGTTCGCCGCCAAACCTGATTCGTGCTCCGCTCCACCTCATTCGCAGGAATTCGGGTCCTCAAGGATTAAAGTTTCGAGTGCTCCTTCAGCTTGCGTTTCAAGGCCTCGTGTAAACGCGTGTGAACTTCGTCAGGGAGAGAAAAGAGTTTGCCATCACAGTAAAGTTCAATGGTCTTCTTCGTGCTGTCATACACCGCGTGGCAGTGATTGCAATAGGTCAAGTGAGCTTCGAGGGTGTGCTTTAATCCCTCGTCGAGCTCGCCGTCCAGATATCCGCAAATCTCTTTCATCGCCGTATTGCAATTCACAAATCTCACCCTCGCTTGAAAATTTTGCTTAATTCTTCGCGCAATCGGAGGCGCGCGCGAAACAGGCGCGCCTTGACGGCCCCCTCCGTCAACTCGAGAACCTCGGCGGCTTCCTCCGTGGACAATCCCTCCACGTCGCGCAGGTAAAAGACCGTGCGGAAACCCGGCGGCAGCGAACTCACCGCCTGCTGAAGAATCTGCTCGAGCTCCGCCTGGGCGTATTGCTGCTCGGGATTGGGCTTCCAATCGGCGAACTCGCGCACCACCACTTCGCCATTTTCATCCTCGGAATCGTCCATGGGAACTTCGCGGCTGGTCCGCCGTTTGCGAAGCTTCATCAGCGCTTCGTTTACGGCAATACGGACGATCCAGGTATAAAAGCGCGAGTCTTCGCGGAAATCCGGTAGGTGCTCGAAGGCCTTTAGGAAAGCGTCCTGAAGCACGTCCTCGGCATCTTCACGGTTTCCCGTGATGTTCATCCCGAGACGGTAAATCTTCTTCTCGTACCGGTTCACAAGCTCTTCAAAGGCGGCGTAGTTCCCCGCCTTCGCTTCGCTGACAAGTTGCCCCTCGTCACGCGCCAGAGTAGATTGAGGTAGTTCGGTCATCGGAATAATAAGTCTATACTACTTGCGGCCCAATGGGCAGGTCTACCCAATTCGCTTACCTTCCCTGCCGATCGAGCTTACCCCGCGACAACCAGACGGCTCAAATCTGCTCTACTTTTTTGATGCCGCAAATTTCGCGAGGTTACGGTGTGTTTCCAAACGGTCGTCAGCAATCAGTCATCAGTTCTCAGCATTCAGTCCTCAGTTCCGAGTTTTCAGTTCTCCGTTTTCATTAAGAGCCCGAGGGGAGGTTTCTACTGACGACTGAAAACTGATAACTGATGACCTTCCCGATTACTGACGACTGACAACTGATGACTGACGACACTCCTAATTCTTCCCGTGAGCGCACGAGATCAACCGTGCGATGGCAGGCCCAACGCCATCGGGCGCATCGTATACGGCCGTGCCTGCCACCATAACATCCGCGCCGGCCTCGGCCGCTAACGCAATGGTCTTCTCGTTGATGCCGCCATCCACTTCCACCTCGCAATCGAGTCCGCGCTCGGTGAGGGCGTTGCGCACCTGGCGGATCTTGGGCAGCGTGGAGCGTATGAACTGCTGACCGCCGAATCCCGGATTCACGGTCATCACCAAAACGAGCTGCACCATTTCGAGCACTTCTGAAAGCGCTGATGAGGGAGTGGAAGGATTGAGCGCGACTCCCGCTTTCTTCCCCAAGCTGTGGATGTGCTGGATGGCGCGGTGCAAGTGGGGTGTAGACTCCTGGTGGACAATGAGGGTATCGGCGCCCGCGGCAACGAAGGCATCAATAAAATCCTCGGGCGAAGTGACCATCAAGTGAACTTCCAGGGTCAGCCGCGTCAAGGGCCGCAGGCTACTCACCGCGATGGCGCCGAAGGTAATGTTGGGCACGAAGCGGCCGTCCATTACGTCCACCTGGACGCGGTCCACTCCGGCCGCCTCCACCATTTGAACTTGCTCGCCAAGGCGCGTGAAGTCAGCGGACAAAATCGAAGGTGCAATTTTGACGTGCAGGAAGTCCTCCAAGAACAGTGAAGAGTGACAAGTGACGAGCAAAACGCGACTTCGCTGATTACCGTGTAATCGTCATTGCCCTCTGCCCTTCCCCAAGCGGCTTGAAAATTGGGAACTCAATGAGTACGGCCAGTCCATGCCCACTTCCCGCTCGGCACTCGCCACTCGTCACTTCTTTTTCAGCAGATGCGCTGCGCTTTCATCCAGGAACCAGCTTAGTTTACCGTTCGCGGGCTGAATGAGCTGCGCCGGGAATTGTCCCGCGGGACCTTCCAGGACTTGCTGCAATGTCTCCGCCTTATCCCCTCCCGCAACTAAAAAGATAACATGGGCGGCGGCGTTGAGCACCGGCAACGTCAGGGTGAGACGAAAGGAGTTGAGCTTCGGCGCGAAATTAGGCGTGACCCAGGCCCTACGTTCTTGCAGCGCTTGACTGCCGGGAAACAGCGATGCGGTGTGCCCGTCGGGCCCCATGCCGAGAAGTATCAGGTCAAACCGCGGCCACTCCTCCGGCGCTGGGTGCAAAACCTGCGCTATTTCTTCCCCGTACTCCTGCGCCGCTTGGTCGCGGTCTGGGCGCTCGGCCGCCATGCGATGAAAGTTCCCCTCGGGCAGGGGCACCGATTCCAGCAGCGCCTGGCGAATCATCCGGTAATTGCTCTGGAGATCATCGGGCGGCACGCAGCGTTCATCCACTTGGAATAAATGAAGGTTCGACCAGCGTATGCGGCCCTGGAAATTGGGGCTGGCAAGCAGTTCGAAAAGCAGCTTGGGCGTGGAACCGCCGGAGAGCGCCACGGTAAGCGGCTTCTTCTCGATCGCCTTCACACGCGCCTGTTCTTCCAGGCGCGTCGCGGCCGCCCAGCTCAAGGGCTCAAGCCCGTCGAAGATTCGGATCTCGGGATTTACGATTGCCGACCTCCTATCGATTGCCGATTGTCCATAATTGCCGATTTTCGATTGCCGATTGGCTATCGCCTGTTTATAGTCATCGCGAACCACGCAACGGAAAACTGATTTTTTCAATCGGCAATCGGCAATCGCCAATGGTTAATTTCCCGCCATTCTCGCCACCAGCGCCATAGCTTCTTCATAGACGCGGTCGCGGCCGGAGAGCAACAGTTCATCATTCAGAATTTCGATTTCGTCGCCGACCTCGATGCGTACGGTTCGGCCGATTGACACCTGGCCCGGGACCTCGGCAAGGGTCTGTACCACCTTGCCGTCTTGTCCTCGGGAGAAGGAAAAGCGTGCGCCATCAGCTTTAATCTCCAGGGAAAAGCAAACTCCGCTTCCCCCGCCTTCCACTTTTCTTAGCGTCCTCTCGACCTTCACCTCGCCTGCGGCTGATTGGAAGAGTAGGGTCCGAGGCACATTTTCTCCACGCGATTCGGAGCGCCGAAATTGCCATTTCAGGCGGGTGGCGAGCCATGCCGTGAGCAGCAGGCTCTGGGCGCGTTGCGTCTGGAGGCGCGCCGATTCCATTTCATACTCAATGCGAACTTCCTGAATGCGTTCAAGGTAGGGCCTGCGGTCAAGTGAATCAAAACACTGCGCTACCAATTCCCTCCACGGTGTGGCACGGGCCCAGTTCAAATCGGATAACCGAATCCGCCCGGAGTGCTTTTCCGACCACGCCGCGAGTGCCGATAAATCCGACCGGGTGGCGGCGAAGCGCGCCGAATCCACAATCAGATGCGACGTCACCCGCAGAATCTGGTCAAAGTAGCCGGGCACGGCGAAGTCCCCGGCGCGCCACCATAGATAGATTGGCAGCGCGGAAACCGTGAGCGGAAGCACGACGCTGGTCAGTTCCCTTCCCGTCTCGCCGCGTGCATTCAAGGTGATCTGCTCGCTGCAAATCTGTTTCTCGCCCTCCGGCCCCATGTGACAGTGGGCGGAGACTGAGGCCATCAGGCCCGGCGGCGATCCCTTGGGATCTACAACCATCAGGACGGCGCGGCAGGGATTCTGGAGGGTCACCTCGGCAATCAGGTTGCTAACCTCGCGCGCCGATTCCTGGCAGTCTGTGTAGATGAGCAGGGTTAAGGCGGACGCGCGCGTGACGGCGGATTTCGTGCTTGAGGTTTCCGCCGCACTTCTCCACATCGCCGAAAGTCCGGCTTCAATCTCGGCCACATTGGCGGGCCGAGGCTCTCCTAAAGCAAATTCCTGAAGCGTG
>CAZCVY010000334.1:0-6429 GCA_964501985.1 uncultured Acidobacteriota bacterium | reverse complement strand
GCCTTCTGCACGAGTTCGAAGCTGGCGCGGCCGCTGACCAGGAGAATCGATCTCGAGAGCGGCAGGCGGTGTTCCAGTAAGGCGGCGCCAACCAGTTTGTCCACCGCGTTGTGCCGCCCCACATCTTCGCGCACGGATTCCAACTCGCCCTGAAGACTAAAGCGCGCAGCCGCGTGCAACCCGCCCGTGCTGTCGAAAACATTCTGTGCCTGCCGGAGTCGGTCGGGCAGGGCGTGAATCGTCGCGGGCGCAATTTGCAGGTCATCCTGAGGAAGAACCGGGCAGGAATTCACCTGTAGGTCGCTCAACGAGGCTTTTCCGCAGACGCCGCACGCCGAGGTCATCAGGAAGTTCCGTTCAGCCCGGACGGGCGCCGGTCTCTCTCCCTCCACCAACTCAATCATCACAATGTCCGGACTTCCGTCGCTCGGACGCCCCAGGGAGCGGATGTCCGCCGGGTCGCGGATGATCCCTTCGGAGAAGAGAAAGCCGGCCGCCAATTCGAAATCGTTTCCCGGCGTTCGCATGGTAATCGAAAGGCTTCGTTGGCCGAGTTGAATCTCCAGCGCTTCTTCTACGGCCAACAGATCATCGGCCCTCGAAGCGCGTGAGCCTTCCACCCTGTTGATGGGGACGGTAACGGACGGGGCTTCTTCTTCCAGTAGCTGTGATAGCCGGGTCCACTCCTCGGGCGTATTCACATTGGTGAATTCTGCTTCGCTCAAGCCGATGCGCAACATTTCCTCGGGGGTGATCGCCTCCGGCTGTAGTTCATCAAACAGCTCAACGATACTTCGTCGACCCTGGCGGACGGCCGCTTCAAACGCCGTCCGGCAGCGAGCATGATAAGCGGCACAAAGCGGTTGCCAGCCGTCCTGCGTGCGCGGCACCACGGCGTCGGAACGCGTCGCACGAACTCGCTGAGCAAGAAATTCCATGAACCTGGGGCTGATTCGGGGGAGATCGCAAGCAAGGAACAAATTCCATTCGGCATCAGAGGAAATCAGGCCTGTGTAGAGGGCGGATAGGGGGCCCTGATCCGGCCACAGGTCCGCGATGACCGGAAAACCGAGGTTCCCGTATCGGTCCGGCGGGGCCAAAAAGGTGACCGTGTGCACGATGGGCAGGAGAGTTTCTGCCGCACGCAGAACCAGCGGATGGTTTCCAAGGCGCATGAGCCCTTTATCCTGACCCATGCGGCTGCTCTTGCCACCCGCCAGAACAAAGCCGTTGATTCTCTCCGAACGCGCCAACTTTAAACCCCCAAGAAATAATACTAATGCATTGCAGCCCGTCGGGGCTTGCGGATTTGAAAGCGACAAGACGCGGATGTCACCGTGTTTAAATCACCGCCCCTCCTCGATGGAATTGCTGTCGAATTGTCTGTATCAACTGGCATAGATCGTCGCGCTCTCGTCACGGATTGCCCGATCAGGATAGTGATGTGCAGTTCTCCTAGTTTGTCATATCTCAAGCAACATCTTTGATAAGTGCAACCCCCTTGCCAAACCGGCAGAGTCGCAAACGATGGAGTTAAAGGTCGACGACTGGCGATCAAGCAATGTTTAGTGTCAGCCCGCTAGACTCCATGTCAAAATACGGGGATCCTCCGCGGTGTCAAGCTAAAAGGCCATCCACTTCGGATACTGAATGCCCGGATCCGATGCTGCGTCCAATAGTCGCACGTCATCATCGGAAAGCTGAAGGTCAACGGCGCGGATGTTATCGTCCAGTTGCTCAGGTTTGCGGGCAGCAATGATAACGCTGCTCACAGCTCCCCGGCCGAGCAGCCATGCAATTGCCACACGCGCCGGACTTGCGCCGTGCCGGAAAATCCGGGTCAGGCACCATATTTCCTATTTGTCGAGGAGTTAACCAATCATGGAAACCACGACGATCAGAAACGGAAAGCGAAACGGAGGGGCCTCTCTGGAAAGCTTATCGGAAGTCAGTGTGATCATCGACGGCTTGAGCCGTGCAGCACGTCCAGGCGAACGGCTAGTTGACCTCATTAACCGCGTAGGCCTCAAGGTGCCGCAGGTCTGTTATCACCCGCAGCTAGGGCCAATCCAAACTTGCGATACGTGTCTGGTCGAGATTAATGGCCAACTCGCTCGTGCCTGCGCGACGACTATTTCGGATGCGATGACTGTCTCGACGGTGTCGCCCAAGGCGCGCGCAGCGCAGCAGGAGGCATTTGACCGCATCCTCAGCAACCACATGCTCTACTGCACCGTGTGCGATAACAACAACGGAAACTGTACGGTGCACAACACCACCAAGCTACTGGCCATCGAGCACCAGCATATCCCGTTCCAGCCTAAGCCGTACGAAGTCGACAGTACAAATCCCTTTTACCGATACGATCCCGACCAATGCGTCTTGTGCGGCCGCTGCGTCGAAGCCTGCCAGAACGTGGAAGTGAACGAGACGCTTTCTATCAATTGGGACGACCCACATCCGCGCGTCTTGTGGGACGGCGGGTC
Source organism: uncultured Acidobacteriota bacterium (assembly GCA_964501985.1). Lineage (GTDB taxonomy): Bacteria > Acidobacteriota > Terriglobia > UBA7540 > UBA7540 > Bog-366. Next base: position 3,943 of record CAZCVY010000334.1, on the reverse strand, counting down.
GACCATCGGCGAGTCCAGTTGCGTCTCCTGCGGCCACTGCGTCACGGTCTGTCCATGCAATGCGCTCATGGAAAAATCGATGCTCGCGCACGCCGGATTCCTTACTGGCATTTCGAAGCGAGCGCTGAACTCGATGATCGATGTCGTTAAGGGCGTGGAGCCAGAGACTGGATACGGCTCCATCATGCGCCTCTCCGAGGTCGAATCGGCCATGCGCCAATCCCGCATCCGCCGCACCAAGACCGTGTGTACATATTGCGGGGTTGGTTGCAGCTTCAATGTCTGGACCAAGGACCGCCACATTCTGAAGATTGAGCCGTCGGATGGCCCCACGAACGGAATCTCCACGTGCATCAAAGGCAAGTTCGGGTGGGATTACGTCAACGATCCGGACCGCCTGACTAAGCCGCTGATTCGTGAGGGGGACACGTTTCGCGAGGCCAGTTGGGACGAGGCTCTCGACCTGGTGGCGCGCAGATTCAACGAGATCAAAGCACAGCACGGGCCAGACTCGCTCGCATTCATTTCGTCATCGAAATGCACCAATGAAGAAAGCTACTTGATGCAGAAATTGGCGCGCGCGGTGGTCGGCACAAATAATATCGATAACTGCTCCCGTTATTGCCAAGCGCCCGCAACCATGGGGCTATTCCGCACTGTCGGGTACGGTGGCGACTCCGGCTCCATCCGCGACATTGAGAACGCAAGCCTGGTACTGATCATCGGCAGCAATACGGCCGAGAGCCATCCTGTGCTGGCCACTCGCGTGAAGCGCGCTCACAAACTTCATGGCCAGAAACTTATCGTGTCCGATCTGCGCGAGAACGAGATGGCGCGACGCGCTGACCTCTTCCTGCACCCCAAGCCGGGAACGGACCTGGTCTGGCTCTCCGCGATCACTCGGTATCTGCTTGAAAAGGGTCTCGCACACGAGGCCTTCCTAGGCCAATGGGTAAACGGACTGGAGGAATATAAGAAAGCGCTAGGTCCGTTCACCATGGAGTTCGCTTCGCAGACTTGCGGCCTTCCCGTGGAAACGCTGGAGAAAGTCGCGCACATGATTGCTGAAGCCAGCGGCGTTTGTATTCTCTGGGCCATGGGAGTGACGCAACAAAGCCAGGGCTCTGACACATCAACAGCTATCTCAAATCTCCTTCTCGTTACTGGAAATTACGTGAGGACAGGCACGGGCGCATATCCGCTGCGCGGGCACAACAACGTACAGGGCGCCGGCGATAGCGGTGCGGCGCCCGCAACCCTTCCGGGTTATCAATCCGCAGATGACCCCGAAGTTCGAGCGCGATTCGAATCGGCATGGAAGGTTAAGTTGCCCTCCACCAAGGGTCTCGACAACCACGAGATGGTCGACGCGATCCATCAAGGCAAGCTGAAATCCCTGTACCTGGAGGGCGAGGAGATGGTGATTGTGGATTCCAACTCCAATCACGTTGCGGCGGCATTCTCCATGCTCGATTTCTTTGTTGTCCAAGATATTTTCTTCAGCGCTACTTGCCGCTTCGCCGATGTAGTTCTCCCCGGCACCCCCAGCTTGGAAAAGGAAGGCACATTCACCAGCACCGAACGCCGCATCCAGCGGTTGCATCAGGTGTTCGAGCCCATTTTGGGCAGCCGGCCAGATTGGAAGATTACCCGGGATATCGCCAACCGTCTTGGCGCCGATTGGAACTACGCGCACCCATCCGAAATCATGAGCGAAATGGCTTCGCTCGCGCCATTGATCGCGGGAGTGAATTATGAACGGCTGGAGGGCTACAAGTCCCTTCAGTGGCCCGTTGCCGCCGATGGAAGCGATCAGCCATTGCTCTACACGAAGAAATTCAATTTTCCGGACGGCAAGGCGCGGCTCTTCCCGGTGTCATGGTCGGGGCCGACGGAAAAGTCCAACACAGAATTCGACCTGCATCTGAACAATGGGCGTTTGCTCGAGCATTTTCACGAAGGCAATTTGACGTACCGCGTGAAGGGCATCAAGGAAAAGACGCCGGACGTTTTTGTCGAAATTTCGCCGGAACTTGCTAAAGAGCGCGGCGTCCAAAGCGGTACGTGGCTGTTGCTCATTTCCCGCTATGGACAAGTTCGGGTGCGCGCATTGGTGACCGACCGCGTAAGCGGACACGAACTCTATATGCCAATGAACTCCACAGAGAGCCCGGTAAATCGGCTAACCAGCAGCCACACGGACCAGGTGACTCATACGCCGGCTTACAAGGAAACCAGTGTGCACATGGAGATTTTGCCTGAGATCGGCGAAAGCCCGCTGCCGCGCGTGAATCCACGCTTCGGCCATCCCACGCCGCAAGATGGGGTCGAGGTCGAGCGGAAATGGAAACGCCCGGACTATCGCCTCCCGGGAAGTCAGCTCGTTCAAATCCAGCAGAAATAGAGACGAAGGAGGAAGAATTATGGCCAAGCCAATCCCTCTGCATCTACCTGCCCACGATCCGCGCGAAGAACTGCGCTCACGATTGGACAGAGCACCAATTCAGCACGCTGAGGCTTTGCTCGCCGGATACGAAGTGCTGCAAGGGCTGCACGACTGCGGAGTACTCGAACTACTGCGCGGCCTGCTGGGTTCCGGTGGGAAGGTGCTCGAGACTGTCGCCGACGCGGCGCGTGCACCCGAATCGGTTCGCGCCATCCGCAATCTCGTCGTCCTGGGGAAGACCCTCGGAGAAATCGATCCGGACTTGTTTGAAGGATTCGCCATGGCACTTCCCGAAGCGATGCAGCAGGCTAGGGCACAGGGGAAAACACCTCCCGGTTTCTTTGCGATTCTGAATAAATTTCGTAGCAGGGATTTGCGGCGTGGGCTCGTCACTGTGAACAGTTTACTTGAGGCATGGGGGAGAGACTTTTTCTCGGAAGCGCATTCTCAGTCTGACAAATGAACGCGCTGGTGGAGGGTATATGCGAGGCATAAATCGATGGGGGATCGCCGCAGCCTGAATTCTCTTGTAGATAGTGAAATGGTTCCCGGATCGTAGGGGGTTGATGGCAGCATCCAGAGCTCCGACCGCTTCTGGTCGTGTCCTCAGAGTGCGCAAATGACACAGATGCTGAAAAACAAAAAAATAAGCTAAAGCTATCTGTGAAATCTGCGCAATCTGCGGATAAGAGGTACATGCTAGGTGTCACGATGGGCCTGAACTCGACTGGTTCCTTACCTCCAATTGCCTGAGAGAGTTGTGGAGCGAGTATTCTCCCTGCCGCTGGTATCCTTTGGGTCCAAGAATTAGCTAGCTTTCGGCAAGCGCGGAAGATGTGCGGGACGATAGCTTTTACGCGCACGTATCACCAGCGTCCCCTCTTACCGACCGCCGAGACATCTACTCTACAAATGCTTGTCCGCAGCGATAATTTCGCGCGTGTAGGTTTCCTTCGAAGCTAGCAGAGCAGAATTGCAACATCAGGGCCCGGCGGACGAAAGTCCGAGGCTGGGGTTTGGGGTGGGGGCGGTAGAAGGAGAGCCGAACGTAGTCGTCCAGCAACTGTGGTCGGTCGGCCTTCGCTTGCCGATTCTCTCCCCCCTCTCCGGTGCGGCATTTTGTCAACTTGAAAGTACACACGTCTAGTCCAAGATTGTGCTTGACTAAGGTCATTACTTATATGTATAATCATCTAGTGTTGAATAGTCATTGAGTGAGACGGAAGACTTATGCCTGGCGAAAGCAATCCGCAATTATCCAACGCACACGAGCAGGAAGTGAACGCCGCGAACGCTCTGGCGGGATCGACCCCGGAAGCCGAGGTTACCCGCACCGTGCCCAATTTCCGCAAGGAAAAGACTCGCAGTTCGAAGTTCTCATGGGGATGGGGGGATTCCGGCAGATGATGGAGTCCCTGTCGGAGGACTTGCAACCCCGCCGGGGTTTGGAGAGCCATCTGGTCGAGCAGATGGGCGAGACGTTTTGGCGGATGCGGC
>CAZCVY010000333.1:0-6431 GCA_964501985.1 uncultured Acidobacteriota bacterium | reverse complement strand
GCCGGAGCGGCGAAACCACAACCGAAATGTAGAAACTCCAGTGCCGGGCTGAAGCCCGGCTCTACGACCGCCCGTGCCCCCCTCGCGGCCAGAGGTGCTGTTGCGCCCCCAAGGGGCGACGCGGTGTAGCTCGGGGCCGCGTCCGGGTGTGGGGCCGAACGGCGTTCGGCCTCCGGAAGTGGCGCGCCAGCGCCAGCCCGTGCGCCCCCCCGTGACACACTACCCCGTAACGGTTATCGGCTGCATCGAGACCAAGGATGAGGAAAATGTGGGCCGAGCGCACCTCGGCCCTACACTACCCGACGAGTCGCCCGCCGTCATGGCCGGGACGGCCATGGCACAAGGAGCGTAGAGCTGGGCTTCCGCCAGGCCATCGGCCCGCAAGGGTTATCGCGGCAGCGCATGCACGTAATAGAGGACGCCTTTAGGCCAGGCTCCCGGGTGATTCCGGAAGCCGATTCTGACGTTCGTACTTGCATGGTTGTGGTTGCCGGCCTGGATGATCTGCGGGCCATTGTCCTTTAGTGCCGCCAACGATTTCTCGGACGGACGAACGATCGCGATGTGTCCGGGCACATGTTTGTCCGGGTTCGGGAACAAGACGAGCACGAGGTTGCCCTGGTTTGCCAGCCGCTGGGCCACTTCCATATCTGAGACTCGTTGCCATCCGGACGTCTGAGCTGCGGCGCTCGCCAGCCACTCGGCTTGCGCGTTGGCGAGCAGCAGTTGCCCGTGTTCAGGCGGACGGAGCAGGTAGACACCGAGCCTCTTGGCGGCCGCTGCTGCGAACGCGCTACAGTGCGTGTGGTTGCCTGGCCCCTCGTCGTCCGCACCCCGGTCCGGTTCTCCGGTCTCCCAGTTGACATGCTCGTGCGCTAGCCACAGGGACTCCACATTCATGCTGTCGAGCGTCGTTGCGAGCCGAGCGCCGGCGGGGGTGATCGGTCCGCAGCAGAGGTCATGCTCTTCTGCGGCACGGTAAGGGCGGGGCAAGAGTGCGACGAAAATCAGCGAAGAGAGCGCGATGAGCGAGACGACATGGCCCAGGCCTGATTGTGTCAGCGCACCCGAACTAGCCTCCATAACGGGAGCCCTCGGGGAAATGATCGAGTCTGTGCCTAAACGATGTGAGCCGGGCGGCGTCATCTGACATCAGGTTTGGCGGCAATCTTATATGTCCGCAAATCCAGTCCGTGGCGCGGCTCGTTGACAAGTCGCGGGCGGCAGCCCAGTTGTGGTTACGCCTCAAGATCCTGCCTGAATCTCGCGGAATCGGTCCTGTGAAAACCACTTGTCCGGTTCCCTTACTGGGGGGCGACGCCTTCGACGATATAGATGCGGCTTTTCGCTGCGCTTTGCCGGATCGGCTTGATCGCCTCATAGGCGGGCGAATCGTACCAGCCGCGCGCTTTTTCGACGCTGTCGAAGGCGATCACCACGACGCCCTTTGGCGCTTCACCCTCAACGGCCTGGGGCTTGCCGCCGCGAACGACATAATGGTGATTGAAAGGCGCCAGCGTTTCCGGGACCTTCTCCCCATACTTCTGCATGGTCGCGGGATCCGTCACATCGACTTCCGCGATGACATAGCCGGGCGGCGTCGTGACCTGCTGCGCATGGATCACCTCGGCGCCGACAACGCCGATTGCCGCGCCGGCCAGCACGGCCACCGCCAGTTTGTGGTTCATTTTCATGGGTACATCCTCCCTGCTGTTTGTTGCGAATAAGCCCATTATCGCTGAAGTGGGGCGACACGGCGCGCATTCAAGAATTTCGCTACCGGCCGATTTGAATTCAGGCCCGGAACTACGTACTCAAATCCGCCGTGGCCCGAAAGCGCGGGGGCCGGCGGTGTTGGGTGGCCTGCTCGTAGGCGTACGCTAGTTTGATCAGCACCGGTTCGCTCCAGGCGCGGCCGAAGAAGGACAATCCCACCGGCAAGCCGTGCACGAAACCCATGGGGACGGTGATGTGGGGGTAGCCCGCGACGGCCGCGGGGGTGGAACTTCCGCCCAAGTCGTGGTCGCCGTCGATGAGGTCGGTCAGGCCCGCCGGCCCTCCCGTGGGAGCCACCAGCGCATCCAATTTGTATTGATTCACCACCGCGTCGATGCCTTGTTCGCGCATCAGACTCTTGCTCAAGTCGAGCGCGTCCAGGTATTCCTTACCGTAGATTGAGCCCTTTCCCTGCGCTTTCACGAACTGGTCCTGACCGAAATAGGGCATTTCCTGCTCGCGGTGCTGCTCGTTGAATTCGATGATGTCCTGGAGCGTGTGGACCGGGGCCGCGTCGCCGAGCTGCGCCAGATAGCTGTTGAGGTCGGCCTTGAGCTCCGTCAGCAGGACGATATCTTCCGCGCCGCCAAGCTGGTCGAGCGTGGTGATGTCCGCGGGATCAACGATCACCACGCCCGCGTGCTTCAACGCGTCAATGGCATCGTTCAGCACCTTATCGGTAGCCTCGTTGAATCCGGCGAGCTTGCGCACCACGCCCAGGCGCGCTCCGGCCAGGCCCCTGGGGTCGAGGAATCGCGTGTAGTCGGTCAGAGCCTTCCCACGGCTGGCGAGAGTGGCTGAGTCGTCAGTGTCAACGCCGGTGAGCGCGCCCAGCAGAATCGCGGCGTCGGTGACCGTGCGCGCCATGGGTCCGGCGGTGTCCTGGCTGTGGGCAATGGGAATAATCCCGGCGCGGCTCACCAGGCCCAGCGTGGGCTTGATGCCGACAATACCGTTGTTGTTCGCGGGGGAGACGATCGAACCGTCGGTCTCCGTGCCCATCGCCAGCACGCAAAGGTTCGCGGCCACCGCGGCGCCAGAACCAGAGCTCGAACCGCTGGGATTGCGGTCAAGCGCGTAGGGATTGTGAGTCAGCCCGCCGCGGCCGCTCCAACCACTGGTGGAGTGCGACGAGCGGATGTTCGCCCACTCGCTCAGGTTGGTCTTGCCCAGAATCACCGCGCCCGCGTCGCGCAGCTTCTTGGCCACAAATGAATCCTTGGGCGGCACCGATCCCACCAGCGCCAGCGAACCCGCGGTGGTTTGCATCCGGTCGTGCGTCGCGATATTGTCCTTGATGAGGACCGGGATGCCGTGCAGGGGTCCGCGCGGACCTTTTGTCTGCCGCTCGCGATCGAGCGCGTCGGCGATGGCCAAGGCGTCGGGGTTCAATTCGATCACCGCGTTGACTGCGGGACCGCGCTTGTCCACCGCGTCGATGCGAGCCAGGTACTGCTCGGCGAGCGACCGGGCGGTGTATTTTCCAGACAATATGCCCGAGCGAAGCGTGGCGACGGTCGCTTCCTCGAACTCGAAAGGATCGTCAGGATGCGCCGAGGCTGCGGCTGGCGCGTCCTGTCCCAGGCGAAAAAAAGCAGCCCCTGCGGCGCCACTGAGCATTCCGGCTCGCAAAAACCGCCGGCGATCCAATCCGGAAACGTGTTTCGTCATCAGCATTGGCCTCGGGAAGAAGTTTGAGCCCCGCCGTCCGTCGGCGAGGGCGAACGAGCGTGTACGTCCTGACAATATACCAAGGTTGAGGGCATTTCGCTGAACGGACAACATCTCGCGTTCCAACCGCATCCTGAGAGAAGGCTGTCATCGGCGCAAGAATGAGTCAGGCGCGAAAACTCGGCTGCATAGCAATCCTGTGGTTTATCGCGTGTTCGAACCTGGCCGCGCAAGTCGCGGCGCCGCCCTCGCGCGCCAAGACGACTTCACCGACTGCGCCGACGTTCAAAGTGGATGTGGACCTCGTGCTGGTGGAAGTGGGCGTTCACGATGAGCACGGGCGCGCCGTCGGCAAATTGCAGCAAGAGGACTTTCGCGTTTTCGAAGACGGGAAGGAGCAGCAGATCCTCGCCTTTTCCCACGAAGAGTTGCCGCTCGCCGTGGCGCTGGTGGTCGACAACAGCTCCAGCATCGCCGCGTCACTCGATGAACTACGCGCGGGGGCGCTCGATACGCTGGCGCTGCTCAAGCCCGAAGACCAAGTGGCCATCTTCAGCTTTGGCGAGAAGCCGGAAATGGAGGAGGGCCTGACCTCAGATCATCAGGCGCTTTCCGTCGATTTGTGGGCGCTCAGCCCCTATGGCGGCACCGACATCGATGGCGCGCTGTATGAAGCAGCCAACTACCTCGGACGCACGGCTCCAGAGAGCCGCCGCGCCGTGATTCTGGTCTCCGACAACGAGCCCTCCGAGGACCAGACCAGCGATGTGCCCGAGGTGGTGCGCGCGGCCCAGCAATCGGGAACACCGATTTACAGCATCAAGGTAGGGTATCTCGAACACTCGCGGATGTTCTTCCTGACCCACTCGGAGTTACACCTCAAGGATGTGGAGAAAATCTGCCACGAGACTGGCGGCGAGATGATTGACACACGCAACGGCACTTCAGTGCGCTCGGCGATGGAAACCATCCTAACCTGGCTCAAGCAGGGCTATACGCTTGGCTATTCTCCCACCAATAAGCGCCACGACGGAAGTTACCGCAGCATTGAAGTGCGCCTGGCGAACCGGGATGAATCCCGCAAGCACAAACACACGGTCTACGCGCGACCAGGATATTACGCGCCGACCCTCCAATAGGGCGAATCTTCTATCACGCAACTGACTGCGGCGCCGAACTCCCCGTTCAGCGCAGATCGTTCCGCACCACCACCCCGTTCTTCATGACGAACTGCACGTGTTCGAGTGCGGCAATGTCCTCGAGGGGATCGCCGAGGGTGGCGATCAAATCGGCGAACTTGCCCGGCTCGACGGCGCCGACACGGTCCTGCCAGCCGATCAACTCGGCGGCCGAATTGGTGGTGGCACGAATCACCTCGATCGGCTGCATGCCCAAGTCTCGCAAAGCTCCGAACATGATGGCGGTGGCCTGCCCGCGTGTCTTGCCCGGATAAACGAACCACATGTCGGACCCGGCGGCGTATTTCACCTCGAATCGCACGATCCGCTGGAAGCGTGCCGGGGTCTTTTCCCTCTCCTCCTTCTCATAATTGTTGAGCCATTGCACGATTTCCGGTGACATGACCACGCTCTTGTCCAGCCACGCGCGCAGGCGTCCGCCATAGTAGGCCTCAGTAACATCAAAGAAGATTCCCGCGTCGTGCATGGCCTTGAGTTGCTCATCGGTAATATCATTGCCGTGCTCTATGGAGTCCACGCGCGCGTCCACGGCGGTTTGAATGCCCGTAACGGTGGTCGCGTGAACGGTCACCTTCAGGTTTGAGCGATGAGCCTCTACCACGATGGCTTTCATTTCATCGAGGGTCACGAAGCGCCCGTCGGCGTCGGCCACGACCTTGATGAAATCAGCGCCGTAGTAGATGTTTTGGCGAACCGCTTTGCGCGCCTCATCGGGGCTGCCCACCTCCAGGAATTCCTGCGCAAGGATAGGTTCAGCAATCACGGGATTCAGCGCCAGCGCTTGTCCGCCCGGCGGGGTCAGCTTACGGCAGGAGGCGAGAATGCGCGGCCCCGGAACCCATCCCTGGTTGACCGCGTCGCGCAGGGCGGCATCGCCATCAATGCCCGAGTGGCCAACTACCCGTACGGTGGTGAAGCCTGCCTCCAAGTCCTCGCGTGCCAGCCGCGCCTCCAACAAAGCCCGCCGCGTAGGGCCGATCCCGGCCACCGCCTGAAGCAAGGGCTGGTCCTCCGGCCCCACGGCCACCAGAAGGTGGGCGTGCGGATCAATCAGCCCGGGAAGCACCGTCGCGCCCCCCAAGTCAATCACCTTCGCGTCCCGGGGGGCGTGCGCCTGCACCTCGGCAAAGGGGCCAAGCTCCTTGATCTTGCCTCCCTCAATCAGCACGCCTTGCCCGGTGAGATACTTCCCGGCGCGAACGTCCAACACCCGGGCGGCCCTGAGCAATATCGTGGCATTGCCCTGCGCGCGAGCGGATGAGGCAGAAACGAAAAGCAGGCCCAAAATGAGCAATCTTCGCAGCATGCGCTCACCTCGCTTGTGAGTTCTTCTGCTGAATACGAACCCAGAGCGGTCGTGGGGAATATCTCCCGACCGTGTTTATAGCACCGTGCCGCGCCTGGGGCAATCCCGCGGATAGCGGTAGAGTAGGAGGGGGAGAAAGGATGCCGTGTGCCCTATCGGAGCCAGCGACGCAAATAAACACGCGCTGTCGATTCCTGTGCGGCTCTTCCCCCGCGCTCACGCGAAGCAGCCACCCGACACCAAGATAGTGACAAGTGACGAGTGATACGTGACGAGCGACGAGATGAGAGCATGAGCCCTGCTCCCATTTCTCGTCCATGGCCCCCTCGCAGTGCCCCCTACACGCCCCTGCTTCGTTTATCGGTGGGAGTGTGGAGGAGGGTGAAGATATATTTCTTATTGGCGGCGAGGCCGCTCGGGAAGTGACCCCTTATAGTTCTTCGCGAGCTGCCGCAGGCAGCCGCAACCTTAGCAATGAA
>CAZCVY010000332.1:0-6437 GCA_964501985.1 uncultured Acidobacteriota bacterium | reverse complement strand
CTGATAAGGGTGAGGTCGGTAGTTCAACTCTACCCAGGCCCACCACGCATCAACACTCATGCCGTTCCACAGGTACATCCTTCAGAGCTCTTCGACCGGGAGATTTTACGTCGGCCACACTCAGAATCTCTTTTTTCGCCTCCAAGAACACATTGATGGCCGAACGCCATCCACTCGCGGCCGCGGCCCATGGACGCTGTTTTATTCCGAGGAGTTTTCTACACGCGCCGAAGCTAGTCGCCGCGAACGTCAGGTCAAACAGATGAAGAGCCGGGCGTGGATCGAACAGTTGGCGAGAGCGTCCCGATCGGATCGGGAAGGTCGGTAGTTCAACTCTACCCAGGCCCACCACGCATCAACACTCATGCCGTTCCACAGGTACATCCTTCAGAGCTCTTCGACCGGGAGATTTTACGTCGGCCACACTCAGAATCTCTTTTTTCGCCTCCAAGAACACATTGATGGCCGAACGCCATCCACTCGCGGCCGCGGCCCATGGACGCTGTTTTATTCCGAGGAGTTTTCTACACGCGCCGAAGCTAGTCGCCGCGAACGTCAGGTCAAACAGATGAAGAGCCGGGCGTGGATCGAACAGTTGGCGAGAGCGTCCCGATCGGATCGGGAAGGTCGGTAGTTCAACTCTACCCAGGCCCACCACGCAACGTCGTTTTTTCGTTGTCCAAGTGACCAGAGCGTCGCGATTATGCCCGGATGGTCGGCCGCCTAGTTTCCCCCACTCAGTTCAGATCTGGAATAGTTCTTGCGCCTAATCCGCCGCTTTCAAGCAAGAGGCGGAACCTTGCGACTCATCCTGCCGGAGGCGGAGAGCGCGCGTGGCGACCTCGCTCCATCTCCCAGCTTCGGCCGCAATGACCAAGTCAAGGATCCCCGGTAGGGGTTAGCTGGGCAGTAGTCCACCACTCTGTTGATCGGCAGGTGTTTCGAAAGCATAAAGTCTCGCGGCTTGGGCCGACTTGGATTCGCTCCCTGATTTCAGCCATGCGCGTATAATTGTAAAGACGCGCTGCGAGCCCACCTCCCTGAAGCAAAGAGCGGGCGCCAGCGTCTTTGCAAATGGGTTGGACTTTCATGAACAGGGAAAAGTACTCGCGGCAGATTTTCTTTTCGCCCATCGGGGCGGACGGGCAGGAGAAGCTGCTGGCTTCGAAAGTTGTGATTCTCGGCTGCGGCGCGCTCGGGACGGCGCAGGCCAATGCTTTGGTGCGGGCGGGCGTGGGAACCGTGCGCATTGTGGATCGCGATTTTGTGGAGGAGTCGAACCTCCAGCGCCAAATGCTCTTTGACGAGGCTGACGCGAAAGCGAGCCTACCCAAGGCGGTGGCCGCGGAACGAAAGCTTCGGCAAATCAATTCCGACGCACACGTTGAGGGAATCGTAGCTGACGCCGACAGCAGCAACATCGAGGAATTCATCGAAGGGTTTGACGTTATGTTGGACGCGACGGACAACTTTGAAACGCGCTACCTTTTGAATGACGCCGCGGTGAAATTAGGAATTCCCTGGATTTATGGGGCTGTGGTCGCCAGCTACGCGGTGACGATGACGATTCTCCCGGGGCACACGGCGTGTCTGGCCTGCGTCTTCCCGAAATCTCCCCGCGGAATGCACGAGACCTGCGATACAGTGGGCGTCATCGGCCCCGCTGTCTCCTGGGCTGCTGCCGTTCAGTGCACCGAAGCTCTGAAGATATTATTGGGCCGCGAGTCGGAATCGCACGGGACATTACTCGCCTACGACCTGTGGAGCAACCGCTTCCAGCAGGTCAAGGCGCCACGCGATCCTCAGTGCAGTGTCTGCGCCCGGCACGAATACGCATACCTTGAGCAAGGCGGGGCCACGCACATCAGCATGTGCGGACGGGATTCCGTGCAGATTCATCAAACCGAGTCGCGCGCCATCGACCTCCCGCAACTGAAAGCCCGCCTCGAGCAGTTCGGCCGCGTGCTCGCCAATGAATTTCTGCTGAAGTGTTCTCTCGATCCTTACGAGTTGACGGTATTCCCGGATGGCCGGGTGATTGTAAAGGGAACGCGCGACCCCGCCGTTGCCCGCGGCCTCTACGCTCGCTACATTGGCGCCTGAAACCTGATAAACTCGGACTAGTGCAGCCAGCCTGATGGTCGGTGCCCCTAAAGAGATTTCTTGCCCCCAACATTTCGAGCGAATTCTCCCGAATGTTACAAGAACATGAAGGCGAAGACGTCGCGTTGAAGGAGCAACGTAACCACCGCGATGTTATGATAGCTCATTCGGAAAGAACCTCGCGCCACTGCAATAACAATGACCACCAGGGACATCACTTCGGGGTTGGTGACGCCGATCGTCATCATCACTGCCACGCTGAGCTACGCTGCGATGATCTTTTCCGGCCCCCTCGCGCCGAAGCTGCCCCTTGGCATCGGATACGGATTGGTTAGTGCCGGCATCATGGCGATTGTTTTTGCTCTTGGCAGCAGCATGCCTTTCGCCATTGCCGGCCCGGACTCCAAGCTGGTTGCAGTTCTTGCCGCCATCGCCATGGTAATCGCCGCCGACCTCACGCGTCGGGGACATGCAGAGGATGTCCCCGCCACCGTAATGTTCGCGTTGATCGCGGGAACCCTGATCACCGGTGTGACGCTCTACCTGTTCGGGGTGTGGAAGGCGGGCCGCTGGATCCGTTTCGTGCCTTACCCGGTGATCGCGGGATTCATGGCGGCGTCGGGAGGGTTATTGGCGGCGGGCGGAATTCGCATCGTGACCGGCACCCGGAACTTTGCCGAATTGCTCGAGCCGGAGGGTCAGGGACGTCGCTTCATTCAACTCGCCGTCGGTTTGGCCTTTGCCACCGGTATTTTCTTAATCAAGCGCGTAAAACATCCCCTGGCGTTTCCCGCTCTGCTGCTGGGCGGAACAGTGCTGACGCACGGAGCCTTACGTGCCGCGGGTTACTCACTCGCTGGGGCGCGCGAGGCCGGATGGCTCATGGATCTGTCCTCCGGAGCAGCCCTGCCCGGCCCTTGGCTACTGAAATCCGCTTCGAATATCAATCTGCCGGCGTTGTTTTGGGCCGGCGGCGGGTACGTCGCGCTGATTGCCGTAACCACCATGACCTTGCTCTTGGGCCTGATGGCCATCGAAGTGGAGGCGCGCCTGGATGTGGATCTTGACCGCGAACTGCGCCTGAACGGAGTGGCCAACATTCTGGTGGGAATATGCGGGGGAATGACCGGAACGCTGTCGATGAGCCGGACGTTGCTGAATTATCGCGCCGCCGCGCGCCACCGCGCCAGCGGGATTCTTGCCGGCGCGGTCTGCTTGATCACGCTGGCGTTCGGCACGAAGGTGCTGGGATTCGTGCCCGTGCCGATCCTGGGCGCCTTGCTGCTCCAACTCGGGGCGGACCTGCTGGCGGACTGGCTGGTGAAAGGCTGGCGCACCATGCAGCGCGCCGACTACGTCCAGATGGCTGTGATCTTTCTGGCCATCGTCGCATGGGATTTCGTGGCCGGCCTAGCGTTGGGCATCGTTACCGCATGCATTACCTTCGCCATTAATACCAGCCGACTGCGCTTGGTGAAACTGGGCCTCAACCGGGCCGTCTATAGCGGGCGCGTCGACCGGCCGTCCTACGAGCACGAACAATTAGTGCGGCACGGCCAGAGCATCCAAATCATGTGGCTGCACAGCTTCATTTTTTTTGGCAGCGCCCATCGTCTACTTTTGCAGATCCAGGAGATCGTTGCTGCGCAGAAAGGTTCCTGCCGTAGTTTGATTCTCGACTTCCGCCAGGTGCTGGGAATCGATTCGTCGGCCGTGATGAGCTTCATCAAGCTGCGCCAGGTGGCGGATCGCGAGGGCTTCGTGATGGTGCTGTCAGAAATTCCGCCGGCCGTAGCGCACGCGTTGCGCGTGGGTGGGTTGCTCGGCGACGGCGACAATTTCACCTGCCGTGAGTTTACGAATACCGACGGCGCCCTCGAATGGTGCGAAGACCAACTCCTGGCGGAAATCATGACTCGCGACGAGGCCCTGACTTCGGCGGACAAATGGCTGGCTCAGGAAATCGGCAGCGAACAAATATTCAAGAAGCTTGTTCCCTACCTCGAGGTGGTCGAAATTCAGCCCGGAGAGATGCTGATTCGGCAGGGCGATGCAGGTGACAGCCTCTACCTGCTCTATGCCGGCCGAGTGACGGTGCTGTTCCAGACGCCGGAAGGCACGGTTTTGCGCTTGCGCAGCATGGTGGGGCACACGATTGTGGGTGAAATGGGCCTGTATCGAACGGTGCCTCGCGGCGCCTCGGTGCGGGCTGATCAGCCGACCATTGCCTATCGGCTGTCACAGGGTGCGATGACACATATGGAAAAGGACGATCCCACGCTGGCTTATGCCTTCCACAAAATGGTGATTCGCACGCTGGCGGCGCGGGTGGATTTTGCCAATCGGGAAGTGGCGAGTTTGCAGCGCTCCGGCTAAAGAGAAATCCCAAATTTTATGGGAAAATTCACCACAGAGGCACGGAGGGCACGGAGATAAGCCGCGCGGGACAAACCCATCTTAACGCGATAGACTGCTTTACATGACCGGCAAGCGTCGTTTTGAAGAGCAACTCGCTGCTTTGGAGCAACTCCGTCTCGAGCCACCCCAGGCTTCGATCGAGCCGTTACGCCGGGCGCTCGCCCATCGCAGCAACTATATTGTCGCCAAGGCGGCTGACTTGGTTCGCGAGCTCCACTTGACCGAATTGGTCCCGGAGATGCTCGCCGCGTTCGATCGCTATTTCGCCGACCCCGTCAAAACGGATCCACAGTGCTGGGCAAAGAACGCGATCAGCCGCGCCTTGGCCGCGCTTGATTTTCACGACGCCACGGTTTTCCTTCGCGGCATGCGTCACATTCAGCTTGAACCCGTCTGGGGCGGGAGCTCCGATACCGCCGCCACCTTGCGGGGGACGTGCGCCCTGGCCCTTGTGCCCTGCCGCGGTCTGCCGGAAACGGATCTGTTGACTTACCTCATCGAACTGTTTGCCGACAAGGAGAAGTCCGTACGTGTGGAGGCGGTCCGCGCCGTCGAGCAGGTCGGTTCACCCTCCGCCGCACTTCTGCTTCGCCTCAAAGCGACGCTGGCCGCTGACGACCCGGAAGTCTTGGGCGCGTGTTACAACGGCATCATGGGCCTGGACAGCACCTCGGCGATACCATGGATCAGCCGCTTTCTTGCTACCTCCGATGATGCTGCGGCTGAGGCAGCACTGGCCATTGCCGGCGATCGGTCCCCGCAAGCATTCGCCGCCCTGCACCAACGGTTCCTTCAGGAACACGACCCTTGGTTTCAGTCTGTCCTGCTTTCCGCCATAGCTCTAACCCGGCAGCAGGCGGGGATCGACTTCCTGCTTCAGCTTGTCCGGAAGGAATCATCCCACGCGGAGGCGGCCATGGACGCCATTCTCAAGTCAATGCCATCGGCGGAAATCATGAGTCAACTTGAGTCGCTGGTCTCCGGTAACCCGCCTCTCGCTCGCGCCTTCGCCGCACATCGCGCCAAGTCTTCTTAACTACGGTGGCGTTAAGCCGCCCCTGTAATTATTTTACGCTTCAGACAATAAGTCCCTTGACAAATTTCGGCTACGGTGGTAATCTAGATCCTTGGTTTCACGCTTGGGGCCGACATGTCTTTGCGCAAATCTCCCGCCCGGACTCCCGCCCTCTTAGAGGCCAACCGCGGCAACGCGCAGAAATCGACGGACCCGCGGACGGTGCTCGGCAAGGCGCATACGCGGCTCAACGGGCTACGCAAGGGGACGCGCTCACCCTTTTACCGCAGCCTTCTCGAAGTCTTGTTCAATGCCCCGCCCTGCAGAATGGAGCAGATGGCGAAGGCCGTACTCTCCGCCGAAGCCGCCGCTCACCCGATGATTGCGAGGACCGTCGAGCTTTTTTGTCAGGCGGAAGCCGAAGTGGCTCGCGAGTCCGGAATCATAACGGCGATGTTGGCGACGCGGAGAATGCAGAGAAGAATGATGAAAAAAAAATCGACGAGCTAAGCCGGAATGTCATTGAAAACAAAGAAGGGCTAGCAGCCCGTGGTGGAAACGTGCCTTTTCGGGGTGGTGAGCACCGCGCTGGTGGAAGGCTCAGGGAGCAAGCCAGGCGCTTGGAAAGGTTCGAAAGAGTCGGCATACTCTTTCCAAGCCAGGGGTGAAGGCCCGATTTCGCGTAGCAGGCGCAAAAGGGTTAAAAAGAGGGCCGCATCATGGCCCTGGAGGCCTCGCGGCGTCCCATGACCCAACACCTTGCGCATGACCAGGCCCAAGTTGAACGCTGCCACGTGCACCAGCAGGCGCTTGAGAATATTCCGGTGATGCCGCAGATGCACGCGGCGCATCCCGCCCGTTTCATAGCAGTGGGCAAAGCTCCGCTCCACCTTCTCGCCCC
>CAZCVY010000331.1:0-6492 GCA_964501985.1 uncultured Acidobacteriota bacterium | reverse complement strand
GAAATAGCCGATTAATTGCCGATTAATTATAGAAAGCAAAACCACTTAGATCGATTTTTGACCTCAAAAAGTCACCCTTTTTCCGCTTTATCCCCGCTATCCCAATAGCCTGAAGAAAATAATGGCATTATAGCTTCAGTATTTTGCGTATATTCCGTGCATCCCAATAAGTGTATGAAACATAAGCCACTTGGCGGAGGGCCAAGTACGCATAGGTCCGAATGACACAACGGCGTCTGCTCCAATCCGGTAGACTTGGAAGTGCGACCCCGCAAGCGGACCCTTGGGCCGGGATGGTGGCCGTCGGGGCCACGTCAAGGTCGAGGTAGGGTGGCGGCCCGGCGGGCGAAGGTCATTAGCCCCAGGTGCGAGCAACGCGGGCCAAAGGATTTTCGGCCCCGGCGGGGTTGAAGCTGTCGCCACTCCCTGTCCGTTGATTTCACCGACGGCTAGTGATCTTGCTCCCCTGCGGGGAACTTCGCTGACTTTGACGGGACCCTAGGTTCCGCGCGGGTAGCGGTGTCATTTGGTGTGGCACGGCCATGTTGGCCGTGACCGTTCACGGGCGGGACGCCCGTGGCACTTCCAAATGACACCACCACCTCCGCGCGCCTCTGTTGACGCCTTTCGAACGGGTCTGTTACGATGAACAATTAACATCGTGGAGAAATTCCCATGAAGGTAGGGGTGCACACCTCGATTGCGGGCGCATTGGAGAACGCGGCGCATCACGCCAAAAAGATTGGGTGCGACACGTTTCAGATGTTCTCGGCGAATCCGCGGGGGTGGAGGACACTCGACCCGAAGCTGGCGGATTGCGAGGCCTTTCGGGCGGCACGGCATACCCATGTCCTTTCGCCCGTCGTCATTCACGATAACTATTTGATTAACTTGGCATCGTCGGATTCCCTCATTCGCGGGCGCTCGATTGCCGCCTTTCGCAAGGAGCTGGAGCGAGCATTGGCATTGGGTGCGGATTACCTCGTGACCCACCCCGGCGCCGCCAAGGGAGGTTCGCCCTCGGCGGCCATCGCTACCTGCATCGAATCACTTTGCCAGGCGGCGGCAGGTCTGAAGCTTGACGGCTTGACCATCTTGATTGAGAACACCGCAGGGCAGGGAACGGTGATCGGCCGCACCTTCGAGGAGGTGGCGGAGATTATCGCCGGCGCCGAAAGGGAGTTGCCGCTTGGCGCGTGTATCGACACTGCGCATAGTTTCGAGGCGGGCTATGCCATCCACACCGTGGAAGGTTTGCGCGACGCCGTGAAGCAACTCGGCGCTACGATTGGTGTCGAGAAAGTTCGGGTGATCCACGCCAACGATTCCAAGACCGCCTTCGGCTCCCACGCTGACCGCCACGAACACATCGGCAAAGGGCAAATCGGCGCCGAGGCCTTTTCGCGTATCGTCCGGCACCCGAAGTTGAAAAGCATCCCATTCATCTGCGAGACGCCGGTCGACAAACCGGGCGATGACGTTCGGAACATCCGAATGATGCGCAAATTGGCGGCCGCAAAATCCGCGCGCTGAGGAGGACAGATGCAGGGGGCCGAAGCCAGTGGTTAACGTCGATAGTTGGTGGGATGGACTCTCGCGCGACCGGTTCCAAGCGGTGCTGGAGTTGGTCCTCGATGCGATCGCGGAAGACTATGTCACGGTGGAGATCATCGCTAAAAACATCAACGAATGGGATGGCGAACGCGACCCGGCCGCTTGGGCCGCAAGGAGCGCCGCGCCAGTTTCGCGGCCGGAGATTATTCACGCTCTAAAGGAATTGACCCACGAGGGCTACGCGCAAGCCTGCATCTTCAATGGCCCCGAGGCACAGGCCGTGAAGTTTCGGGAGGACCAGCTTGCCGACCTCTGGTTCTGCGCTACGGAGAAGGGAATCAACGCCGTCAGAAAGTTTCTGGGAGAAGAATAGTCCCCATAGGCAAGCGAAAGGAAATTATGAATTACGAATTATGAACTACCACTCGGCGACACGCTGCGCACGAAGCATGCCAGCTCAATTCAGTATTCATAATTCATAATTCCGAATTCATAATTAAAATCATGGACCCAAACTACGATCCTCAGCAAATAGAGACCAAGTGGCAAAAGCGCTGGGCCGACAGCAAACTGTTTGAAACCGAGGCCGAGCCCGGGCGCCCGAAATACTACGTTCTCGAAATGCTGCCGTATCCTTCCGGCGACATTCACATGGGGCACGTGCGCAATTATTCGATTGGCGATGCGCTGGCGCGCTACATGGGCATGAAGGGCTTTAACATCCTGCACCCCATCGGCTGGGACGCCTTCGGGCTGCCTGCGGAAAATGCCGCCATCAAGCACCAGCGGCATCCCTCCGAGTTCACCTTTACTTACATCGACCGCATGCGCGGGCAGCTCCAACGCCTGGGCGTGAGCTACGATTGGCGGCGGGAAATCGCGTCCTGCAAGCCGGAGTACTACCGCTGGAACCAATGGTTCTTCTTGAAGATGTACGAGCGCGGCCTCGCCTATCGCAAGAAGAGCCGGGTGAACTGGTGCCCGCAGTGCGAAACCGTGCTGGCCAACGAGCAGGTGGTGGACGGCTGTTGCTGGCGGCACGAGGAGACGCCGGTCATCGAGCGCGAGCTCGAGCAGTGGTTCCTGAAGACCACGGCTTATGCTGAGCAATTGCTCGACGACATGAAGCAGATGGTGCGCTGGCCCGAGCGCGTGCTGACCATGCAGCAAAACTGGATCGGCAAATCGCTGGGCACGTTTGTCGATTTCAGCGTCACCGACTTGTGGAAACCGCTGCGCGTCTTTACCACGCGCGTGGATACGATCTTTGGTTGTAGCGCCGTTTTCCTAGCGCCCGAGCACCCGCTGGTGGACGATCTCCTGAAGAATTCCAAGGAACCCACTCGGTTGCGCGCCGAGGTGGAGCGCCTGAAGGCTTCTTCCGTGCGCGCGCGCGTGGAAGTGAACCTGGCCAAGGTGGGCGCGGACACTGGCTTTACCGCGCGCAACCCTTACAACGGCGAGGAAGTTCCGATCTGGCTTGCCAACTTCGTGCTGATGGATTACGGGACTGGGGCGGTGATGGCCGTACCGGCACACGATGAACGCGATTTCGAGTTCTGCTCGAGTTATGGGCTGCCGATACGCACCGTGATTGTGCCGGAAGGGACTGCGCCGGATGCTGAGTTCGGAACGCCTCTGCACGCCACGACGGAGTACGGTCGGCTGGTGGCTTCCGGCGCCTACACCGGACTCACGTCGGAAGAAGCCATTGAGCGCATGACGCACGACGCCGAGGCAAAGGGATTCGGCAAAGGGACGGTGCAGTATCGCATCAAGGATTGGGGAATCTCGCGCCAACGGTATTGGGGCACGCCCATTCCCTTGATTTATTGCGAGACGTGCGGAATTGTGCCGGTGCCGGAAACCGACCTGCCGGTGCTGCTGCCGCCTAACGTCAAGCTGACCGGGCAAGGGCACTCGCCGCTGGCCGACGTGCCGGATTTTGTGAACACAACTTGCCCCCGATGCGGCGGGCCGGCGCGGCGCGAGACCGATACCATGGACACGTTCGTCGATTCTTCGTGGTACTTCTATCGTTACACCGATCCCAAGATCGCGACGGCGCCGATCAATAAGGACTCGGTGAAGTATTGGTTCCCGGTGGACCAATATATCGGCGGCATTGAACACGCCATCCTCCACCTGATTTACATGCGCTTCTTCACCAAAGTCATGCGCGACATCGGCCTGGTGGACTTCTCCGAACCCGTTGCGCGCCTGTTTACCCAGGGAATGGTAATCAAAGACGGGTCGAAGATGTCGAAGTCCAAAGGCAACGTTGTTGATCCCACCCAGTTGTTCGCCAAATACGGCGCGGATACGACGCGCCTCTACATGTTGTTTGCCGCTCCGCCAGAAAAGGATCTGGATTGGAGCGACGCGGGCGTAGAAGGGGCTTGGCGTTTCTTGGGCCGCGTCTATCGGTTGGTGGCCAAGCACGCGGATAAACTCCGCGACGTGAGGGCAGGGAAGTTGACTGCCGAAGAGAAAGCCTCGCTGACGCCCGAGGAGCGCCGGCTTCTGCGCAAGGCGCACCAGACGCTGCGGCACGTGACCGAGGACATGGAAGAACGCTGGCACTTCAACACCGACATCGCCAATACCATGGAGTTGGTCAACGAATTGACAGACCTCGACGCGGCCGTGCAGGCGGGGAAGATTCGCCCCACCGCGCACAAGACGGCGCTCGAATTTCTGGTAACGATCCTCTCGCTGTTCACCCCGCATGTGGCGGACGAGCTCTGGGAAGCGCTTGGCCACGCGGAGCCCATGCTCAAGGTGCGCTGGCCGGAATTTGATTCCGAACTCGCAGCGGAAGATGAGATCGAATACCCCGTGCAGGTCAATGGCAAGCTGCGCGCGCGCATTCACGTTGCCGCCAGCGCCGGAGAGGAAGAAGTCCGCGCCAAGGCGCTCGCCGATGAGAAAGTGATTCAGCACCTGGCGGGATTGCAGGTGAAGAAAATAATCGTCGTGCCGCAGAAGCTGGTCAGTATTGTGGCGAAGTAGTGAAAATTCGCGCCAAGCGCTTTCACGGCCCTGGGAATTAGGAGGTGCAATTTGCGGTTCCTACCAATTTTGTTTAGGCCCCATTTCCATGGGCACGGCGCATTATTCATTATCATCATTGCCGTCATTGCGCTGGTCGCAGTGGTTTTGCTCCTGTCAAGAGAGAAGGCTTGATCCGCTCCCCCGAAAATAAAACCTATGACACAACCTAACCCTGTCGTCGTTCTCGATTTTGGGTCGCAGTTCACCCAACTGATTGCGCGCCGAATTCGCGAGCTTCATGTGCTTGCGGTCGTCGTACCGTGCACCACTCCGTTTGAGGATCTAGTGCGAATGAAGCCGCAGGCGCTGATCCTCTCGGGCGGGCCGTCGTCGGTGTATGACCCCGATTCGCCGGTGTGCGACGAGCGCGTGCTGAAGCTCAATCTTCCGGTGCTCGGCATCTGCTACGGCTTCCAGTGGATGTCGTACAAGTTGGGAGGCAAGGTTGAGCCGGCGGGGAGGCGCGAATATGGCTTCGCCGAACTCGAGATCCTACCGTCTTCCCGCCTGCTAGCCGGATTTCCTTCGCCGCTGAAAGTTTGGAACAGTCACGGCGACCACGTCGTGGAGGTGCCGTCGGGTTTCACCATTACTGGCCGGACTCAGAACGCAATTTCTGTGATTGAGAATCCATCCGAGCAAATGTACGCGGTGGAGTTCCACCCGGAGGTTCACCATACCACCCGGGGCCGCGACGTTCTCGAGCGCTTCGTTTCAGACGTGGCGGGAATCAAGCCCAACTGGTTTCCGGGGTCATTCATCGAGCAAACGGTAGAGAAGGTTCGCGAGCAGGTAGGAGATCGCCACGCTCTTTGTGCGCTCTCGGGAGGCGTGGACTCCGCCGTCGCGGCGACGCTGGTGGGGAGGGCACTCGGCGACCGGCTAACTTGTGTGTTTGTGGACAACGGGTTGCTGCGCAAGGATGAGTTTGCCAAAGTCAGCGGCAAATTGCGGGAGCAGGCTCACCTGAAGGTAAAGGCCGTCGACGCCACAGCGCGATTTCTCAGCCGCTTAGTGGGTGTCACTGACCCGGAGCGAAAACGCAAAATCATTGGCGAAGAATTCATCCGCGTGTTTGAGGCTGAGGCCCGCGCCCTGGGGGACGTGGAGTTCCTGGTTCAAGGCACACTCTACCCGGATGTTATTGAATCCGTGTCGGTTAAGGGGCCAGCGGCCACCATCAAGAGCCACCACAACGTGGGCGGATTGCCCTCCGACCTGAAGTTTAAGTTGATTGAACCCTTACGCGAGCTATTTAAGGACGAAGTGCGGACAGTTGGGCGCGAACTCGGTTTGGATGAATCTCTGGTGAGCCGCCAACCTTTTCCGGGGCCGGGCTTGGCGGTTCGTATTGTCGGAGAAGTAACGCCGGAACGGTTGCGAATGGTTAGGGAAGCGGATGAAATCGTGCACCAGGAAGTAAAGACACACGGCTTTTACGACCGCCTTTGGCAGTCGTTCGCGGTCTTATTGCCCGTTTCAAGTGTCGGAGTGATGGGCGACGCCCGGACGTACGCCTCGACCATCGGCATCCGGGCGGTCGAATCGGAGGATGGTATGACCGCTGACTGGGCTCACCTTCCAGCGACACTACTCCAGCGGATGGCGAACCGAATCGTCAACGAGGTAAAGGGCGTCAACCGGGTTGTCTTCGACATTACTTCGAAGCCCCCCGGCACCATCGAGTGGGAATAGCCCACCCTTCGCCTCCGACTCCAGTCAGAGACACCACTCCCGTCGCATGAAACGAAATGGCTTATCGGCTCGCCAGTTTTTGGGCCATGTAGAGCAAGAGCTGGCGGTCCTTCTCATCGATCCGTCCGAGAAGGCGCTTTACTTTCTCGTAAAAACGCAGTTCCTTTTCCTGCTCTGCGTCGAGAACCA
>CAZCVY010000330.1:0-6505 GCA_964501985.1 uncultured Acidobacteriota bacterium | reverse complement strand
TAAAGGATGTCCTGATACACGCTGTAAAGGATGTCTTGACACAGAACACCTTGTGGGTGCCCAAGGCCGGGCCGAATCGGCCTCCTGTGGGCACCCACGGGGGCGCCCCTACGGAGATTCTGTCGGATGAAAGTGCGGGAAATTCTGGCCTCAAAGCTGGGCTGATGTTAGTATCAGCGCGCATTCGTGATGCAGATTATTTTTTCAATTTGTCGGAGGGACGTTCTTCATGAGAGACAGATCGAATAGCAATCGAGGTGGCGCGCGTGCGGGTGCGCACAGCCGCGAAATTTTCGGACAACGAACGCTGTGGGTCATTCTTGCTTTGCTTGCTGGGGTCCTCACGGCGAGCGCCGACGTGAAATTGCCGGCGATTATCAGCGACAATATGGTTCTGCAGCAGGGCCGCCAGGTCGCGATTTGGGGAACGGCGGACTCGGGCGAACAAGTCACGGTCACCCTGGGCGAACAAGAGCAGACGGCCACCGCCGACGGCAATGGGCTTTGGAGAGTGGAGTTGGAGCCGCTCAAAAAGGGCGGGCCTTTCGAGATGACGGTGGCGGGAAAAAACACTATCTCCGTCCACAACATTCTGGTGGGCGAAGTGTGGGTGTGCTCCGGCCAATCGAATATGGAGTTCGCCGTTTGGAACCACGATGTGTTCGGCGGCGTGAATAATGAGGAGAAGGAAGTGGCGGCGGCCAATTATCCGCTGCTCAGGCTTTTCATTGTGAAGAAGGCGGTGGCGGGGAAGCCCCAAACCGATGTGCAGGGCCAGTGGGTCGTCACGAGCCCGACGACGGTAGGGACCTTTTCCGCGGTGGGTTACTTTTTCGGCCGTGATTTGTTCCAGGCCATGAAATTCCCGGTAGGGCTCATTGACTCCACCTGGGGCGGGACGGAAGCCGAGGCCTGGACAAGCGCAGCGGCCTTGCAGGCCGATCCCGACTTGAAGGTGGTCGCGGACTCCTGGCAACAAAAAACCAACGACTTCCCGAACGCGCTCGAACAGTACATGCAGAAACTGCGAGAATGGGAGAAGGCGGCGGAGGAGTCGGAGGCCGATGGCAAGATTGCAGTGAGCGTGCCCGATGCTCCTAAAGATCCGCGCGGCTACCCTTGGCGCGCTTCCGGGCTTTGGAACGCGATGATGGCGCCCTTGACCCCTTACGCGATCGGCGGAGCCATCTGGTACCAGGGGGAATCCAACGCCGATTTTGCCTATCAATACCGCAAGGTCTTCGCCACGATGATTAGTCAGTGGCGCAGTTCCTGGGGCGAGGGAGACTTTCCGTTTCTTTTCGTCCAACTCGCGAGTTTCGCCCCAGGCGCAAAAAATGCCGACGCCTGGGCCACTCTGAGGGAATCGCAAGAAAAAACCTTGGCATTGCCCAAAACCGGCATGGCCGTGGCGATTGACATTGGCGATTCCTATGATATTCACCCCAAGAACAAGCAGGAGGTGGGGCGGCGATTGGCTCTGGCTGCCGAGAACATCGCGTATGGCCGCAAGGTCGAGTACATGGGGCCGACGTTCAAATCCCTCCACGAGGACAAGGGAACCCTGCGCCTACAATTTACCCACGCGGCGGGAGGGTTGGTTGTTCGCGGACAAAGTCTGAAGGGATTTGAGATTGCCGGAGAGGATCAGCAGTTCTCGCTCGCGGAGGCGAAGGTCGAAGGCACGGAAGTAGTGCTCTCGAGTCTCCAGGTTACCAAGCCCGTAGCCGCGCGCTACGGCTGGGCGAACGATCCCCCGTGCAATCTCTACAATAAGCTGGGACTGCCCGCGCCGCCATTTCGAACAGACGACTGGCCGGTGTCAACGCAGACCCTGGTGCGGACGGAAGCCAGCAAGCTCTGGTGACGCGGCGGAGAATTTTGGTCAATTCACTACCGGCGGCCTGAATGACCCAAGCACGAATAACAACTCTTGCGATTGCGCGAGTGGGAGAACGCAGTGGAATGATTCGCGGGTTGCGTCTCGAATGGATCGTTCTCGCTGCTCTGCTGGGTGTCGTGTCCGCGGGCGCCGACGTCAAGCTACCGGCGCTCATCAGTGACAATATGGTTTTGCAGCAGGGCCGCCGGGTCGCGATTTGGGGGACCGCGGACGCGGGCGAACAAGTGACCGTGAGCCTGGGCGAACAGGAGCAGTTGACCACCGCGGACGCCGCCGGTCAGTGGAAAGTAGGGTTGGCGCCGCTCAAAAAGGGCGGCCCGTTCGAACTGACGGTGGCAGCGAAAAACACCATTACGATCCACAATGTGCTGGTGGGCGAAGTCTGGGTTTGCTCGGGGCAGTCGAACATGGATTTTTCCCTGCTGAGCCACGGCGGGTCGGGCGGCGTGAGAGATGCCGAACGGGAAGCGGCGGCGGCCAATTATTCCCTGCTGCGATTATTCCTCGTGAAGAAGGCGGTGGCGGGGAAGCCCCAAACTGACGTGCAAGGCCAATGGGTGGTGGCAAGCCCTGCCACGGTGGGCAGTTTCGCCGCCGTCGGCTATTTTTTCGGACGGGATTTGTATCGGGCCATGAAATTTCCTGTGGGCCTGATTGACTCTTCGTGGACCGACACGGAGGCCGAGGCGTGGGCAAGCGAGGCCGTCTTGCAGGCCGACCCCGATCTGAAGGTCGTGGCAGACTCGTGGCAGCGGAAAATCGCCGATTTCCCTCGCGCCGTTGAGGAATATGAGCAGAAGTTGGAACAATGGGAGAAGCAGGCGGAAGAGACCGAAGCCAGCGGCAAGGTCGCGTTGGCCATGCCCGAGGCACTCAGGGATCCCCGAAGCAGCCGCCGGCGCGATGCCGGGTTGTGGAATGCGATGGTCGCGCCACTAACGGCCTACGCGATCGCGGGAACCATCTGGTATCAGGGCGAGTCTAACGCGGAATTTGCTTACCAGTACCGCAAGCTCTTCCCGGCGCTGATTCAACAATGGCGCGAGTCGTGGGGTGAGGGTGACTTCCCGTTTCTCTTCGTCCAGCTCGCTAACTATAGTCCGGGCTGGAAATATCCCGATGCCTGGCCCACTCTGAGGGAGTCGCAGGAGGAAGCCCTGGCGCTGCCGAAGACGGGTATGGCTGTGGCGATTGACGTCGGCGATCCCTTCGATATCCATCCCAAGAACAAGCAGGATGTGGGCCGACGCCTGGCGCTCGCCGCCGAAGCCATCGCGTACGGACGCAAGATTGAGTACCAGGGGCCAACCTTCAAATCCATGCGCGCGGGCAAGGGAACTTTGCGAGTGCACTATATTCATGTCGCCGGGGGATTCGTAGTTCGCGGTCAGCGCCTGAAGGGATTTGAGATTGCCGGCGACGATCAGAAGTTCTTTCCTGCAGAAGCCAAGATTGAGTTTGCGGAAGTGGTGTTGTCCAGCTCTCAGGTCTCGAAGCCGGTGGCTGCTCGGTACGCCTGGGCGAATGATCCGGGGAGCAATCTTTACAACAAAGCGGGATTGCCGGCGCCGCCTTTTCGTACCGACGACTGGCCGGTATCGCTTCAGAAGATGGTTCGGACGGAAGCCAGTTGGTAACAGGCTTCTTGCCTACAATCAACAATCGACTTTCAGGGTGGAGTAAACATGTTGAAGTGGCTGGTGATCGGCATTGGCGATATCACGACCAAGCGAGTAATCCCGGCGTTGCTTGAGGAAAAGCGCAGCGAGCTTTGGGGCATCGTCACGCGCGAACCGGGGAAGGCCGCGCCTTACGGGGTGCGCGCCTTCACCAGCCTCGACGAGGCGCTGGCGGCAGGCGGAGCGGACGTGGTCTATGTAGCGTCGCCGGTGTTTCTCCACGCACCGCAAACTTTGGCGGCGCTCAGGGCAGGGAAGTTGGTGCTCTGCGAAAAGCCCATGGCGATGAATTACGCCGAGGCGGAGGCGATGGTGGAGGCGGCGCGGGCGGCCGGCAAGACGCTGGGCGTGGCTTACTATCGCCGAGCGTATCCCAAGGTTGGACGCGCGAAGGAACTCATCCGTGCGGGAGCAATCGGGAAGCCGGTGCTCGCTTACATCACCTGCCAGGATTGGCGCTCGGGCGAGGGCGCCGAGCGGAACTGGCTGGTGGACCCTTCCCAGGCTGGTGGAGGACCGCTCTATGACATTGGTTCCCACCGGATCGATGTGCTGAACTTCCTTTTCGGCGAACCGCGGCGCGTGACGGGACAGTTGTCCAACGCCGTTCACTCGCTCGACGTGGAAGATTCCGCGACGGTCCTGATCGAATACGCCAGCAAAGTGCGGGCCATCGTCGATGTCCGGTGGAACTCGCATGTGAGGCGGGACGAACTGCGGATTATTGGCACCGATGGAGAGATGGACCTCAGCCCACTGAGCGGCCCGGAGCTGGTTTATCCCGGCGGGCGGGAGGTATTGCCGCCGCACGCGAATTTCCATTTCCCCTGCATCGAGAATTACGTGGCGGCCGTGCTCGACGGCGCTCCGCTCCTGGCCAGCGGCGAGAGTTCGCTATGGACCGACTGGGTGACGGAGCAAGTGGTTTCGCAAAACCCTCGCTAAGTGGACGCGAGACCGAAAACCTTTTCGGTGTAGACCCGGCTGCGTTGGAGGTCTTCTTCCAAGCCGCGGGTCATGGCTGTCTCTTTCTCGTACGCCAACTCCACCACTAGGAAGCCCTGATAGTTGATCTGGTGCAGGTAGTCGGCCACCGGGGCATAATCGACGTCTCCAGGCCCGAAGTCTTCCATCCAAACTCCGTGCTGGGAATTTCGTAGGTGCAGACTCTCGACGCGCGCGCCGACTCGCTGCAAAAAGGGCATCACTTGCTGGCCGCCGCGATAAACCCAGTGGACGTCGACGCAGCATCCGGCCAGCTTGGGGTCCGTGTGTTGCAGCTCGTACCACCATTCGCGGGCGTTCTCGCGGAGTTCGGGGGTGTGATGGTGAAGCAGCAGCCGAATTCCTTGGCGCCGTAGAGCTGCGCCCAATTGGTTGACGTAGTGGGCCTGGATTTTCAGTTCATGGTCGGATTTGCGTCCCTCGTGGGGCAACGGACTGGGGTTGGTGATGATGACGCGGGTGCCCAAGGGCTTGAGGAATGCCGCCAATTCCATCACCGACCGGATGGACATCTCGGCGGCCCGCGGCTCGTGCATAGTGGTGCCGGCGTAGACACTCTCAGGGCTCAACTGATATTTGGCCAGCAAGTCGGCCGTTTGACGGCGCACATCCCGCGCAAAGAACTCGGCGGAGAGCTCAATGCGCGGGTATCCGGCCTGATGCGTCTCCCGCAGCGCCTCTTCCTCGCCTTCGGCGATCGTCACCTTCGTGGACGCAAAGTGCTGAATCCAGATGTAGCCTTCTACGGAGAGCTTGGGGGCGTACCCGCCGGCAGGTTTGTCGGTTGAACCCAGTAGCAAGTTGGATGGAACGACCGCAGCGCCAGCGAGCTTGGCAAGATTCCCCAAGATCTCTCGACGGCTGCATGCGGCGATTTGGTTCTTCATGGCTCCTCCTCGATGGGTCCAACCGATGAAACACGTAGCGGCGAGTTCACCTCGCCAAATGGCGGCGTAAAGCCGCCTTCACGTCAAACCGACCCACTACCCATGGGCGAGATGACTGTAAGGCGTGATTCGCGGGGGGTCAAGTATTTCTCAAGATTCAGGGGGCAGGCTCTCGTCCGGTTTCGTGCCGTCACTTCCCAGGCTCCGCAGGAGATCGGGAAGCTGTTGGGTGAACGCCGAGCGCGCCATCACGGAATCGCAGCCGGCAGCGCGCGCGGCGGAAATGAGCTGCTCCTGGACGTGGGAGGCGAACGCCACGATCCGAATCGAGCGGGTCGAAGGGTCGGACTTAAGCGCTCGAATCCAATCGACGGCGGGCAGCGCGCGGGAATTGAGGTCCATGATGATGGCTTGCGGCTGAGCCTCGGCAATCGCAGCGACGCCGCGCCGCTGGTCTCCCGTAACCACCGTCGTACCAACAGCTTTCGCCGTCTCCCGAATCTTCGCGAGAAAGAAAAGGTCGTCCACTAACGCCACGATGTTAGATGCCAAAGCTTTGCCCTCCCATGCCGGGTTCGCGACATCGAGAGTTGCAGCCGTAGGATTGGTGGCGCAGCCTCGGCCGGAAAATGCCGTGTCGCCCTTCCAATATACCGCAGGTTTCTCTGGCGATCAGGAATGTGTGCTTCCCCACCAGGTGAAGTCCGCGAAGTTCGCTCGGGCCCAGCGAAATGGAGGCGAAAGCAGCCAGGGCGCCGGAGAAAAATTGGAGCACCTCTCTTTTTGCGTTGATGATCGGGCAGTCTGTCGGTCTCGACGCTAGGTTTGGAGGCCAAATTACTAGCTTAAAGGTTGGTCGAGTCAAGTCGCGCACCCGCAGCGGGGTGGAAGGAAGTCGCTCCTGCGGGCTGGAAGTCACGAGAGGAAGAGACTAATTGACCGTTCGAAAGCCGTACAAAGCGACATTTAATCGATGCCAATCAAGCCCACTCACCAAAACAAAAAAACATCAAAAATGAAGGGTGGTCCCA
>CAZCVY010000329.1:0-6564 GCA_964501985.1 uncultured Acidobacteriota bacterium | reverse complement strand
CTCTTCGAGCGCGTCACCCTGCCATTGGAGGGCCGAACGGCGTTCGGCCCGGACCAGCGCTGCTGGTCCCAGCGGACGTGCCACGGGCATCTTGCCCGTGCCCGAGCATGGCCAGGATGGCCATGGCACACCGCAGCACGACTCCGTTTGCGGCCCCGCCGCCCTTCAAAACCGCCGGCCGAAATCCCACACGTGCCCGATGGGCCGCTACCGGCAACCTCAAAGCGGGTCGTAAAACCGGAATCCCGGCCTGTTCATGGCCCGGTAATGAAAAAGGGCCGCGGAGGAATTCGGCTCGGAGCCAAATACCTCCGCGCTACCCCGCTCACCGGCTACAAGTTTCATGCCGCGAAAGGGATTGGCTCGAGAAAAGTATCCGAGTGTGCCTCACCCCGCTACCGACGTAACCTCTAAAATAGCGTAGGCGAGACACCGACGCGAATGGCTAATTGTGCCAAGCCGATTCCATTCAGATACCATAAACCCATAGCGCGTGCATAACTTTTGGCGGATGGGTGAAAGTCGGAGGTAGTCCAGAACGCATAGACGAGCGGTGCAAGGTGAGCCCTCCGATAAGTCAAGCTGTCGCCAGGGTCCGCTGCCCTGCGCAGCGCTCCACCAATAAAACAACGAAGCTCATTTTCCGAAATAAGATTATCGCGCGAGTAGAGTTTTGCCTGACCAACTACCAAAACTCGGGCACCCGCTGGAGCTGGACCCGAGTCTGCAGAAAACGACAAGTCGCGGGCCATAAAGTCCACGCCGCCGTCGCCAGGGCGCCCTGTCACTGCACTGGTACCTCCCATTGACCTTAGAACTGCTGCACAAAAGGCCTCAAATTCCCGGGGATTCTTATTCAGCAAAACGGATACGAAGCTAGAAGCGGGGCTCTCAATAGCCTTTAGATAGCTCGTGCGTTCATCAAGCGAGAGCCTGAAGGTCGGCTCAACTCCGTCCTCAAGGGACTCGGTGCTCATTCTCTCAAGTGAGGAGATAATGCGGGGAAGCATTGATTCCGCGATTTCGGCCCTTTCTTCAAGGGATTTCGAAGGCATTCTAATGCCTAATATCTCGATCGTGACATCTGCCAGCGGCCGGAAGGCCGAGTTGCTCGCGTCCCTCGACAACCACAACGCTATCGTATCAGGACTTATGGTTCCCATTAGCATCCACCAAAAGACGATCACGGTCGATTAGTACCTGATTGACCCGATCCCGCAATGACTGGACTGCACCAAGCTGTTCAGGGGTAAATGAGCGTAAAACATCTGGACTAAGTGCCGCAAGAATCCGTTCGGAATCTAAGACAGCGGGCAACCATTCTTGTGGGTGTTCAGCTTCGAATCTGGCTTGCGCTTTATTAAGGGAACCGCCGGGAGAACGGAACACAGCCATGGCGGTCCGATCATCGAGGATAGTTCCCAACTCTCTGACGCTCTTGGCCTCAGGGAGCTTGCGCTCGCCAAGTTCCCCGTTTTCTGCCGGCTCACCCACCATCCAGCCGTAGAATTCTCGTAATGCAGGCGGGTTCGTAAATCGGCGCTCCTCGTCCTTCCAGCCCAGCCAGTCACGCACGTTGCTGCGCTTAAAGACTTCTTCAAAGTAACTGTAGCGGTTTGGTTGCGCGTACTCCCCGTATTCTTCGTCGGCGCGCATTTGCTCAAAAGCGAGATAGGATCTCCATAGCTGATTTGCGGACCGGGTTGCAAGGCCCAGGCTTTGGGCAACCTCTTGAGGTGACATTCCCCCTTCACGCAATGTGTAGACGGCCCGTGCCTTCTGATATGCCCCCCATTCTTTGATTCCAGATACATGCCTAAGACCAGGAAGAATCCACTTGGCATTTTCGGGTGCAACCTGATCATCCAAAATAAGAACTTGAAGCTTGTTAAAGTTTTCGAGCTGTTCGTCGCTAAACGTTTCTTTGCCTGATTCGTGGAGCTCCAGAAGCCATCGCAGAGCCGCGAGCCGTCTGTTTCCCTCGATGATTACGTATTTCTGATCAGTATTCGGATCACCTCGCCACCGACGAACCACGATCCTGTCCATTGGGAGGAATCCCAGATTCTTTATCGTGTCGCGCAGTTCAGCAACATCGAAACGGGCAGTCTTCATTTTCTCGAATGCCTGCTGCTGCACACGTGGCTCTGCGAATCTGGCCTCAGGTACTGCATCCACATCTTGGCCCAGCTCGGCGAAGCGGGGATTGTTAGGGTCTAGCAGGATGTCGGCCAGGTCAAGGTCACTCGGTTTCAGTAAACTTGGTAACAGTGGCATATGCCTCTCCTGTCCTTGTAAGCGTGTGGATCAGCAAATGTTTTGTCCGCAGGATCCGGGCGGTTTGCTGACCTTCGGTCCAAAACGGAAGGTACCCTAGCGGGGGACTATGGGTGGGGCCTGGCGGTCACGCCATTTCGGCCGCTTGTCGCCATGCGACCGGAACAATCCGCCGGTCAGGAAAATCCCAGCCACGCATTCCCTTGTTGTCCTGATAGTCCGCGATCGCCGCCCTTACAAACTGCGGCACTCGCTGCGGCTCACCCAATAGTGGGGTGAGCGTTTGTATGTCATCGAGGGATAATTCCTGAACAACGTCGCGCGCATTGCAAAGGAGCTCGATAGTCCGGAGTGTCTGGCGGTCTGCTGGACTTTCTGCATTTGCAAGGAAGTAACCACGTACCTCCGGATGCAACTGCCGAAACTGGGTGAACACGCGTTTCGCGACCAAAAGCCTGTTATTAACTCCGGCCAATACAGCGTCGGCAGTCCCCTGCAGCCAAGTGCACCACAGGGCCGCAACCGCCTCCCTGCTACCAGCCTCGGAAGCGGCGCGGCCAAGCTCCGTCAGTTCTCGCCCGTCCGCAAAGCCGAGCAGTTTCAATTCGCTGCGTTGCTTACTTGCAGCACCACTTGTTGCCGTCCGCACATTATTCCAATTCGCGAGCACTTCCCGGACCCGCCCCAAGTTTCGGATGTTGTTCCCGGCATAGTCCATGTTCAGGAGGCCGATTGGGAGCTGGATGGTCGCGAATATATCTTCTAGGCCGTCATGGTCCTCGACCTTGACCGGACCTGCCGTTGCCCCACTTGGGACCACATGGTGCGACGAACCCGAAGGCGAATACGAGTTCGGCGCGATGCGGCGACGCGCCAGCTTCCCTCCATCTGCCGGAGGCTTTCCGGTGTGAACTCAACGCTCCGCCTCGGGAAGAGGTCATCGAAGCACGCGTTCAGGATGGGCAGTCTGCCGGTACCTTCACCAAGGACGCCTACCTCGGCGCTGTGTGAGAGAGCCGCAGAACTAAGGTTGGGGTGTTCGGTTTGGAGTCGATTGCTACCGGTGAGGGCGCGTCATTAAAAAATAATGAACCCCTTGACCTTGTGCGGTAGCACACCTTGGTGCCGTAGCGGCGAGTTTACCTCGCCATTTGGCGGCGTAAAGCCGCCCCTAATTCAATCTGCAAGACCTGCCCGATTCTGAGAAATGATTCTGAAATGCGTTGAACTGCGGACGTGGGAAGCGTATAGAATGAGGTTCATGAACAAGAGGAGACGAAAGCCGGCAGTGGTATTTAGGCGTCTCGGTAAAGTCCATTGGAACGAGACGAGAGACGCTTTCATTGTCGAAACTGAATCTGGAGGAATTCTCCAGCTCTGCCCGAATTCGGACGAGGACGTCGCACTTGGGGTGCACGTTGACGAGATCACCGTGGCGGCAGGCCGTCAAGGGCGCGGCGCAGCTACAAAGGCCATGGCTGCACTCTGCAAAATGGCAGACGAAGAGGGAATAGTTTTGAAAGGCGGGCCGATCGGCTGGAGCGATGACCCCATGAGCGAAGGGTTCGTCGCTTGGCTTACACGGTTCGGCGTCGAGCGAGACCCGTCACCCCCTACCGAGGTCCATGACCGGACTGCCTTCTATGCGCGAAGGCTGCCAGGGCTGTTCGGGCAAGGTATCCCTCGCTACTAACCAGCCCATGCCTGTTCCACGGCGGCTGCCTCACTGGCTTTCGTGTGCATGCCCGCGACGAGATCGTAGCTCGTAAATTTTGTTCGCTCCGCGACCGGTGCGAAGGAACGGTGGCGAAGCTTCGATTCGAATTCTCGCTTGCGCGGTGCAGGGGCTACTACCCTGAACGTGGAATGAAACGCGTAAAGGAGCACAAACTTCAGAAATGCGCTGTTGATGTCGGTCGTATTCTCCACTTCAATAAACTCGACTGGAAACTTCCATTGATCGAACCAAATGACGTCCACCGCGGCGGCGCGGCTTGTTACCTCAGGATACGTGAACGGATAGATATCCTGAACCGTAATAAAACTGCCAAGGGGTTTGCCTAGAAAGAGTTTGCCTCGGTCTTGCTTTGGCACGTAGGTTCCGTGTTTCCTGAGGTTGCCCAGTTCCACGAGGAGCCCCTGGTAGTATGCATGGTCGCTTTCGGGCTTTTGTTTCTGCGCGAGATCATCTGGGAGTTTGTCTTTCGCTTCCAATAATGCCCACAGACCGGGACGGATTCGAAAGAAATATTTAGAATTTTGGACGATACGGTTGATCGACTTAAAGGGCGTCTTAGTCTCCCAGATTACGCCGGGAACCTGCAGTGCCCTCTTGTAAAGCTCGCCGAGCGTGGCATAACCACCATTACCCCGCATCGCTTCGATAACTGCTTCGCGCTGGTTCATGGCGCGCAAATTACCACGCAGACTATCGTCCAGTCCACGAAACATTTTGTTATTAGCCTTGCAGTCCCACATTGTAGCGGCGAGTTTACCTCGCCACACGGCGTAGAGCAACCGCCACGAGGGCGAAAATGGCGCGGTAAACCCGCCGCTACTTCCAGGGCGGGTTGAATTCCTCGATGGGCCGAAGGGCTTTCTTCCAATCGAACATCCAGGACCCCGAATACGGCCACTCGCGTGGGTCATTCACGAGGCCCTTTCTGACCGGATTGTTGAAAATGTACCACGCCACAGCGTTGTGATCGTCATCACCTGTCAAGATGTGGTCGTAGAAGCCTTTTTCCCAGAGGTTTCGGAAACCGAGGGTACGGCCTTGGGATGTTGCTATTCCCTTGTAGTCATGCAGGAGTGAGATGGCGTCGGAGTTGTCGGAAAGGCCAGACAGCTCGAGGTGAAGGTGGTTGGGCATGAAGCAGTAGGCATACACACCGAAATAATGGCAGGAGCACTGCGCCCGTAAGAGGTCCAGTAAGAGGTTCACCAGTTGACCATGCGAGAAATGCGCCTCGCCCAATCCTGTACACGCAGTTATGAAATACCATTGGTGGCCCAAGTAACAGGTGCGAGGCAAGCGATTTTTCTTGCGCACAAAGTATGTGATTGGCATTGCGCGGTTTCCCCACCGTAGTGGTGAGTCTAGCTCGCCACGCGGTGACGAAATGCCGCCGCGACGAAGGCGGAATGGCGGGATAAACCCGCCGCTACGACGCGCGTCAACGCGGCAACGGTTTCGATCAAATCTCCCGGATGGTCTTTAATCATCTGATAGCCGTGGATGAGATCCTAGTTAGAGTCGCTCAGAACGGCTTCATCGGGGGCAGATGAGAAAAAGGCTCCCCCAAGAAAGGCTCAAAATAGCGACCGAAGGATTTTGGCACGCACTGATGCAGCACGGGTAAGAGATGCGATTTACCGCCGGCCCATTTGAGGAATGGCTTCGGTTTTATGTCGTCTTCTCTCCAGTTGAATAGGTAAGTCTGCTGAGGCGTGTTGTGCAAGTCTTGCGCTAATTGGTCCAAATCAATCACCCGTGAGGAATAGCGCCTCTGCTGAGCTGGTTGTCAACGAGGGCTTCCTGTTTTCTTTGTTGCCGCAGGATGATATCGACAGAAAAGATCACCTCCATGAGCCCTAGATATAGTATACCGGCAACACCTGTGCCGCAAGATCCTGTGCAAAATGGAAAACAAACAGGCGCCGACATTGTACATGAAGTAGAGGCTTCGGCAAAGAGTTACGGAACGGGGAGTTACGGAACGGGGCCGCAACTCGGCGTGCTCGTGTCGATTTGGATGGGGCATTCGCCGTCCGAGGCGCTGGCGTACAGCTTGTAAAGGGGGCGGTTGTCGCCACCTCACGGGTTCGGGTTCTGAGGCAGATAGGCCCAAACCTCTTCCGTGCTGAGGAACTGAATCGGGTTCGAGACCCAGATGTGGGGCAAGTCAGGATGCCGGTTCAGCCCATTGCGCGCTTGGCGGCCGGCCATGGTCTGAGCGCGCGTAGAGTTTTCGGCGCGGCACGCTCCGAGGTGCAGGATGGGCTCACCCCGGTGGCCGATCCGCTGCTTCACGAAGTCGTTCACCGGATCAATCTTCATGCGCTGCGTGCACCAGCGGAACGTGCGGTTGGGGGGAGGATATCCACGGCCGATAATATTGACCCAGAACGATTCCTCGTACATCGGCTTCAACAGATTCGCTTCGATGTTCAGGCCGTGCTGTTGGGAACACTTGCGCATCCGGTCGAGCGCGCCTTCAATCATTTCGGCAATGGCGGGGATCTCCACGCGCGTGTCCGTGCAAAGGACCGAGATGGGCTTCTTCC
>CAZCVY010000328.1:0-6669 GCA_964501985.1 uncultured Acidobacteriota bacterium | reverse complement strand
TTGCGCCCAAGGCAAGCGCGCTACCAGGCTGCGCCACGCCCCGAAATGGACACTCTCTCCATTCTGCCAAGCTTGATGACAGGTGTCCAGCACCATTCGCGGCAAGAAGCCCTTTGGCCGCAATTGGCGCAGTACGCCGCGAGCCGAGCGCCTACTGTTGGCGTCGACCAACGATCGGCCCCGGAGCTGGTTTGGCCGCCCAATCTCGCCGCAGCAAAACTGATGGCACAGGGACAATTCGCTCCTTCAACAGTACCTCAGTACTCTTGGAAAACGCTTGCCGTCATGGTACTTAAGAACCGCTGGGTCATGCCGGGGCTCAGCCGAAAAGTGGCGGAGCGGCATGTGGCAATACAAACATGGAAGACCCATCCAATCTCGTCGCAGCTCGAAGTTTCGCACGCAGTCTCAACATCCTGCTGAAGACGGTTCGCCTGTATGGAGTGGACCACGAACGCACCACCAGTCTGTTCGGAGTTGCGTGGGAGGACCTTCGCGCCGCGCAAAAAGGCGCGGGCGAAGCAGGGCTGCTTCTGGGAGTTTCCGGCGCTCAGGTTCTGCTGGATGGCGTGCCCCTGGAGAAACGCCCCACCGACCGCAGCTTCGCCCACTTGCTCACTTCCGCCGGCTTGGCCAGCATCAACTTTTCTGCTCGCGCAACGGTGGATGATTTTTGGCAGTTTGTGCGCGCGTTCTCTTCCCGCTCGGGCAAGGCCGGCCCCTTGGCGGCAGAACTGAGCGCCGCCCTCGGAGGCGAGAAGGGCGCGATCAGAGTCAATGAAGTGAGGTTTGTAGCCCAAGATGCGTCACTGGGCGATGCCGGCATGGCCGCGCTTCTCGCCGCGCGATCTCTGGGAGCGGATGGGCAGAGGCTGCAAGCTCTGCTGCAAAACCCTCAGCGGTTGCTGGAACTCATCGCGGCGGCAGAAGGCGCGCGCAGCCAACCCGCGGGTTCCGGGGGCGGGATTGGCGGGCCTGGTGGACCGGGCGTCACCGCGGCGGCGATTGCGGCCGGCGCTCGGCCACCGCAAGAGGACGATGTCTTCAAGGTCTTGCGATGGCTGGCTCAGCTTGGCCAGACGGCCGAGCATCCGGACTCGCCCGAGCAAATCGCCGCGGTCGAACGGGAGCTCCGTCAATTGCCTCCGCCTGGCCAAGCAGCGCTGGCGCAGGCGCTGATGAGCATGAGCTCGCAAAACGAGCCACCCCGGCCCGACGACCCGCTGCTGGTCCAACTCGCCGAGCGGGTCGCGGTGCGGTTTGCCCTGGAGCGATACGATCGCGGCGACGTGAAAACCAACGCCGTCGTCGAACTGCTGGACCGGTTGAAGCGCGAAATCGGCGCGCTGCGCGACATCCTGAAAGGGCATGAAGAGAAAATGGGGCAAGCTGGCATGGATGTGGAATCCCATGCCGAGCTCCTGGATCGCCAGTTCTGGGCGCGCGTGCCGGACAAAGCCAAACGCAAAATGCTCCTCTCCCCGGAGGCCTGGGCCGTCCCCCCGCGAAACATCCGCCAGTTTGTGGAGGAGTTGTTGGAGAAGGATGATGCGCCCTCAGCGCGCGCCATCTTGGATAACTACTCCCAGTGTGTGCACGCCACTGATGTCGATGCCCGGCGCAAAGCCTCGGCGGGCTTGGCAGAAATGGCAGACCTTTTCTCCCGGGCTAACCATTCCTTGCTGAAATCCAGCCTGCATCACATGGGCGAGGCCTTGAGCCTGGAGGTCAACCCGGACTTACAAACGATGCTGGGGGCTTCCTTCGTGCGATTCAGCCATGAAGCCGCGGCCCGCCGGCATTATCCCGCCGTCAATGAAGCCCTTCAGTCCATGGAGATTCTCGAGCAGCGGCAGCCCGGATTGGCGCGGATTCTCTGGCCGCGCGTCAAAGTGGGCAACCCCCTGCCGGATTTTATCGATGAAGCACTGCACTCCCCGAGTCTTCCGGAAGGGTTGGTGAATGTGCTGCGGCGGACGCCACACGCCGCCGTCGAACAGGTAGCTAGCCGCGTGCAACGTTGCGCGCGCCGCGACGAGTGGGCGCGGCTGCTGGAGATGGTGGAAGCGGTCGGGCCCGTGGCGGTTATCCATCTCCGCAGAATCCTGGAGACCCGCCCGGCGGGGGAAGCCGCCTCCAAGGTGGGGCTGCTCAGCCGGCTCGGTCCCGGCGATCTGGAAGAACTGCTTCCGTCCCGCCTCCGCGATTGGGACGCAGCAGCACACGACCAGGTGGTTCGGCAATTGGCCAGCGGCATGGCGCCGGAGCGTGGCAGGCTGCTCAATAAGTTCTATGATTACCTCGATCCCGTCGTTTTGCCGGAGGTCGTTGACGAATTGGGAATGTCGGGCGACCTTGACTCCGCGCCGCGGCTATTGGGCATTCTGGAACACTTGTCGGCCGACCAAACCGACTCCTACCTGGAACTCAAAGCCATTGAAGCTCTGGGGCGACTGCGCGAATCCAAGGCGGGTGCCTTGCTCCGCCCGCTCGCCGAAACCAAAGGATTTTGGGGATGGAAGTATCCCCGCGAAGTGCGGATCACCGCCGTGCAAGCCCTCCAGAAAATCGATCCCGATTGGGCCCGACAGTTTCTGCCACGTTGTGGATTAAGCGCGGCGGAGTTGAATCTAGCCGCTCTCGATCCCGAACCCGAGACCGATTGGTTGCGCCAACGACGCTACACGCGCTTGACCTTGCCCAACCCGCTCAGTGGTGTCTTCAGTCCGGACCAGAGCAATTACAAAATTTCCATCCTCAAGCTCAGCCTGGGGGGCGGCGTGGCCAGCAGCCAGTGTCACCTCAAAGCCGGTACCACCGTTCCGCTGACGTTCAAGTCAGGAATGGAGAGTATTCATGCCCGCGTCCTGGTACGGGAAGCACGACCGCAAGAGGTGTCCTTCGAAGTGGTCGAGATTGACCACGTCAATCGCAGCCGCTTGCGCCGCCCTCTGGCGCGCATCTATTCCAAGGAAAACTGAAAGTCGGGCGGAGCCTTGAACGGCCTTACGTCGTCGGCGCGGCTTCCTTCTCCGTGCGCGTCCGCCTCCCTTCCGAGCGCGCTACAAACGTGGCAGCAACCATGTCTCCGGTAACGTTGACCACGGTGCGGCACATGTCGAGCACACGATCGACGCCTACGACCATGGCAATTCCCTCCCCCGGCACGCCCACGGCTTCCAGCACCAGGATCAGGACTTGAATGGCGCCGCTCGGCACGCCCGCGGCGCCCATGGCCATTAGGATCGCGGTCACCATCACCACAATCTGCGATGAAAGCGACAGATGGATTCCAAACACCTGGGCGATGAAGAGCACGGTAACACCTTCGAAAAGCGCCGTGCCGTTCATGCACATGGTCGCCCCGAGAGGCACGACAAAACCGCAGACTTCCCGCGGCAACCCGAGGGAGTCCTCGCAAACCTCCAGCGTGGTGGGAAGCGTGGCATTGGAAGAACTGGTGGAGAAAGCCGTTAAGATTGCCGCCCACGCGCGATGGAAGAAATTCCACGGCGACCAGCCCGTGAACACTTTGATCAGCACGGGGTAGACACCGAATTCGAAAATGGCCAGTCCTGCAACCACGGTCAGGATGTACCAGCCGAGGCGCGCTAGCAAATCCAACCCAAATCTCGCCGCTACGGTAAAGAGCAGAGCGAAGACCCCATAGGGCGCGAGCTTCATCACCAGGTCGATGATGACAATCATCACGTCGCCGAGCCCGCGCAAGGCGTCGACCAGTGCCTGAGTGCGCTCCGGCGGCAGGAATGCCAACGCCACCCCAAAAGCCAGGGAGAAGAAAATCACGCCCAGCATGTCACCCTGGGCGGCCGCTCCCAGCGGATTTCGCGGCACCACATTGACCAGCGTTTGGATTCCAAATTGGCCGCGCCCGAGCGCGTCCTTTGACGGAGCCGAATCCTTTTGATAAGTCGCCAGCAACCGCTCGCGGGCTTCCGGCGAAAGCCCCACCCCGGGACGCACCAAATTCACCAGGCTTAGCCCCAACACCGCGGCAATCGACGTGACCATGAGAAAGAAAAGCATGGTCTTCAGGCCGACGCGGCCCAGCTTGCGCAAGTCGCCCAAGCCGGCTACTCCCAGGCTCAGGCGCGAAAAGACCAAGGGGATTACCACCATGATCAGCGCACGCAGCCACATTTGCCCCAGCGGCTCGGTGCCGTAGCGCACGACGCTCGCGAGGGCCACGGATTTTCCCCACGCCAGATTCGACACGACTCCCGCCATCGCTCCAAGGATCAGACCGGCGAGAATGTGTGCAGTCTTCGGGCCTTTGCGAGGTTGGGATGGGGAAGGAGAAACCGGGGATTCGCTCATGCTCGGGAGGTTTCCTTGAAACTTGCAGACGTCGAATGTGCTTTGGCCATCATGGCCATGACGGAGCACGCGCGGCGCGCCCATGCCGCAGCGGGCAAGACACGCGCGCTACTTCGGTTCCGGTGCGGGAATCTGCACGATGACGCGGCAGGGAGCGTGATGACCCACGTAGCGAACGATCCCTCCCAGCAACGTCTCAGTGATGGCGCGAGGATGGGGTTTGTGGTGGCCCATCACCAACAACTCCACGGCCTGTTCCTTGGCGACGCCCACAATCGCTTCACCCGCTTCTCGCGCGCGCGGGAGCTCGGTGGATATTTGCCGGGACAATTTCTCGGCCACGCGTTTAGCCTGCGCCAACACTTCCTTGCCCGCATGGTCGAGGCTTTCCTCCTCCGCGTCGAGGGGAGTGGCGAGAGGCACCTCGACCACGTGCAATGCCGTGAGCTCGGCGTCCATGCCTTGCGATAATTGGCACGCTAAGGTCACAAGGCCCTCAATTGAAGCACCGTCACGGATTGCCACCATCACCTTGGTTTTACCCATAGTAACCTCCGCTTTGGAAGTGGGCCGCAGAATATTCCGTCGCGAAGCAATTTGCAAGGGCGGACTTAGATGAGCATGAGCTGCGCGCAAGTGGGGCAAAACTCGGCGCTCTTCAAGTCAATCCGCTCGACGCCGTTGGAGGAACTCATGACGCAGGTGTAATCGGGGCAGTGGCGCAGGCCGTAGGTGTGGCCCAGCTCGTGGAGGGCTTCCTTCAGCAGGCGCTCGTGAAGGAGCGCGGGGTCGGTGGGCAAGCCGTAGAACTCCTGCCGAAGGCGATGGGCAGAGACCACGGCGCCCGCGTCCGCGAGTTGCGCTTCCCCGAACACGAAGGTCAACACGGGGATGTAGAGATCCATTTCCGTCACGCCCAATACCTTACAGGACTCGCACGAGGGTCGGGTCAGAATCTTCTTGAGGATCTCCGTCGAGTGATACTGCCGGCGAAGAGAATTGAACGCAAACTCTGCTTCCAGGATGTCAGGTTGAATCGAGCAAGCCACGCGGAGCCGCTGCGTCAACCCCTCGGCAAGGGGCTCGAGCAGCGCTCGATCGACCCGCCCTACTGGTCTCAGAGTTACTATTTTCATGACGCGGTAGCCGCGGTCACTTTCTTGAAATGATACTTCTTGATCTTATTGTAGAGTGTAACACGATCGATTCCGAGAGCCTTGGCAGCACGCGTTTGATTCCACTCACAAGCTTCCAGCACGTGCTGGATGTGACCACGCTCCA
Organism: uncultured Acidobacteriota bacterium; assembly: GCA_964501985.1. Classification (GTDB taxonomy): domain Bacteria; phylum Acidobacteriota; class Terriglobia; order UBA7540; family UBA7540; genus Bog-366. The sequence continues at coordinate 1,050 of CAZCVY010000328.1, read as the reverse complement.
CGTCCTCAAGCGCCATGCTGCCCTCCGGCACCGGCGGCGCGGAGACCTGAAGAGGACAATCCGTGGCCACAATTTCCGGGGGATGCCCGATCACCATGGAGCGCTCGATGGCGTTCTCCAACTCGCGGACGTTGCCCGGCCATTCGTAGTTCATCAACATGTCGACGGCCGGGCGCGCAATCCCGGTAAAACGCTTGTTCATGGCACTCGAATACTTGTGCAAGAAATAGTCGACGAGCATCGGGATATCTTCCTTGCGCTCACGCAGCGGCGGCAGCGTGATGCCGAAGACATCCAGCCGGTAATAGAGGTCGGGGCGGAACGTTCCCTCTTTGACGAGCAACGTTAGATCCTTATTGGTGGCGGCGATGGCGCGAAAATCCACTTTGATGGCCTGGTTGCCACCGACACGCGTGATCTCCTTTTCCTGGAGAACTCGCAACAGATCGGTTTGCGTTTTCAGGCTGATGTCGGCAATCTCATCGAGAAAAACGGTGCCGCCTTCCGCGACTTCGAACTTGCCCTTTTTGCGGTATTGCGCGCCCGTGAAGGCGCCCTTTTCGTGCCCGAACAGCTCGCTCTCGAGCAGGGTTTCCGTCAGCGCCCCGCAGTGGATGGTGACCATAGGCATAAATCGCCGTGGGCTCAAATTGTGGATGGCTCGGGCCACCAGTTCCTTGCCGGTGCCGCTCTCGCCGCGGATGAGTACCGTGGTGTCATTGGGCGCGACGGTGCGAATGCTTTCGAGTACCCGCTGCATGGGCTGGCTCTGACCCACCATCTCGACCGCCTGAACCTCTCCCAGGGTTTCGCGCAAGCGCAGATTCTCCTCCTGGGTGCGGCGATGCTCGAGGGCTTTGGCGACCGCGTGAGCCAAGTCGTCGGGGTCAAAAGGCTTCATGATGTAATCGTAAGCGCCATCCTTGAGCGCCTGCACTGCAGTCTCTACCGAAGCGTACCCGGTCATGATAATGACGATGATGTTGGGATCGACCTCGCGAATCTTGCGGTGCAGCTCAAGGCCGTCCATGCCGGGCATCTTGATGTCCA
>CAZCVY010000327.1:0-6680 GCA_964501985.1 uncultured Acidobacteriota bacterium | reverse complement strand
GGCCGTCCCGCAGGTGCGGGAGCAACCACAAGGGTTGCCCCGGCGCCGGAACGGCGCTTTCCGGCCCCTCAGAACGTAAACCGGCCCACCAGTTGAATCTGCCGTGCGGTACCGGCGGTGGTCAGGATCTGGCCGGCGTTATCGGCCAAATCGCCCGCCGAATCCTTGAAGACGGCAGCCCCGTTACCTCCCAGGCTAAGCGGACTCTGGGAATTACTCGGGGCACCAAAATTCGGATGGTTGAATAGGTTATAAGCTTCGACTCCAATTATAAACTTCTGTCGTTCCGTGATGGCAAAATCTTTGTGCAGCGACGGGTCAAACTGCGCGAACCCCGGCCCCCGCAGGATATTTCGTCCTGCACTGCCAAACTGACCGAACGGCGGTACCACAAAGGCACTGGGATTAAACCAGCATGACGGCGTACCCGCTCTGGCCCCATTCGGACAGACACCCGCGCGAAGGTTGCCAACCAGGTTCGGACGTTCCGAAGTAAGCAGCGATTGCACGTCGGCATTGTCGAAGGCGAGCACTGGGGTAAATGGGGACCGCTATGAACGGTGGCGACTGCCGAGGCCTGCCAGCCACCCAGGAGGCGTCCACGTCCAGGCAGCTCGTAGACGACATCTGCCACGAAGTTATTCCGAATATCAAAATCGGACGGGCCTCGACTTCCCTTGCAATCGAAAATGTTCTGAGATGCGGGAGGATCATTCACAGATTCTACGGACAGATCCACCGAAGCGTCATCCACGGAATGGGCTAGAGTATACGACGCCTGCCAGAGGAGGTTATGGGCATCGCGTTTCGAAACGGACACCTGAAAAGAATTATAGAAGGATTGCGCGTCAGTCAGCACCGTTAACAGAGGGTATGGCAGGTTCGGATTGTAGCGCTGGCCTGACGCCGGCTCAAAGGGGTTCTGCTCGGCTTCGCGGGTCAGGTGATTGCCGCGCGTGCCAAAGTATCCCGCGCTCAGGATCATGCCCGGCGCGAGTTCCCATTCCACGTTGAGGTTATATTCCGGCGAATAAAGGAACTTCGGGTAGTAGCTTGTCGTGAAAAGGTCGAGCGGTTGGGTCACGGCGGCATTCCGTGGGTTCAGAAACTGAGGGAAAACGAATTCCTCTTCGCCGAAAAAAGGCGGTAGAAACCGGTCGACACCGAACAGGAATGCCGGGAGCTGGCCTCGAAAGATGCCGAATCCACTCCGCACCACGGCTTTGCCGTCGCCGAAGACGTTCCATGCAAAGCCCGTCTGGGGTGAAAGAAGATCCAGCGGAGTCCCGGCAAATAGCCTGCCGACGGTTGGCGCGGAATCCGTCGCCGGGTTGGGAAAAGCTGAGAGACGGCCGAATGCCTCTGTCGGATTGGAGTAGAAATCGTAGCGCAATCCGACGTTTACCGCTAAGCGGCTGTTCACGCGCACGAAGTCCTGGGCAAAACCGGACGCGAAAGCTTCGCGGTATCCGCGGTCAGAATCGGCGTTGGAGGGATTCCCCCCCACGTACGACAGCGGCAAACCTTGAAGGAAAAACTCCACGGCCGGGTTGTGGCTGGATGCCTCGAAGCCGAAGGGAGTCAGGTCCTGGAAGCTATACAATCCGTTAACACCGAAATCCAGCGGCCCGTCGTATTGGAGCCTTCGGAACTCCGCGCCGAATTTCAAGGTGCGACGGCCCATCGTGCGCAACAGTTGGTCCTGGACCTGATAAACGGTCGAATAATCGCCCAAGGGAAATACTGGGCTGTTGCCTAACAAGCTTATACCCGCAATATCGACCATTCCGAACGGCCGGTCAGGAACCAAAGAAACAGACAGACCGGGATGCGTATTATCGATGGAAGATGATGCAGTTGTTCGGTTCACACCGAAGCGCAACTCATTGATCAATTCGGGTCCGAAGGTCGTGCGGTCCTGGACAGTGGCATACTGATTCCGCGCCAGGTGAATAGCCGGGAATCCCGGCACATAGGTGCCCGGCGGCGTCCCGACGTATGGAACCTGAGAAGAACTGTCATCCACGGTGTGGCGCGCGAATAGCGAATGAGTACTGGAGAAGTTGTGGTCGATGCGAACCATACCGTGGCCCGCACGGGTGGCGCCTCTGTTGGCGGTGATCAGTTCGCCGGTTCCATCCCCATTGTCAGGTCCGTTCGAAAAAGGCAGCAGATTTAGAATCTGTTGGGTCAGAGGATTCACGGGAATGGCAACACATCCGCTGGGAACGGTGCTGCTGCAGCCGGACGGATCGCCGGCAGAAGGCAGCAGTCCCTGATGGGCGAGCGAATCGGGCGCCGTGGCAATTGCCGTGGATGCCTGGACTTGGCGAAACGCCTCATAGTTGGCGAAGAAGAAGGTGCGATCACACTTCAGCGGCCCTCCCATTCCCGCACCGAACTGATTGCGGACGAAGGGCGGGATGGGACTCGAGCCCAAATCGAAGTAGTTCTTAGCATCGAGTGACGCATCCCGGTGCAATTCCCACAAGGATCCGTGAAATTGGTTACTACCTGACTTGCTGACCATCTCGATGACGGCGCCACCATGCCCGCCGTACTCCGCGTTGAAAGTTTGGGTCAAAACGCAGACCTCGGTCAACTCATCGAGACCGAGAAAAAAACCGGAAGCGCCCGCGAGCGAATAGCCCCAGACCGGATCTGTCGCATTCATACCGTCGATCAGAACGTTCGTCATATTCGGATGTAGCCCATTAATTGCCACTTGCCCAGCCTTACCGGTCGAAAGCAACGAAGGAGCACTGCTGGGGTTGGGAGCCACTCCAGGCTCCAGCGCAACCGCACTAAAAAGATCGCGGTTGTTGAGGGGTAGTTCCGCGAGGCTCTGCTCTGGAAGTAGTCCGCTGACCGTCGACGTCGTGAGATCAACGGCGGCGACGTTCGCGCTTACCATCGTTTGCTGCGAAAGGTCGCCGATCGCGAGTTTGGAATTGATCATCACCTCGGCAGCCGAGGTGAGTTCAACTCCTTCGCGAATCTGTGATTGGAATCCTGCTTTCTCAATGCGAAAAGAATTGTGTCCTGTCGGCAACCCGGCCAGATGATCCTCGCCCGCCGCGTCAGTAACGGTGTTCCGCTTCGATCCCGTGCTTTGGTTGACGAGCGCAATTTGCGCTCCGGGAATAACCGCGCCACTGGGGTCGGTGACGGTCCCGAAAACAGTCGCAAGCTGGGTTTGGGCGCGAATAACGCCGGCGAAAGAAGCAAGAAATAGAATGGCGAGTGTGGCCAACCACCGAAAGGGAGCGAGGAGATTTCGTAGGCCGGGTCGTTTCTTCGGCAGGGTAAGCACTGCTTGGACCGCCTCCGCATGACAGGAAGTCGCGCATTCCCCGGGCCAATTTGAGAAGTACGGACAATTTATCCTACAGCAAGAGTATGCCATTGACATCGAAAATATGACTTAAACTGCGGAACCATGAAGCCTATGGATTTTGTTTATGTTATTTATGAAAAACAATGATACTCAACAGCCCTGATTCGCCCTGCCCGGTTAATGAACCACTGGGGCCAAACACTTCGCGCCCCTCCCCCAGCCTCCCACGCCGAATCAGGCAATTCGTCCGGATACGCGCAATTTAGTTGTCCATTGGCTGCTTGCCCAAGTCGTATTTCCGTGAGTAGCCTTGCGGTGACTCCGTACTGTCCAAGTCACCCGGCGGCGCCATTTGACCGGGTTAGACGATCTTTTTAGGGTAATCCTTTTGGGCCCTTGCGCCCGCGCAGGGGATTAAGCAGTCCCCTGGCCGCCAATGCAATCTTCGGTCTAAGCTGTCTCTACCTGGGAAGACGCGCTCTCGATTGTTCCGCCAGTCTCCGCGTTGGTAATTCTTATACGTCACTTTGGGCCCGGACGGACAATTCGGGAAACTCACTGAGACGGCCTCGGAAGGGCCTGCTGCCTTGTTCGCGATCAATACCGAGCTTGCGCATTCTGTAGACCAGGGTAGTCCGCGGCATTCCCAGCCGTGCCGCGGCGCCGTTGTCTCCCCCCAGCACCCAACGTGTGTCACGCAGGACTTCCACAATGTGGTCTTTTTGGGCCTCAGCCAGCGTTCGCTTCGCTGAGAGCGAGGTTTGACCGGGCAGACGCTTGAAATCTCCGAGCTGCGGGCGAAGAGTTGGCCCGGTTGACATAATGACGGCGCGGCTGATGATGTTCTCCAGCTCGCGGATATTGCCGGGCCAATCATGCAGTTTCAAGACCTCCATCACTTCCGGTGGGATGCTTTCGATCCTTTTCCCCATCTCCTGCGAGAACCGTTGGACGAAGTGCTCGACTAACGCCGGGATGTCATCGGGCCTCATACGCAGAGGCGGTAGGGTGATCGGGAAAACATTCAATCTATAGAAAAGGTCAGGTCGAAACCTTCGCTCTTGCACCATTTGAGCCAGATCCTGGTTGGTGGCTGCGACGATCCGAACATCGATGCGGACGGTCCGCGTGCTGCCAAGCTTTTCCAACATCTGGTCCTGAAGTACGCGCAACAACTTGGGTTGCAGTTCCAGGGGTAGCTCACCGATTTCATCCAGAAACAGCGTGCCCTTATCGGCAAGCTGGAATCGCCCCATGCGAGTGGCAACGGCCCCTGTGAAGGCGCCGCGGTCATGGCCAAACAGTTCGCTTTCGAGCAATCCCGCAGGGATCGCCGCGCAATTCAACTTCACAAACGGACCGCTCCGTCGCGGACCGCTATCGTGTATGGCTTGTGCGATTAGTTCCTTTCCAGTACCTGTCTCACCCTGAATTAGAACCGTCGAAGATGTCGGCGCGACCGTCGCGACCTGCTGAAGAACCCACTTCAAGGATTGGCTCGAGCCAATGATCCCGTTGGGAAAAGACCATTCGTTTGAGTGAAGGCTTGGGGATGGGGGTTCTGAACAATTGCCATACTCGGTTTTCATCATGACGCACCTCCGTATAGTAGGCTCATTGAAAGAGTCTATGAGACTCTAACGCTTGCAAGGCGAGCGGGTGCCCTGACCTTGTGGCCCAGCGTTACGATTAATTTGCGATATCTCAGCCCTGTAGGTGGTTCGCGGCGCCTGCCGGATGACAACGATAATTCGCTATCCTGGGTCCCGGACCTTTAGTTGCTCAGCAATAAACCCCGAGCGATTTACCATGCTCACCTGGCGGGCGGCGAGGCGATGGAAGAGGGCGATCCCTCTACGGTCGATAAACGAGACACCTGCCAGGTCAAGAGTGATGCGCCGCCCTTCGGCAAGAGCCTGTTCACAAGACGAATCGACTTCATCGACCGCGTCGCCAATGACCTTGCCTTCCAAAAGCAGTGTCACCGCGTCGCGAGCCGAACTCGTGATTGACATCCTCACCATCAGTTGGACACCCGCCGGACGCAATCAACAATGCAACTCGGGAGCCAATTTATTGCGTGGCTTTTCAAGGCGCCATAACATGTTGAAAATAAAATGGATATTGGGGATTTAGTGAATGGATTGGGGTTGGATTTGTTCGGCTTTTCCGTGAGCGCAGCACGGTGCACCGGAACAACTCACGGGGTCCCGTGACCCGACCGTGAAATTCCCAGCTTGCTGATGCGGTCCCGGAGGGTATTGGGGTGAATCTTGAGAATCTGAGCGGCGCCTTTTGGGCCGCTGATTTTCCATCCTGCCTGCTCCAGCACCTTCAGAATATGTCGCCGCTCGAGCTCTTCAAGCGAAGGTGCAACTGCGGGTGGCGTTTCCTGCCCAGGCGCTTGAACTGCGCCGTCCGCGACCCGCCGGCGAAGGGGAACGGCGCCGGCGACCGAATCGAGGTTGGAAATCTCGGGCGGAAGGAGGTCGAGCCCCAACGTTAATGCTGAACTTGGGGATAGCACGACTCCTCGTTCAATAACATTCCTGAGTTCACGAATATTCCCCGGCCACGAGTAATTTACCAATCGCTCCAGGGTGTCGGGCGCGATCGCTTCGATCCTTTTTCCCATCTTCTTTGAGTAGTGAAATAGAAAGAACATCAGAATTTGGGGAATATCAGACCGGCGTTCACGAAGCGCCGGTACGTGAAGTGGTAAGACATTCAGCCGATAGAACAAATCCGAGCGAAACAAGCCCGTCCGCACCGTCTCGGTCAGGTCGCGATTGCTGGCCGCGATGATCCGCACGTCAACATGAATGGTGCGACTGCTTCCGACCGGTTCGAATTCCTGCTCCTGCAGAACACGCAGAAGTTTCACCTGCGTATCCAAAGGTAGCTCGCCCACTTCGTCGAGGAAAAGCGTTCCCCCATCCGCCAGTTCGAATCGGCCGGTGCGGTCAGCCGTCGCGCCCGTAAAGGCGCCTTTGACGTGCCCAAAAAGTTCGCTCTCCACAAGGCCAGCCGGAATCGCACCGCAGTTGACTTTTACCAAGGGTCGATCTTTGCGCGCGCTGCGGCTATGGACGGCACGTGCAATGAGCTCCTTGCCCGTACCCGTCTCCCCGCTGATCAGGACGTTCGAATCGGCGGGCGCGACCTGCTCCACCAGTTGCAAAAGCTTCAGAAGGCTGGGACTATCTCCGACGATTTCGTCCGGGTTGTACTCTCTTCGGATCTCTTCCTCGAGGTACTGTTTCTCGGCCGCTAAGCGCACCCGCGATTTGGTCACTTGCCGGTAATTCAAGGCGTTGTCAACGGCTATGGAGATTTGACTCGC
>CAZCVY010000326.1:0-6733 GCA_964501985.1 uncultured Acidobacteriota bacterium | reverse complement strand
CGCTGTGCCCATGGCATTCCCCGAGGTTCTCGCCCGGCACTTGGAGGAGCAGCACGTGCCGCTGCTCTTCGATGCCTTCTGGCAAGTGCTTCCCTTTGGCACCGGTGGGCGTCGCGGCCGCGTTGGCTACGGATCGAACCGGTTTAATCCTACGACCGTGGCGATGACTGTTCAAGGCCACTGCAATTACCTTTCCGCAGCTTTCCCGGGCGAGGAACTCTCTGTCATCGTGGCCAATGACGTTCGCGTATTCAACGATTTCGCGGGCGTTTACCGCTTCCTGGGAACCGACCACCCATTGCTGGGGACCTCGTCGCGGTCAATCGCTAAATTGGCTTGTGAGATTTACGCCGGCAACCGGGTTGTGGCTTACCTCGCCCAACCGGAGGCCGACCAGTCCCTGCTGAGCACTCCCGAACTATCGTTCATCATCCGCAAACTCCCGGCGCAGGGAGGAGTGAATATTTCGGCATCGCATAATCCTCCCGATGATAATGGCATAAAGGTATACGACGAATACGGCGGTCAGCCTATCGCCCCGAACGACCAGATCCTGGCGGACGCCATGGAACGGGTCACAGATGTCCACAGAATCACGTTCACCGAAGCTTTAGCGCGGGATTTGATACGCCCCATCCCCGCGGGCTTGCAGCGTGAGTACGTCGCGGAATACGTTCGGCTGTATGGACGCATTTTCACACCCCGGCCCGACATTCCCGTGGTCTACACTCCTCTGTGCGGGTGCGGGCTGCGCTCCGCGGGCGCGGTGATGCAGAAGTTGGGCTTCCCCATTTTGTCCCCGGCTGACCAGGGCCCGGATGGAACCTTCGCTCCCATCCCCTTCAAGGCGCCGAATCCTGAAGTTCCGGAAGCGACCGTGCCCGCGACGCACTTCGCCGAGTCCGTGGGCTCAGGCGTTGTCCTGTCGAGCGACCCCGACGCGGACCGCGTGGGCTTGGAGGCCCGCCTCGCCGATGGCTCCTGGTACCACTTCGACGGCAACAAGATTGCCACGCTCCTTTGCTACTACGTGATGCTCGACCCTGGCGGCCCCGAGCGTCGCGGCTTGGTGATGGAGACCCTGGTCACCACGAAGATCCTAGGTCAAATCGCCGCGAGGGCGGGTGACTCGTGGATCGTCGATGACTTGCTGGTTGGGTTCAAATATATGGCCAACGTCCTCAAAGTCCTCGAGCAGCGCGGGCGCTGGGGAAACGCCTGCACGCGGCCGGAGTCGTTGGTGTTGGGCACAGAAGAAGCGCACGGCTTGATGTTCACCCCCGCAATTCGCGACAAGGATTCTGCGCCGGCGTGCATGTTCCTCGCCGCCCTCTACCAAAAAGTGACGCAAGAGGGACGGAACCTGTTGGACTACTACATCGAGATACTGGAGAAGCTCGGCGGATTCGCTGACACGGGGCGCTCCATCGTGATGACCGGAGCGGAAGGGGGAATCCAGCGCGACCGGATCGTCGCCTCGCTGCGCGCGTCATTGCCGGAAACACTAGGCGGCCGCGCCGTCCGCAAAGTCGTGGATTACTGGAACGAAATCTTCTTCGGCAAATTGCAGAGCACCACGGATCAACTTTCGCGCAACGTGCTGCAGTTCTTTCTCGATGGCTTCATCGTCACAGTTCGGCCTTCCGGCACCGAGCCGAAATTGAAATTCTATTGCCAGCTTGTGCCGTTCGAAGAGCCGCAGGGCCGAACCATGGGCCCTGCGCTACGTGGAATGGAATTGCTGCGCAGTTTAACTGACAGGGTCGAATCCATGGCGCGGGCGGTTTATCAGGAACTTTTGGCCCGCGTTGATATCAAGCTTGGGGAGTCGGCTCTGCTGCTTCCCGATATCATCGACATCGGGCGCAAACAGGATTTTGAGTGCAAGACTGTTCCGCAGCTTCGAGAAGCCATGGCGCAAGGCCGCTTCAAAAGGCTTGATGACCTACTCGATTGGTTGAGGAGCGAAGTCGCCGCCATGACGCCGGGGGCAGACCCGCTTCCCGCCTTGAGGGCAAGCCTGGCTTATCTTTGCCGGCGAAGGGAAAACGAACTGTCGAGCGCGCCGCTCTTGAGCGAGTTGGCCGCGTGGGCGCTCCCGCGGGAGCACTCGCGTTGATCATCTGACATGCGAAACCTGTCCTTCGGATACTCGGTGAAGCCCGCGCCTTAACTCAATGCTGATCGGAACAGCAGCCGGACCAGAGAGGAGAATTTGCTGTGAAGTACGATCTAACCCGACGCCAGTTTGTAACCGCGTCCATCGCTGGACTTTCTGGATCGCTATCCGGATTGCGCTGTCTGCGGCACTCACTTCGCGGGACCAACCGACCCTGCGATTCTGTCCCAAAACGAGCTGGTGAACCGGCTCTTTCGGCATCCCCGGTTTCTTGTGATCTTTTCTCGCCAGGGATATATGGACCAGGAGCAATTGAAGATCTGGACGCGCGCCGTCGTGGATCTGACCGGCTGGGACAGGATCATGTACGGCAGCGAGTTCCCGGTGGCTCTATGGCGGGACGAAACATTTCGCTCGACGCAGGGCTGGATCGATCAGGTGGGACTAACCCCCGCCCCCGCGGAAAGGGAGAAGTTTTTCTACGGAAATGCGCACCGACTATTCTTCGCCCGGCCGCGTCCGGCGCGACTGATCGATTCAAAATGGGAACGATCCGATTGGAAAACGGACGCGCCTGTTTGGCTGTCTCAAAAGAAGGGTGTGGATTTGCCCGAGGAATCGCATCGCCGGCTGATGCGCGCGTACCTGGCGAAAGGCGGCGACACAGGTGTGGGAAGCTATCGTGATTTCGTCACAGTCATGATTGTGGACATGACCAATAGACTCTGACCTGCACGCCACCACGCTGCGGCTATAAGGAGGCGGATTACTTCCACTCACCGCCGATCTTCCAGTATTCGAGGGCAGGTCCTTTAAGGCCGCCCGGACCATCCGTCACGGCGAGTTTAGCCAGATCCTCCATCTCCTGCGGGGTGTAGGGGGTGAAATTCTGGGCGATGCGCACGTCGTCGTCGAGTTGTCCGATGGTGCTACAGCCCACGGTGGCGCAGTGAATGGGGAGACTGAGGGCGTACCTCAGGCATTCCTCGGCGTTCAAAACGCGCAAGAGGAAAGCATTGGCGAACACCTTCATGGCCTGGATGCCGATGCCGCGCTCCGCCGCCAGCGGCAAGGTGATCTTCTGGAAACTCAGATAGGCAGGATCGGCGGCGTGGAGCGGCATCAGGATGGAATCCCACTTATCGTACGCTTTGAGCATCGCCACGTGCGTGTTGGGATCGTGGTGGCCGGTGAAACCGAAGAATCGGCACTTGCCGGCCTTCCGGGCGGCCTCGAAGGCTTCGATGGCTCCTCCGGGCGCGAAGATCCGGTCCACATCGCCCTGGTCCTGAATGCCGTGCATCTGCCACAGGTCGATGTAATCCGTCTTCAGGCTTTTGAGTGAGGTATTCAGATCATGCTTGGCTTCTTGGCGCGCGCGCTGGGTGCATTTGGTGGTGATGAAAACGTTCTTGCGAACGTCCGCCAGTACGTCGCCGTAGACCTCTTCCGAATGCCCGTCCCAGTAGGCATGGGCGCAATCGAAATAGTTCAGCCCCAGATCGTAAGCGTGGCGCACCTGAGCGCGGGCAGCCTCCTTATTGCGGAGCAGCGCCAAGCGGGCGCCGCCCTGGCCGATGACGGTCAGCTTCACGCCGGTCTTCCCGAACTCGCGCATGGGGATCCCGCCCGCTTTCGGCTTGGGCGGCCGCGCACTGAGCCCCGTGATGCCCAGGCCGGCAAATACGGCTCCCACGAAGGTCCTGCGGCGAATGGGCTGATTGATCTTGTTCATTTTCGAATCCTCCACGATAAAGGGCAAAAGGCATCGCGCCATATTATTGCGCCGTCGGGGTGGAAAGCCCAGCCCCTTTCCCGAACTGGTTTAGTGCAGCGATGAATCGAGTGGTTCTGACGAAGTGTACAATTCCACGTCGGGCTGTTACCATCCGCGTCCGAAGGTCGGGATGCGGGCCTTGCGAGACGGGTTGACTTCTGGCCGCAAGGCGCAGTGGGACAGGCAGCTTCGCGGCATACGATGTTCTTGCCAAGATGGTGGGGAGAGAAAATGGAAATGAATCGTCGGGAATTTTTGGTGTTGCCGGCGGAGGCGATGGCAACCTCCTTATTCAGTGCTGTGCCTGATGCTCACTGGCAACGGAAAATCCGGCGGCTCGGTCAATTGAATATGACCGAGCACGATCCGGTGACGTTGAACGTACACGAGTGGGCCGACTATTGGGTCAGCTTGAAAGTGGACGCCACGCTCGTCAGCGTCACCGGCATCCTTGCGTATTACCAGACGAACGTTCCGTTTCACCGCAAAGGCAAATATCTCGGCGACCGCGACTTCTTTGGCGATTGCTGCGCCGCCGCGAAGAAGCGCGGATTGCGCGTGATCGCCCGGCTTAGTCCTGACCTCAACTGGGAAGATGCAGTGGCCGCGCATCCGGAGTGGTTCGAGCTGGACGCAGAAGGCAAGCCCATCGTTCACAACGAGGACTCGCGCCTGTTCCGCACCTGCATGTTCTCAACCTACATGACCGATTACATTCCGGCCATCATGCGCGAGATCAATTCGCTGTACGATGTCGATGGTTTGTTCACCAACGCGTGGCCGCCGCTGGGAAAGCTTCCGGTGTGCCACTGCGCCGTCTGCCGCAACCTGCCGCCGAGCGGAACAATCGAGTATTGGGATAAGTTCAACGAGCGTACCGTCTATCTCTGGAAGCTTTACGATTCGATCGCCAAAGAGAAGCGCGCGGGGAATTTCTACTTTGCCAACCTGGGCGGCGGAATCCGCTCGACGGCGAACCTGGTCGAACTAGGGGAGCTCTGCGAGTGGTTCCAGGCCGACAACCAGGGCCGGGGCGGAGAAGATGCGCCCGTTTGGGGATGCGCAATGCAAGGCCGCGTTTGCAGCGCCGTGCAGAAAGGTAAGATGGCGACGAACGTGAACGCGGGATGGTCCACTGGGCCGGTCCGCTGGCGCGGTGTCTCCAAGTCGGAGGCGGAGTGGCGCATGTGGGCGGACGAAACGGTGGCCAGCGGCATGGTGCCCTACCATCACATCGTCGGCGCTGAAAATGGTCTCGGCGAAGACCAGCGTTCGCTCGCGCCGGCCCGCGAGTTCTTCCAATGGACCGCGAAGCACGATGCGCATTTCACCAACAAGCGGTCCATTGCCTCGATTGGCGTGGTGATGGGGCAGCGCACCCAGTTGTTCTACAAACCTCCACCGGGTGCTTCGACAGGGCAGTATATGGAGGGCCTCTACTTTGCTCTGCTCGAAGGGCGTTTCCTGTTCGACTTTGTCCACGAGGAAAAGCTCACCTTGGACAATCTGCAAAAGTACTCGGCACTGTTGTTGCCTAACATCGCGCTGCTCAGTGATTCGCAACTTCGGCAATTGCGGGATTATGTGGATAACGGAGGTTCACTGCTGGCGACCTTTGAAACTGGGTTGTACACGGAGCGAAACCAGAAGCGGGCGGATTTCGGATTGGGTGATGTTTTCGGAATCAGCAGGGCGGGCGAAATCCAAGGCACCACCGGCAATGCCTTTTCTGCGCGAATCGAGAAACGGCACGAAATCCATGCCGGGCTCTCCGGAACGAATTGGATTGCCGGTGCCGAATATCGCGCGCCCCTCGCGCCCGTGCAGGACCCAATCCTGACTGTTGTGCCTGGATCGGTTGCCTATCCTCCGGAGCTTTCGTACCCCGACCCTTCGCATACCATGGAGCCCGCCGTGGTCGTTCGCGAAAAGGGCAAGAGCCGCCTGATCTATTTCCCTGGCGACATCGACCGCACGCTGTGGCACTCCGGGCACACCGACCTCAGTCGATTATTGCGGAACGCGATCCGCTGGGTGGCCGGCGAGGATCAGCCGGTCTCGATCTCCGGCGACGGCCTGATTGAGACCTTTGCTTGGGAAACCCAGGCGGGCTTTGCCGTCCATGTGTTGAACTACACGAACCCTCAGTTGCATCGAGGCTGGCTGCGGGAGTTCTATCCTATCGGCGAGGAGCGCGTCCGAATGCGATTGCCTCAGGGCCGCAGAATCTCACGGGTGGAGTTGCTACGGGCTGCTACGGAGATACCATTTCGGCTGACCGATGGGGTCGTGACCTTCACCATTCCCAAGATTACTGATTACGAGGTGGCGGCGATGTATTCCTCATGAGGGGGCCGCGCCGATGGCTCCTCAGCTTTACGATAGTGAGTTATTGAAACCACGGCCTGTCCATCGTCCAAACTGCGATCGAGGACCCGTGTGGCCGATCATCCGGCAGAACCGACGAATGATCTTCAGTTCACCTTAACGACCAGAGTCGATTTCGTCAGGTTCGCGTTGCGGAGCTTTTCGGCTAATTCGCGGGCCGCACTTTCGGAGCTTTCATGGCCCACGCGAACACGATAGAGAAGGCCGTCGCCCTGCTCCGAACGCAGGATCAACACCGGTCCATAGCTGGCCCCAATCATCGCCTTCAAATGGTTGGCATTGACGGGGTCGCGAAAGGTGCCTGCCTGCACGGCAAACGCGGTCTTTTGTTCCAACGGCCGTCTTATCGAAGCATCGTGCGGAGAACTGGGGGTAGGGTTCACGCTTGGCGGGGTTACACTCGCACGCTCTTGCTTGGGGGCAGCAGCCTTTGCCTGTTCTGTGGGTCG
>CAZCVY010000325.1:0-6743 GCA_964501985.1 uncultured Acidobacteriota bacterium | reverse complement strand
CATCCTTCAAGAAGAAGAAACTGAGAATCGGAACCAGGATGAAAAAGATGAGGTTCCCGGCGCGCGACATAACCCCCAGAGCGGCATTTGAAAGTATTGTCAGGATTTCTCCCGAATGCTGGGTGATTTGCTGTTGCACCGTCGAAATGACTGTCATCTTCAGCGGTAAGGCCCAGTGTGAAGCGGGGGGCGCGATCGGAGGCTGGAATTTAGTAAGGAGATCTGGGAGCCTGGCTGCCAGGGCGTTCGCCTGCTGGACGATTCGGGAGCCCAGCGTAATTCCCATGACAATCAGAATCCCGACGATCGCGAGGTAAACGAGGGTGAGCGCCGGCAGCCTTGACCGCCCCGGTAGCCGATGATCGAGAGGTTTCACCAATGGCCAGAGGAGATAGGCAAACAGCAGTGCCACGACAAAGATGAACAAAGTCTCCCGAATGAAATAGAGCAGTCCCACCAGGAGGAGGACAAGAACCGCAGTCCAAGTGTAACGCGCGGCGTTGCGATCAAAACCCAACAAGATCCTGCTCCCTTTAGAGAGCCGCAACCTTCTCGACTTCAGCGTGGCTGACGTTGGTCGCGACGCCGTGCGTAGCGGCCATCCAAGTGGTGGCTTCGGTAAGATCGTCTCCGGTGGGCGGATAGATCAGAGCCAGCCCCTCCGGGCACGCATCGGCTGGGCGCGTGAACTGATCCTGGTTCATCAGGATGAAGTCCAGGGCCAGACCCAATGGAGGAGATTGGAATTTGTTTTTGAAACCGGTTCCGCTGGTGTGAGCCGGAGAACTCCTCGTCCAATAGTCGCACACCATAGCCTGATGACCCTCGGCATCAACCGACCAAATGCTCAGGTAATCGACCGTCGTTCCCGCGGCACTTTGGTATTCAACCCGTGCTGAACAGGGGTCGCTGACTTTCTTCAAGTCAGCCCAGCCCAGAATCACGGCAAACTCAAGTGCCTTATCCAATTCCATCTTGATACCCCCTTTCGAACAAATTACTTCGCCGGCGTTGGAATCGCGACGACGGGAAAAGGCCGGCGCGCGATCAATTCCAAAGAGTTTGTTTCGACCGAAGACGCGGTAGCAACAAGTTCCGTGATCTTATACTTCACGTCGCGTGAAACCATCGTGGAACGTCCGAGAATGCGGACATTAGCCGCAGCCTCCGTGCTCGTTTGCAGCCACATTCCTCCGACGTCGCCGTAAGTAAAGGTAACGCTGACGTCCCGCACCCACCAGGACGGGCTCTTGGCAAACTCGCCCTCAAAGCGGCGAGGCAGGTAGGTGTCCGCGTCCACCCAAAGATCCCCTCGGAGAAGATGTTGTTCTTTGCGCCGAGGAAGCAACTCCAGCACATAACAGCGCTGGCCACTCACGTCTGCCTCGCGCAGAAGGCGAAAATCGTAATTGTCCGCTGACAAGTCTGTTGCAAGGTGATCCTTCTCGACCTCCGCCTCACCGGCCAACATGCGGCGAACCAGGACTGCTCCCACTCCGCTCCCGCTCGCCTCCTCAATGCGGTACTTCTTGGAGTCCGGGGGAACGAAGGCTACCTTAGCAATCACCTCGGATTTGGACTTGATTACATCGCTGCCAAACAGTTTGTAGTTCCGCGTGACGATGTAAGGCCGCAGGCGGGCGCGGTTCTCATCCCGAGCCTGCGCCATACGGGCGATGATGGTTTCCGCCGTTGGGACCGAGTTTGCGGTCTGAGGCGACGCGCGCCCCACTCCCGCGGCGAGACAGAGAAGCAACAAACCCCAAGCCATTTGCCGCGCCTCGACGCAGAAAGACCTTCGCCCCATTTCACGGATTTTGAAACTCGAGTTTTGCTGCAAAGGCACACCCCGCGCGATCGACTGCTGGGTCTCTGGCCCTGTATAACCCTAGCCTGAACTACAGCGACGGACAGCACACCTGAAACAAGAGGAACGGCAGGGTTTAATTCCTGCCGGCCTCCCCGATCGAGCCTGCTCCGCCGCCTTAAGAAAAAGATCTGCGACCGGTTATCAGGTTCCAAACCAATACGATCACCGCGCACACGAGCAGTAGATGGATGAGGCCTCCACCCACGTGAAAGCCAAAGCCCAACAACCACAACACCAAAAGAACCGCGAAGATTGTCCAAAGCATGTTTTCCCTCCCCCCTAACACCCGTATCCAGGTTGGTCCCGGATGGGAGTTCGAGGCACCCTTGTTATAACTTGGGGTAATTCGTGTGTCAGGCCCGTACTGCTCACCCGGATGGTCACAATTGCTCATCCAATGGAGAACGAGCCGCGTCGCAACCCCACGATCACGTTGGTGGTGAACACCGTTAAGGAGGGCCGCTCCCGGGATTGCCATTTTGAAACGGCAACATTCAAGGCATCGGGGGCCGGTCTCAAGTGCTTCCACCCGGCCAGCGTCCCCGGCGCAAGTTTTATTCACCCGGGACTAAGCCGAACATCGAAGCAAGTTTGGAGGGGGCCGCTTGGTGGGCAGGGCTTTCGCCCCGCGGTTCGCTGCGCCTTTCCGCTGAAGGGGCAGAGATTTCGTCCTGAGGGGGCTGGCAGTGCGTCGTCACCAGGTGTTCGAACTCCGCCGGCGAGAGGGTCTTATCCAGTCGATCCTCAAGGCCAAATTGCAGGGCCGCGACACAGCAATTCATCTCCAGGCAACGCATCAGCACCATCTCCGGAGCGTGGCCGCTGCGCGCCAAAGCAAGCTCCATCAGGCCGCGCGCGTCAATGGCCGGGCTCACCACAATGAAGGCGAAAGGCTCCTGGTCCAGGCATTCCTCCGCCTCCCGGTAGGTCCTAAAAGCTCGGACCGAGTAACCCAGGCCCTCGAGCAGCATGTTGAAATGCTGCAAGTCGTGTTCATCCTCATCCACCAGCAGGATCCTTCCGCGAGGCACTAAGAACTGTGTCGGATTGGGATGCGGCTTGCCATTACCTGGCGTCATCTGTTGGCTCCTCTTTGACTGATTTTAATGAAATGCCGTTTTCTTTCCGGCAAAGTGGCCGGTGTTCTCAACGAAGACACGCGAAAACAGTACATTAGCAACTTCGATCTGGCCGGTCTGTTCAGAAGCGCACACTGAGCTGTTCAAAACTGAACACCCCGGTTGCCCAAGGGAGGATATCCACGCTGGGGTCGTTGGAAATCAGAAGTGGCTGCCTGCGCTTAGGCCTAAGGGTGATGTCTCGATGGCCGAGAGCCGCCCTATTCCGCAGTGCCTATTTCTACTGGGCACTGGAGCGGAAGTTCGGCTTTCTGCCGGAAAGAGCTCCCGATGGGCAATCGCCAGCGCCGCCAGCCGCAACAAATCTGGTTACGGTCACGGCACGTCGTGCGCTACCCGCGCACCGCACCGTGGTTCGAAATGGGTCCTGACCAGGCGTTCGAACTCCGTCGGCGCCAAGGGTTTTTCGAGATAATCCACGGCGCCGAGTTGCATGGCCTCCAGATAGCAGCCCATCTCCAGGCAACGCGTCAGCACTACCACCGGGGTGTGCCGGTTACGGTGCAGAGTTAGCTCCAGAACCTGACGCGTTTCGAAGGCCGGGCTGCCCTGGTTCACGATGACGGCGTCGAAGCACTCGCGTTCCAAGCACCTCCTCGCCTCCTGGTGCTTGGCAAAAGACTGGACCGAGTAGCCCATCCGCCCTAACAGCGCGGTGAAATACTTCCGATCCTTTTCATCCTCATCAACCAGCAGGACGCTTCCACGGGGAAGGCGAGGCTGGGATGCAGGGAGATATAGCTTGTCATTTCCTGGAGTCATCGGAATCCTCCTTAGCTTAGCTGGCGCTGTCCCGGGCGGCAGGACAAATCACATCTTCCCGCCGCGCGAGGAAGAAATAGCCATCGGTCGGCGCGAAGTCTTGCCGGCCAAAAAAACGCGCGGGAAGCAGGTCGCTACCCGCCACGTTTTTGCGTCAACAAGGTGGAAAGGTCATTTTCATCGGGCACCGGAGATGGGAAGATGGATAGGGGAAAAGAGCTGGAACACAGAAGGACGCGAGCGTCATCGGCTTGGGAACTCTTGGCAACATCGCGCTTCCTTTCCGGCCGAGTGGCTTTGTGCCTTAACAAGGCCGATCCAAGAGTCATACCCTAGCAAACCCAGTTTTGGCCTGTCTGTTCAAAATTGAACACCTGGATATTCATAAGCCATCATTCCATTTACGGAGGGGAAATGACACGCTGAGGTCGGTCGAATTCGCGAGGGGTTGTTTAACGTAGGCCTGGCGGGTTCTTGCCGGAAGCAGTTACGTTCCAGATGTACAGAAAGCTGGCGTCGCTGGCAGTAGCAACCGTCCGCCCGGCTTTCCGGGTTGCACGATTCAGGGCTGACCGCACCTTCTCTTTGCTTTCCACCAGTTCTGCCAGGGGCACTTTGATGGCAGAGCCGTCATCCAGCTTGTCGAGATCACTGAGGATGGTGGCTACGATCTGCTGGTGTTTGCCTTTTCTTCCTTGCGGGACGCTGGATTGCGCCATGGTCTTGAAGTGAGCAGCGGCCTTGTCGGCCCTAGGGCTCATACCCGCCTCCGCGAGTTCTTATCGTTAAAGAATCGTAGCGCTATCCTATCTCACCGTGACTAAAACTGCAAGTGAACAATCGCGGTGCTAACGTAGCAGAACATGGCCCCCGCTAAGGGCGCGCATGGGTAATCCGACGGGAACGGATATAAATCATTAATTCATTAGCTAAAAGGCAATAAAAGATTTCGAAAAGAGTTAACCCGTATCGATTGCGGCCTGTTAGGCTTTAGGTGACAGAAAGGATAAATGCCAATGACCAAACCCAAAGACCCTAAGACCTACTTCGAGAAGGTTCCTCTGGAGATCGTCAAAAAGATCGCGGAGGAAGACATTGCAGACGACGCAGCGAGCGGAGCCGACGTGCCCGCCGAAGCTCCCGCAAAGAAGCGTTCAGCGTTTTCGCGTTTCAAGCCAGTCAGGGTGAATGCCCTGTAACATCCACTTCACGGCATGACGGAGGACTGAAAAGTGAATCAACCTTTGGACAGACTCATGAAACATTACAAGCGAGGTTTACACGTTCGCGCCCGTGCCACGTTCGTGAAATGCACGGTTGAAAAATTGTTGTGACGTAAGGGAAAAAGAGAGGTTCTAATGACGCTACAGACACAGAAGACCACGGTGAAAGTCAACAAGGCCAACGGCAAAGGCAAGCCCACGCTTCCATTGGCAACGCCAAACATTCCGCCCATCGATTGGGCGGCGTTCCTCGCCGGAATCTCGCGCGGGAAAACTGCCTTGGAATACAGCGAGGGCCGCACGATCTTTGCCCAAGGCGACCCTGCGGATTCCGTGTGGTATCTCCAACATGGCAAGGTGAAGCTCGCGGTGACTTCGCAGCAGGGCAAGGAAGCGATTGTCAGCATTCTGGGAGACAACGAGTTCTTCGGCGAGGGATGCATGGCGGGCCAGTTGTTGCGCATTTCGACAGCTTCCGCAGTGGGTGATTGCACTCTTTACCGCATTGAGAAGGTGCTGATGGTGCGTCTTCTCCACGAGCAGCACGGAATCTCGGAATTGTTCATCACTCACTTGCTCACCCGCAACACGCGCTTTGAAGAGGACCTGGTCGACCAACTTTTCAACTCCAGTGAAAAGCGGCTCGCGCGAATCCTCTTGTTGCTGGCGCATTTTGGCAAGGAAAGCAGAACCGAGACGGTCCATCCCGGAATCAACCAGGAACACCTGGCACAGATGGTTGGCACTACCCGGTCGCGGGTCAGTCACTTCATGAACAAGTTCCGCACTCTGGGCTTCATCGATTACGAGGGCAACGGCGCGTTGACCGTTAACAATGGCCTCATGAGCGTGATCCTGAGCGAATAGGGCAGAGGCGTAGAAGAGGTGCCAGGTGCCGGGAGCCAGGTGTCAGTATAACAAGTCGGTGTTTACTGGAAACTGACATTTGATACCTGACACCTTTTGCTGTGCCCCTCCGCGCCTCCGCGGTGAGAATCCACGCAGGCATCGACGCGAAGCCTCCATCTTATTCAAATCCACAGCAAATCCCTATCAGGCCCACCCTGTAGGAATCCTCGTATTATCTGCGCTGAGCATTATTGACCTCATACCTGAGCCGTAATGAACTGACACACCTGCGCGGGCAAGGTATAACCAGTGTACCTCAAAGGTTCAGTGAGAGGCAGAAGTGAAATGAGTTTGGAGGCAACACTTATGAAATACAATCGAGTCATCAGCACGGCAGCGATGTTTTTACTGCTCGGGACCACTCTTCCCGCATTTGCCCAGAAGGAGGAGGAGCAAAAGGCCGGTGGCAAAGAACAAGCGCCGAAATCCGAGCCACAACACGCACAGAAAGCAGAGCCGCAACATGCGCAGAAGGCGCAGCCAGAGCGTGCGGAGAAATCGGCGCCACAGCACGCACAGAAGGCCGAGCCGCAACGTGCGGAGAAGGCGCAGCCGCAGCGGGCAGAGAAATCGGCACCACAACGCGCGGAAAAGGCACAACCACAGCGTGCGGAGAAGGAACAATCACAACGCGCGCAAGCGCAACAGCCCGCCAGGCAGCAGACGCAGACCGTTGCCAGCAACCGCGGGGGCGGAGGGCAATATGGCCGCATTTCTAATGCCAATTACGCCTCCCATTTTGGACATGACCACTCTTTCCATATGGGCCATCCCGAGATGCGGGACGGGTATAACCGCTTCCAGTATGGCGGCTATTCGTTCGGTTACAATCAAGGATGG
>CAZCVY010000324.1:0-6745 GCA_964501985.1 uncultured Acidobacteriota bacterium | reverse complement strand
TGTATCCGTGGGGCCAGGATTGGCTCGGCGGGACACCCGAGTGGCACTTCGCGGCGTTTCAGTATGGCGACTCGGCAACGGGCCTTTACCCCACCCTGAACCGCCAGTATGCCAATGGTGAAGGCCGCTGGCTCACCCCCGACCCGGGCGGCGAAAAGGTCGTCAAGCTCGACGACCCCCAGACCTGGAACATGTATGCCTATACGCGGAATAACCCGACGACCTTTACGGATGCAACAGGACTCTGCAATGACGGAACTGCCGGGCACGATTGCGCGCAGCCACCGCCCGATCCCGCCACGGTGAAAGCTAAAGCAGATGTCCAAAGTGCGTTTTTCGGGGGGACTGACAGCATTGTCGGGGAATATGGGGAAAGGACACAGGTCCCGGTCCTCTCTGCGGAATCTGGAGATCTTCTCCTGGGGAGTATTCTCGGCGGCTTGGGGGGGGTTGTCAAGCGTCCTGGAAGACGTATTTGAAAGTACCGTGACGGATGACACCGTCAGCCAGCTCACGGCGGCGGCTGGCCGGGCGGCCGATGCAGTCGGCGAGGGTGAAGGGCACGCATACGGTTCCGCCGTGCACTCAGCCTTTCAGGAGGAGGTGGATGCACTCGGAGATTCCAGCCTCAAAACGGAGCAATCGTTCTTAAACGGCAAACCAGTTACTTATGGGACGAAGGACTCTGTGCGCCCTGATGTCACCGAGTTCGACGGCCAGGGCAACATTAAAGCTGTTTACGACCTTAAGACAGGGGGGGCAACTATGAGCGCCGCTAGAATGCAACAAATCTGGGAAGCCATCAAGGTAGTGGTTCCCATCATCGTGATTAGGGTACCATAATGACCAAGAAACAATTCGTTTCGATCGGGAAGCTGCTCCTCCCATCCCTTCAGGGTTATGTTGTGGATGGCTCGATCGTATTTCGGCCGCCCGTTGGGCACACACTCTCCGGACTATGTTTCGAGCGGCGCGAAACGGCCGACTCATTCTACCTATGGGTCTTCTTGATGCCACTGTGCATTCCAGAGGACCACATCACACTCAGCTTTGGCAAGCGGCTGGGAGGAGGCTCCCACTCGTGGGAGGCATCGAGCAGGGAGCTTATCCCCTCACTGCTCGATGCCGTCGACCGGGAGGCAATTCCTTTTCTCGAAGGGCTCGAAACTCCCGGCGATGTCGTAAGCAGAATACAGAATCTCAATCTGCCAAAAGACGCCTTCTATAGATATGAGGCTCTAGGGTACATGCTGGCCCGCTGCGGCAGGCCGAAGGAGGCAATTGCGAACCTAGACAGGACTATCGAATTGCTGGGGGATGGTAGAGCGGGCCGCTGCGGGATCATGGTGGACAGGGGGAAGGTCACATGCGTCCCACTAGGGCCCCGACCCGAGTGGGAGAAGCGGGCAAAAGATCGGGCTGCGACTCTGAGGGATCGGTTGATCAATGACCCCGTAGCGGTCCCTCTGCTTCTCGGTTCTTGGGAGCAGGAGTCGCTGCGGAACCTAGGGCTGCTGGGGTATCGCTGACGTGGGGCTGGTGGGGACGGTCATTTCGTTATACCGAGGGGAGGAAAGGGGGCCTGACGGGGACAGAGCCCTATTTTCCTATTTTTTCTCAGGCATCTTGTCGCTCTTGACGAAGCCTTTTCTTGCTCGGAATCTTGACAAGGTGTACGACTGCCTCGTCATTTCTTATCCCATTTGTGCATCCGAGGCCGGCAGGAGGATCGTGAAGGAAATTCGGTGCACTGGGGGGAGGCGGGAACAACGACCGAGCAAATCCCCGCGCCCGCGACGCAGCGAAGCTGACTTCAACCCGTCTAGAAAATAGGTCTCCTTTCCTCTCCCCGTTTCTCTTGCAACTACGAGACAAGAAACGGCACAGCCACTGCGTTGAGGGCCATGCCATTGACGTGGATCGGGTATGGGGTTTAAAATGCGTACACAGGTGAACACATATGGAGACTGTCAAAGTCGGCATCCGGGAATTTCGAGAACGGTTAGCGAGCTACTTGTTGCAGACGGACAAGCCGGTGGCCATTACCCGTCATGGGGACACGGTGGGCTACTATCTTCCTGCCCGCCGCGAGCGTGCCGTATCCGAGCGTGCGGCATTGAAGACGGCGGCCGCGCACCTTCAGGAAATACTAGCTGCCGAGGGCCTTCAGGAAGAGGAAGTCGTCAAGGATTTCAAGCGCTGGCGCCGCGGTAGGCGCAAATGAATCGCCGAAAAGGGCTGGTGCTCGACGCCAATATCCTGATGCGCGCGGCATTAGGGCGGCGCGTGCGCGAACTGCTCGAAAGGTATGAAGATGCGGCTAGCTTCTACACTCCCGATGTTTGCTTTGAGGACGCCCTCCACTATGTGGCGCAGGTCCTCGAAAAGCGCGGCCTAAACGCTGAACCCGGTCTCAACGTTCTCGCGCAGCTCAGCCGCGTTGTGGAGAAAGTGGATGTGAGCCTCTATGGCGATTATGAACGCTTGGCGCGCGAGCGAATCGAAATTCGCGATCCGGACGACTGGCCGGTCGTTGCGGTTGCCCTGCTCCTTGATCTGCCGATTTGGACCGAAGACCAGGACCTCTTCGGCAGCGGACTTCCCACGTGGACGACGGACCGAGTCGAGGTGTATTTGAAGTCCACGCACTGACGTAGCACCCTCAAACCAACAACGCATTCGGTCGTGGCGGCTCAAGAAGTCCTGGGCCGATTGGCGTGAACGAACGCTCTCACGGGCTCCAGAACGTAGGGGACCAGCCATCCGGGGGTGTTGCTTAGCGGCAGGACGTCTTCGTGCAAACGGATACCCACCACCTCCCTCATGAAGGCGCGCCTCCTTTCGATTCGCCGCCAGCAGGCGGGGAATCGGCTGGCCAGTTCCGCCCGAAGTTTCTCGTCGGCCAAAACAATTCCATCTTCGGCGTTGATGTAGCAGAACGGGCCGCGCGAAACCGGGATAATGTCCATTTGCAGGGCCATCCCTGAGCGCAGCAGGATTTCGCTTCCCGGCGAGAAGGGCGAGTGTACCCATTCGTCGAGATGCAGGTAGTGTCCGGGATTGACCGCAAAACTGTAGCGATCGTCATCCCGCAGCGAGTCGACACGCTGCCAGATGGCGCCGCCGCGGGCGCCGATCTTGAGCGACTCGTACCAGGACGCCACCACTTGGAAATAATTGGCGGCGAGCCGCGGGTAGAACTCGCGCAGGTCGGCGGGCAGGTCTTCCGCGCCGTGGGCGACAGCTCCGGCGCGGCAGGTCAGCGCCCCTTGAATTCCGAACCCTACCACGAAGGCATCGCCCAAGTGGGCGCGCCTGGCCGACGGGCTGGAAAGTCCGCGCTTGACCTTCTCGCCGAAACTGACAATAGGATGGCAGGAGTATGGGAGGCCGGAACCCTGCAACAGCTTTTCCAGCTCAATTTCCGCCACTCCCTCACGGACGTTGCGGACGACGGAAAGGACGCTCTCCGAGGTGCGGATGGAGGCAAACTCGAACTGGGCGATTTGATCGGCGGAATTGATCAAGCGCAGACCGTCCTGGGGATTCATGAAGATTCGGCCGGCGTTGCCGATCTTCTGCGCGTCTCCCACCAGGCTCCTTAATAGGTCAACGATGTAGGCGGGGATTTCAATGGCGGTTTCCGGATGATCCACCAGCGGCCCCTCGAAGTATTTCCACCCGGCGCAGCCGACCGCAGCGCCGTGGGCAATACCGAAATCGGCAAAGATCGCCCGGAGGGTGCGCGAATCGCCGCGTGGCTGCCCCATCAAGCTGAATTCCTGGAACAAGACGGTATCGCATTTCAACCCGGCATCGGGCAGATAGCCCATGCACTCGTTGCCCACCAGAAGCCATCGCCGGCCGGCGGTATCGAGCAGCAGAAGAGCTTCTTCAAAGCGGGGGTCGAAGCCGGTAAGAAAGGAGATGTTGGCGAAATGCTCGCGGTCCGCATAGACCACGAGGAAATCCAAGTGGGACTCTTTCATGCGAGCGACCGTGGCGGCGAAGCGCTCCTCGTAGGTGCTAAGCGGAATCGGCGGCAGGGATTCGTCCAGCCCGCCGAATTGCGGCAATTCCATTGGAACGATTTCTATCATGGGTAAATTCCTCCACTTGCTTTCTCAGCAGCGACTCGTAGGGGCAGGCCTCGTGTCCCCGCCCGGGAGCCGAATCGGCCCCAGTTTGGGCGCCCACACAAGGGGTGCCCCTACGTCACTCGCGCGTCTCGAAGCCGATCATGCGCGGGCGCACGGTGAATCCGCGCGTGGTCGTCGCCAGATATATAATCCCGACGAGAAACCACATGCCTCCCACGACTCTGGCGACGGTATCCAGATTCCACCACATGACGCCGCAGAATACGGCTCCGAAAAGCGACAGAGAGCAATCGACGACCGTGCGTGCTTTGCTCTTGTGGGGCCGAACGAAGGCGAACTGCCAAAAGGCCGCCAGGTTCACATTCATGTAAGCGAAAAAGGCCCCAAAGTTCAGAAGCTCGCCCGCATGCTCGAAGGCGTTGCCGATGTGCTGAAGGGCCATGGCGCCGACAAAAACAATGGTTCCAACAATCAGAATGTTGTAGGTCGGAGTGCTCGAACCGGGGCTGAGGTGGGCGAAGATTTTGCGAGGCAGCACATTGTCGCGTCCCATGCCAAAGAGTAACCGCGCGGCGCCCAGGATTCCTGCAAGTCCGCCGCCGATATCCGCCAGCAGAATGGTAAACCCCATGGCGTGAAAAAGTCCAGGGCCGCCGACTCGGCCGCAGACGTCCATGAAGGCCGTCTCGATGTTGGGCAGCGTGCGCCAATCCGGCCAAACGCGCTGGCCCAGATAAGCCAGGAATCCGCCGAATACGCCGGTAAACAGACAGACCAGGACGATCGCGAGCAGAACGTTGCGCTTCGGATTCTTGGTATCCTCAGCGAGGGTGGTGACGCCTTCGAAGCCGATGTAGGTCAGCACCGAGTAGGAAGTGGCTGTCCAAACCGTGTGGGCAGTGAATGTCTTGGGATTGTAAAAGGGCTCGGTCGCGAAGAGGCCGCCCCAACCCTGAAAATGAAACAGGAAGCGGAGCGCCAGCAGAACGAAAATCACGGCAATGGAGATCATGGCCGCCAGGAGTACCTTGTCGGAGAGCGCCGAAGTCTTGATGCCCCGCAGATTGGGAGCGACCATCACCGCCACGACCAGAAACATCCCCACAAAAAAAGGGATTTGAGGCAGATAGCGCGCATGAATAACGATGGCAACCCAGATGCCGTTGACGAGGGGGTTCAGGACGTAATTAAGAAGCATCGCCCAGCCTACCAGAAACCCGAGATACTCATTCAGCCCCTTCCCCACGTAGGTGTAAGCGGAGCCCGCCGCAGGGTAAATCGCCGCCATTCGGCCGTAGCTCACGGCGGTGATCAGCATGGGGACCATGGCGAGGAGAATCGTGGTTACGTAGTGGCCGTTCGAGAGTTTTTGGGCGACTCCAAACAGCGGTACCGAAGCAATCGGCTGCGTCAGGACGATGCCGTAGAAGACCAAATCCCAGACCGAGAGGACTCGCCGTAGATGGGGGGCTGCTGATTCGCGCGCCGACGCTTGAGGCGAGGGATTATCCATAGCAGCTTGAAAATCCTGAGCAGATGAATGGGAGTTTCTTTTTTGCCCGCGAAATCGGCACCCATTATAAACCCATCTCGCGAGACCACGGGATTGTTAAACGATTTTCACTTGGGGATGATTTAACTGTGCGGCCTTTAATTTATCCCTTGGGGCTCGAGGTGTTGGGCGGGCAGAGCGGACCGACCGGGCTACTCGACCGCAAGAGTCGAAAAGTTGAAGAGTTGAAAAGTTAAAGCGTCGAAAAGTTGAGAATTCAACGAACCTCTTGGGAGTAGAGCTTGATGTTTCAACTCCTTTAACTCTTTGACTTTTTTGACTCGAGGCGCGGGGTCGAACAAACTCCGAAAATCGCGGGGCGTGTCTCCCTCGACTTTCCTAACTCTTCAATGCCGTTCAACTTGTGGGACTAATTCTCCCGCACTAATGGTACCGGATTTGAATCTTGGCGTGGAGGGGGATCAGGGTGAAGTCAAATTCTTCCAGCGCCTCATCCTTTTCGGTGACGATCAAAAGGTATTTCCCGATTTTGGCCATCAGGCCGGCGGAAGTGATCTTGGAGCCCACGAAGGTGTTACCCTCGCGCATGGCGTCAAAGTCGGGGAGCCTTCCGCGCGTTGTGCTATGTGCATCCTCCCAGTCCACCTCTCCGGGACGGAATCGAACACCTTTAATAACGACACCTTTTGGCCTGGCCATGACCGCTCCATTATATTTGATGCGTGATGAACCGGCGTGGCACGCCAATTCCAAGCTACAAGGCTAATGGCCAATTCGGCCGGTTGCAAGGCTTATCTTTATTAAATTACGCGCCACCTGCAAAGCCCGTGGGCATAGGACCGCAAAGATATGACAATAAGTCGCTTATCCAGGGGGACCCACCGGACGCGGTCGCGCTATCCCTTGTGTCTCCTTATGAATAAACTATTCTGGCTGGCTCCCTACGTTGTTTGTGGGGGGCCTTAGTCGATCCTATGGCATTCATTACAGAGAGGTTAGCTGTCGAAGAATGGCGGCAAAACGCAGCCAGGCGGGATGTTGGCGTCTTGGGCGTCTCGAACTGCGGGTCTAGACGAACACGGCCGCGGGTTCCCCACACATATTCTCATAGCGAGAGCTTGCTGGGATCGTT
>CAZCVY010000323.1:0-6755 GCA_964501985.1 uncultured Acidobacteriota bacterium | reverse complement strand
GAACGGTGTGGATCAACTTGAGCGGGAAAGGATCGTCCACCTTGCTGCGCAGCCTGCGCACGCTGACGTCCACAACATTGGTATCGCTGTCGAAGTTCATGTCCCAGACCGCCTCGGCGATCAGGGTTCGCGATAGGACCTCGCCCGCGCGCCGCGCCAGCACAGATAAGAGTAGGAATTCTTTGGAAGTCAGATCCAATCGCTGGCCGGCGCGCGTGGCACGCTGGCGCAATAAGTCGATTTCCAGGTCGGCCAGGCAAAGCGTTTCTTGCACGCGCGCAGGCCCACGGCGCAGCAGCGATCGCACGCGTGCCAGCAATTCGGAAAAGGCGAACGGTTTTACCAGATAATCGTCGGCTCCCAGTTCGAACCCCCGTACCCGCTCGTGTACGGCGTCGCGAGCGGTGAGAATCAGCACCAGCGTGCGCCGGCCTCCTTGGCGCAGGCGACTGAGAACCTGCCAGCCGTCCAGGCCTGGGAGCATCACGTCGAGAATGACAAGATCGAACTGCAATTCCTGCGCGAGATGCAAGCCATCAAATCCATCTGCGGCGACATCGACGACGAAACCTGCCTCGCCCAGTCCCTTCTTCAGGAACTTGGCCGTTTTTGCTTCATCTTCGATCACCAGAATTCTCATAACGACCCAGCCGGGAAAAGAAGATTTGGTTTGTCAGCTCGTTGCTTGAAACCGGACACGTTCTCTTTCAGGAGCCTTCCACTTCGGACGCTAGAACGTGAATCGTGCCGAAAACTGGAATACACGGGGAAGCCCGTTGGGACTGATTTCTTGCAGGGCTCCAAAATTCCCCGGCCCGGAGTTCAGCACCAGATAGCAGGTTTGGTTCAACGTTGCACCGTCGCCGCAGTTGGTTCCGATGGGATTGTATTGCAATTGGTTGATCCCATCGCCGTTCTGCACATAGAAGTTGGCGTGGTTGAGCAGATTGAATGCTTGCACCTGCAACTGCAATTCCTTACCTTCCTTGATGGCGAAGCTGCGGGCCAACCCAACGTCGATCCTCTCGAGCCATGGCCCATAGAAGGAGTTCAGGCCAATCCCCGGAGTGGGGCCCCCGCCATTGATGCCCGCCGCAGTGTTCGCGGTGTCCTGGTTAAAGGCCGTGTCGTTCAGATTGTCATCGGCGCCATCACAATTGCTGAATGACAGGATCGAACTGGTGCATGCGGGGCTCAACATCGCCGCGTATGGCCGGCCGGAAGAAAACTCCATGACACTGCTGAGCCTCCAGGCGGAGAGCAGGGCGCGCGCTGTGCTTAAACTCGTCAGCTTTTCCAGCCCGGGCCGGTAGACCCCGGCAAAGCTGATGCGATGCCTCTGGTCCAACAGCGACGGAGCGTGGGTGTTGCTGAAATCGAACTGATTGTTGAAGTCCATCCCATCGAGCATCATGCTCTTGGCGAACGTATAGGAGAATTGCAGTGCCACGCCCTTGGACATGCGGCGCTGCAATTGCACGAAGAAGGAGTTGTAAGAGTTTTGCGCGGGGCTGACGAGTTCGTTGATCTGACCCAAGTTGGAGTTGATTCGGCCTTCCGTGAGTAAACCATTGTCCATGTTCGGGAGCATAATCGTCGGCCCACTGCAGGGCGCTGTCGTGGCGCTGGGAGGGCATACGGTGTACGTCGTCGTCCCTTGCAGGGGATTCAGATTCAAATCATAGGCGCTGCCCGACAGGATGTGCACCCCGTGATTCCACATGGTGCCGACGCTTAGAGTGGTGTTCTCGGCAATCTCGCGCTCAATCTGCAAGCTCGCCTGCAGGATATAGGGGACCCGAAAGGTCGGACTCACCAGGGAGATGTCCGGGGAACCCGCGAACAACGGGGAATTCGCGGGGAGGATATTCGGGAATGAGGGTTCTTGTTGGTTGGGCGAACCCGCGGCGTAACTGGCGCTTACGGAAGACTGCTGTGACGCCAGCCCGTTCGAGACCACCGCGTTCCGGTAGTTTAGGCCATTCATGTTGGTGTAGAAATCCCCAAATCCCCCGCGCACGACCGTGTTCGTTGCGGGCTGCCAGGCAAATCCGAAGCGCGGCGCGAGGCGCAGAAATTGGTTCGGATATTGTCCTGTGAGCGGGAACGCCGGATTCTCTGCCGGTTGGGGATAAACCTGGAAGTCCTCGCGTAGACCCAGATCGAGCGTCAAACGCGGGAATGCCTGGAAGGAGTCCTGCACGTAGAACCCGTAGTAAGGAACGGAAAAAGAGAATGTCGGATTTCCCGAAGCCTGACTGAAATTGCTGTATTCTCCGAGCGCAAAGGCCTGGAGATTCGGAAATTCATACAGGCCGAGCGGCGAACCGAAGTCGACCGCCTCGTTGGGGTCCGCGCCGCCATCGTCGGTGTCCGCGTCCCGGGCGCGGTTAAAATCGAAACCCAATTGCACCGTATGCTTTCCCATCACATAGTCCAGACGGTCGGCCAGAGAGTACTGTCGCTCAAAAACTCTTCCGATCGAGAACGCGGAGTTCCCCAGGGTGAAAGCCGCGGGGCTGTCCAGGACCACCGTTGGCGTGTTCGGAGCCAGGCCCGTCGGAGTCGCGATCTCGTTGTCTTGCGATGTGCTCGCGTGAAATTCGTTCAGTAGCCTTGGGGATAACGTGTGCGTCCATCCCAGGCTGGCTTGGAAAGTATGGACGTAGGCGTTGGCCAGCGTCTGGGTACCATAATTCCCCACCGTGGGGTCGGTGATGACCCCGCCGGGCGAGTCGAACCGGTTTACATTCAGGCTCAGGAATAGGCTGTCACGGGAGTCGGCCTGATAGTCCAATCGCGGCGTGATCACCAGATCGTTGCGCTTTCTGGGTTTGGTGCCGAGATTGGAATTGAGAGCG
The DNA here is from genome assembly GCA_964501985.1 of uncultured Acidobacteriota bacterium. Lineage (GTDB taxonomy): Bacteria > Acidobacteriota > Terriglobia > UBA7540 > UBA7540 > Bog-366. The sequence goes on along the minus strand of CAZCVY010000323.1, from coordinate 3,894 downwards.
TTCAAGGTATTCGCCACTTGCTGGAGGTACACTGGGTTGGTGGGGTCGGGCGCGCTGTCGTTGCCTGGCATCGGCAAAGGTCCGTTGGGCGCAGGTACTGTCGTACCGGCCGGAATTCCAAAATTCGCACTCAAGAAAGCAGGTAGGTTCTCTGGCGTTGTCGCAAGGGCGGTGTTGATGACGGTAATGGGATTGTTCCGGAGTTGCTGCTCATAATCCACGAAGAACCATAATCGGTCTCGTTGGATGGGCCCTCCCATTCCCGCGCCGAATTGCTGCAAAGCATCCAGCGGTTTAGGGAAGCCGCTGGCTTTGTCGAGGGCATCGTTGGCTCCCGTCGCGGAGTTCCGGTTATAGTAGAAAGCGCCGCCGTGGAATCCGTTACTTCCCGACCGCGTCACGGCATTAACGAAGCCCGCTCCCCCGCCATAGACTGCCGAGTACGGGCTGATTGCGACTTGAAACTCCTGGATGGCGTCCTCGCCGTAGAGGTAAGGAATGCGGTAACGGCCTAAAATATCGGCGAAGTAGTTGTTGGTCGCGTTGGATCCGTCGACCGTAAACGCATTGGAACCGTTTCCATTGGCGTAGCCCGAGTCCTCTCCACCCTGTTGTCCGGCGATGCTTACGAGGCCCGTGTCGCCGTCGTAACTGGTATTGGGCGTCAGCACCGTAAAATCGGTGTAACGACGTCCATTGAGCGGAAGGTCTTCGATAAATGACTGCTCCATCACATTGCTGGCGGAGGACTCCGCAGGTCGTAACAGCGGCGTTATGCCGGCCACCTTAACCGTATCCCCTTTAGCGCCCACGCGCAGGTTGATGTCTTGCAGCGTGATGTTTCCTACCAGCACGCGAACCAAACCTTGCGCGTCGCGAAAGCCTTTGGAACTTGCCCGGAGGGAATACGATCCCGGCATCAGGGCAGGAAACCGATAGAGCCCCGTTTGGTTCGTTTGGGCGGATTGATTCACGCAGGTATCCAGATTCTGCACCAGCACCGAAGCTCCCGGCACGACCGCACCACTTTGGTCGGTCACGCGACCGCCGAGGGCGCCCGTCAATACTACATTCTGCGCGGCAAGCAACACGCAGCTCGAAAACACGGCTAAAATGCTGCATATCGCAAGGCGGGTGACGCCACGAAGCGTACTCCCCCAGGCTCGAATGGAACGAGCCCCTCCCATTTCGGCTCCCACAGAATTGGCGCCGCAGAAATGCGAAACCCTTGACGTCATGTGGAGTCTCCAAAATATAAGATTGGCAGCGATGGTCGATCCTGCCCGACGCGATCGCAAGAGCTACTAAGTTATGTCGGTACAAGCTGGTACGGCTCAGGTCAGGTCTCGATCCTTGTCAGCAAAGTGTTGATTCTAGCACGCACCCCTCGGCGCCAGTGCTGGACTTACCGAGGGCCGACGTCGCGAGTTGACTACCTGCACGGTCTTGCCGGCGGTCTAGGTTTTCCGGCGATATTAGATAATGTCATCATTAAAGGCTCATGTGGGCGAGGTGAAATTCTCGTGAAGCAGTGTCGGCCTTATTGAGTGAACGCTGAGACTTCCGGAAAGCTAACACGATGTTGGTAGGTGAGGTCGTCGTGCAAACCTGCGGACCGTCCACTGGAAATTTGGGTTGTTTGTGCCGGTCCGGCAGTTTATGAAGTCAGCCCTTGGTAATATTGCAGCGGTTCGTATTGCCGGTTCCCATTGATGTGTCCCCTTCCCACGGGTGATTCCCGGGCGATCGACAGCCTCGCAAGCAAGGGAAGAGGACACCACGTTTCCTGGTCTTTCCGTCCGACACTACAGCCATGACGGGAAGTGATCGCCCGTCGCCGGGTTTCGTAAGCAACCCGGTGACCAACACGCGAGCTGGTCGCCCTCCGCGAAGTTAATGCACGTCGGCGCAATCCCGGTGCGCTTGTTCCAAATCGTGGCGGCACCGATCGGCTTCCGGACTGTGCTCGCCGTGCTTGTCGATGGCCTTTTGCAGTTTTTCCTCTGCTACGTGAATGCGCTTCCGGCAATCGCTCACATGATCGGCAGCCGGCGACAGATTCACCGTGGCCGCCGCCAACGCCGCTCCTACCAGCGCCACGAAAAAAACATTTTTGCATTTTCGCATGCCCTGTAGCATCGCACCCTCCGAAGTTGGTATCAGTAGATGAGATGTCCGGAAGTCGACTTGAGGAGTCTTTTTTTCGCGCCCAGCCACTCCATGCGCCGCTTCTCCCTTCTCGCCTCACCGCCTCTTTACTTACACCTTTTTACATGCGTTGATGCCGCTCGAACCCTATGCTAGGATGGACGTTTGTTTTGCGCTCGACCGCACAAATATACAGTAAGTCCCATAATTCGAAGGAGCTACTGGTGAAAATCTACGACGGGGAAAACATTCGCAATGTTGCATTAGTAGGGCATGGTGATACCGGAAAAACGCAGCTTGTTTCCGCGCTCCTTTTTACTGCCAGCATGGTGAACCGCCTGGGCAAGGTGGACGAAGGCACGTCGGTGACGGACTACGATGAGGAGGAAATTCAGCGCAAGTTTTCCATCAGCGCCTCGCTCGCTTACGCCGAGTGGGGGAAGACCAAAATCAATTTTGTGGATACACCCGGGTACAACATCTTCATGCACGAAACGGAGGCCGCCCTGGTGGCGGCGGATTCCGCGCTGGTCCTGGTTCATGGCGTCGCAGGAATTGAAGTGCAGACCGAAAAGGTTTGGGGGTTCTGCGAAGAGTATGCCCTGCCGCGCGCCTTGGTGATCAACCAGTTGGATCGCGACCGCGCCAGCTTTGAGCGCACCCTTGACGCCCTGCGCAGCGCTTATGGCCGGGCCGTGATTCCCGTGCAACTCCCCATCGGCGAGGAAAGGAGCTTTCGCGGCCTCGTCGATCTGGTGCGGATGAAAGCCTACCTTTACGACCCGGACGGCTCGGGCAAAGGCAAGGAAACGGAAATTCCCGACGACCTTCAAGACGCGACCACCAAGGCACACGAAGCGCTGGTGGAGATGGTGGCGGAGGGCAACGATAAACTGATGGAGGAGTTCTTCGACAAGGGCACGATTCCCGTCGAGGATCTCGTGCCAGGTCTGAAACAGGCCGTGGGTGAAAAACGCATCTGTCCGGTGGTGGTCTCCGCCGGCGTCCTCAACATCGGCAGTGAAGCCTTGTTGAATTTTCTGGTCGACTACTTCCCTTCCCCCCTGGAGCGTGGCGAAGTTGAGGGGCTTGACCACGAGGGCGGCCAGCCGGTGAAGCGCAAGATTGCCGACGCCCAGCCCGTTGCAGCCTATGTCTTCAAGACGGTTGCTGATCCCTTTGCCGGGCGCGTGAGCTACTTCAAAGTGATGTCGGGAGTGGTCAAGAATGAAGCCAACCTGACCAACTTCAATCGCGCATCCTCGGAACGCCTCTCCCACATCGGCGTGACGCAAGGGAAGACTCAGACGGCGGTGGCGGAGCTCCACGCCGGCGATATTGGCGCCGTGGCGAAGCTAAAGGACACGCTAACGGGTGATGCGCTCGGGGATAAAGCTGCGCCCATTGTTTTCCCCAAAGTGAAGCTCGCCGAACCCGCCATTTCGTTTGCCATCGAGCCGAAATCACGCGGCGACGAAGACAAACTCTCGACCGCCATCCACCGCATGTTGGAGGAAGATTTGCTCTTAAGATTCTCGCGCGACCCGCAAACCAAGGAATTTCTGCTCTCGGGCGCGGGCCAGCAGCACGTGGAAGTAGCTGTCTCGAAACTCAAACGGCGCTTCAATATTGAGGTCACGCTCAAAGCGCCGAAGATACCCTATCGCGAGACCATTCGCGCCAAGGCCGAGGCGCAGGGCAAGCACAAGAAGCAGACGGGCGGACATGGCCAGTATGGCGACTGCT
>CAZCVY010000322.1:0-6786 GCA_964501985.1 uncultured Acidobacteriota bacterium | reverse complement strand
GGATCCTGTGGGGCAGCTTGGCAATGCCAACCGCCGGTTCTTCACAGGACCGGGTTGGAACAACTGGGACATGGCGCTAGTCAAAGATCTCCGGCTGACGGAAACGAAGTCTCTGCAATTCCGGGGGGAGTTCTTCAACACCTTTAACCATACCCAATTTGGGGGGGTTACAGGCAATTACCTCAGCTCGGCCTTCGGTTTTGTGACCAGCGCAAATCCTCCGCGCATCGGTCAAGTCGCCATGAAGTTTATTTTCTAGTCCTTCGAAGCCGCTTGGGCGGGATCCCATCCCGCCCAAGCGCCGGAGGTCCCGGCCTGTTGAGAATTCCGGGCCTCTCGCATCAACCAAGCTTCATTTGTTCCGGATCCCACTGCACCACGCTCCCTCGTTCATAGCTAAGGTTGGCCAGCAAGGCGGCGCCGGCAGCTCGGAATCCGAACACGGGATCCTCCACCACCTTGCCGCGCGTGCGCACGGCTATGAAGAAGGTTTTGAAGTGATCGTACGTGTCGTTGTAGTCGGGAGGCGCTGCGTAAATCTGCTGGGCCAAGTCCGTTTTACCGCCGGGGTGGGAGGCGGGGTATTTCCTTTCGAACTCGCTCAGGAACTTCTGCTGGGTAGCATTGGCCCAGGACTCGATGTCGTAGTCGGGAACGGGTTGGCGAGGCGCGTGGGTGACAGTCACCGCTCCGCCCCCGATTTGAAGCGTCCCCTCCGAACCAACGAAGGTGAATCCTTCGTTCTCCGGTCCGCCATTAACGAAATTCACCCGCAGATGCAGGTTGAATCCATCGGGGTAATCGAAAAGCCCCAGAAGGACATCGGGTTCATCGCGTCCGTCGTTCCAATAGCGAATCCCGCCCATAGCGACGGCACGGGTGGGGCCATGCGAGCCGGTGATGAAGTGCGTGCCGCTGAACAAGTGCACGAATAAATCCCCGGCGACGCCGCTCCCGTAAGCCTTCCATTTTCTCCATTGGAAAAAATGTTCGGCGTTGAACGGCTCGGGAGGCGCACTCCCCACAAAGCGCTGCCAATCGATCGTCTCGGGCGAAGCATCGGGTGGAATGGTCGAGTCGAACGCTAACACCGGGTCATTCGGGGTGCGATCCCACCATGCGTTGACGACGTTGATTTTGCCGATGGCGCCTGACTCGAGCAATTGCTTCGCCTTTTTGTAAATGATCGAGCTCACGCGCTGGCTGCCCACCTGCAAAATGCGCCCCGTCCGGCGAGCGGTCTCGATGATTTCGGGACCATCGGTGTACAAGTGAATCATGGGCTTTTCCAGGTACACGTCCTTGCCCGCTTGCATGGCGTCAATGGCTGCTTGCTTGTGCCAGTGATCGGCCGTGGCGATCAGAACCGCGTCCACGTCGGACCGCGACAGAATTTCGTGATAATCGCGAGTGGTGAAGACGTCCGCGCCCCACCGTTCTTTGCAGTGGGTCAGCCGGCCGTCGTAGCAATCGGCGGCGGCTACCAGCCTGACCCCCGACACTCCCAGAGCGGTTTGCGTGTCGTTCTGCCCCCGGCCTCCGGCGCCGATCAGCGCCAGGCCGATTTTGTCGCTGGGTGCGTAGGCCGCCGCGGGTTCAGCGGCCGCCTCGCTTAACCAATTAATGCTTCCCCCGCGAGCCGGCCACGCGCCGGCCAAAACTGCACTCTGCGCCATACTCGTTCGCAGGAACCCCCGCCGCGTCAGATTGTTTGACATACATATCCCCCCATCTTTTGTTCCGCTTGGATTTGCGCCCACGCCTCGACCGAATGCCGGTGGGGCCGGGCGAGCAGCACTGCCTGTTTTGTGTTCATATCCTTTGGAGAGGCAGCGAGTGTACCGCAATTGAGCCGCGAGTGTAAAGCTGCGGAATCCGCTTGCCGCGGCATCCGCCGGTAATGTCACAATTTGAACGTAACGCCGCCATTCTGGCGGCTCCGCTGCCGAATGGAAGCCGGCGCTACGGGTCAATCCCCTCAGTTCAGTCTCACGTTTACTTTTCAGAAGCCATGTGATAAGTATTCGCGGACTGGTGGGAGACTATGCATCCTCATTTTGTTGATTACGCGATTATTGCCATCTATTTTGTCTTTGTGCTGGGAATCGGCTTCGCCCTTCGCGGGCGAATGAAAACCAGCGAAGATTTTTTCCTCTCGGGGCGCTCGATCCCGGGTTGGATCACGGGCTTGGCCTTCATGTCGGCAAACCTCGGCGCCCTGGAAGTGATGGGCCATGCCGCCAACGCCGCCAAGTACGGCATGTATGTAAACCATTTTTACTGGCTGGCGGCCATGCCCGCCATGTGCTTTGTCGGCGTCTTCATGATGCCGTTTTATTACGGCAGCAAGGTGCGCAGCGTCCCGGAGTTTCTCCGCAAGCGCTACGATGAGAAGACTCGCACGCTGAACGCCCTTTGCTTCGCCTTCATGGCGCTGCTGGTTTCGGGCGTGGACCTCTACGCCATGGCGATACTCTTCCAGCGGCTGCTCAATTGGCCGTTTTGGGCGAGCGTCGTTGCCTCGGCCGTGGTGGTCGCCATCTACATTTACCTGGGCGGGCTCACCTCTTCGATTTACAACGAGGTGCTGCAATTCTTCCTGATTGTTTTCGGCTTCCTGCCCCTCGCTATTCTGGGCCTGAAAGCCGTGGGAGGATTTGCGGGACTCAAGGCCAGCCTTCCCAATCCCGGGTATGCGCACACTTGGGCGAACATCTGGCATGCGGCGGACAATCCCATGGGCGTCAACTGGGTGGCCACGATTTTCGGCCTGGGCTTTGTGCTCTCCTTCGGATATTGGTGTACGGACTTCCTGGTGGTGCAGCGCGGGTTGGCCGCGAAGGACATGGCGTCGGCGCAGCGCACGCCTTTGATTGCCGCCGTGCCCAAGATGTTTTTCCCGCTGCTGGTCATTCTTCCGGGCCTGGTGGCGATCGCCTACACACCCGTCCGGCAGCTTCTGTGGGACCCGGCAAGGGGCGTCTATAATTACAATCAAACGCTGCCCACGATGCTGGGAAGCCTTTATCCTTCCGGGCTGCTGGGCCTGGGCTTGACGGCGCTGCTGGCCAGCTTCATGTCGGGGATGGCGGGCAACGTGACGGCTTTCAACACCGTGTGGACGTTCGACATCTATCAGACCCACATCAATCCTGGTAAGGAAGACGGCCACTATCTGGCCATGGGGCGAGTGGCCACGATCTTCGCCGTGGTTGTGGGCATCGGCACCGCTTTCATTGTTCTGCAATTCAACAACCTGATGGACTATCTCCAGCTCCTTTTTGCCTTCTTCAACGCGCCACTCTTCGGCACGTTCCTGCTGGGAATGTTCTGGAAGCGCACCAGCGCGCACTCGGGATTCTGGGGATTGCTCTGCGGCATTCTGGCTGCCGCCGCGCACTACACGCTTTATCATTTTCACTACATTCACTACCCGAGCGACATGGCGGCGAATTTCTACCAGGCCATTTGGGCTTTTGCCGTGTGCTTCTGCGTCACCGTGGTGGTAACCTTATTTACCGAACCGCGCAAGGAAGAGGAACTGGTGGGCCTAGTATATTCTCTGACCCCCAAGCCCAAGACTTCAGAACTTCCCTGGTATGAACGGCCATCCGTTTGGGCGATTGGGATACTGGCGCTCTGCGCGGTTTTGAATATTATCTTTTGGTAGAGGTCAAAGTTCAGAGTCGAAGAGATGAAAAGTTCAAGAACTGGCCTTTCGACTTTTCGACTCTTCAACTTTTCGACTTTCAAGTACTGAGTATCAACTACAGGCGGGAATAAATGGGTTTAGACATTCGTTTGCCGATTGGAATTATCTTCACGATATATGGCATCATCCTGATGATTTATGGATTGGTTGCCGACGCTTCCATCTTCCAGGAAAAATCCTTAGGTGTGAACATCGACTTGTGGTGGGGACTGGCGATGTTGGTTTTTGGCGTCTTCATGGGAGCATTGGCTTTCCGCGCTTCACGCCGTACTGAGCCATGACGGAGCTTCGCTGGAATCCCACAGTCCGCGAATGGGTTTCAACCGCCTCGCATCGCCAGGGGCGCCCCCAGATGCCCGAGGACTGGTGCCCCTTCTGTCCCGGCTCCGGACGCGTGCCCGACCATTACGACGTTCTGATCTACCCCAACGATTTTCCGGCCTTCACCATCCCTCCGCCGCCACCGGCGATTGAGGGCGATGACTTTTACAAGGTTCGGCCTTCGCGCGGCAAGTGCGACGTGGTGCTCTACAGCTCCGACCATCACGCCTCTTTGCCGCAGCTTCCGGTGGATCACCTGGTTAAGCTGGTGCGGCTGTGGCGAAGCCGCTTCCTGGAGCTCAAGGCCACATCGGGAATCCGCTACGTTCTGATTTTTGAAAACAAGGGCGCGGTGATTGGCGTGACCATGCCACATCCGCACGGGCAGATTTATTCCTTCCCCTTCATCCCGCCGCGCCTGGGAAAAGAAGTGTCGGCCGCCCGCGATCACCAGCGCCGGCATGGACGCTGCCTTTACTGCGACATCCTGAAAAAGGAGCGCCGCGACGGCAGGCGTATCATCGCTGAAAACGATACTTTCACCGCGCTCATTCCCTTTTATGCCCGCTGGCCCTATGAGGTCCACATTTTTCCGCGGCGCCACATGGGAACGCTCGAGGACTTCCGAGCCTTAGAGGAAAATGGGCTGGCGGAAATCCTGAAGTGGGTGACCTTAAAGTATGACAACCTTTATGATATGTCTTTCCCGTATATGATGCTGTTGCATCAGGCCCCTACCCACGGGAACTTTCCTTATTTCCATTTCCACATTGAGTTCTACCCGCCGCACCGCAGCAAGGAGAAACTCAAGTACCTGGCCAGCGTAGAAACCGGAGGAGGAAGTTTCCTGAATGATTCGCTGGCGGAGGAAAAAGCCGCAGAGCTGCGGGCGGTCAAGCCCGTGCGATGGGAAGAGTTGGCGGAAGGCAGTAAGCAGTAGGCAGTAAGCAGAAGGCAGAGCGCAGAAAGCCGGAAGCAGAGCGCAGTAGCCAACAAGTTACTCCTGAGGAAACAGAAATCTTGAGGTCGCAATTTGCGACCACATCCAGAAGCTCAAGATTTCTCCAGTATTGACCTACACCTCACGGTTGAATGCCAAAGATTATGGTGACCGCTACGTCTTTGGGACGCTGCGACGTATAAGAAGGAGAACCAAAATGAACGGCAGTGGGGAGCAAGCCAAGGTCCTGCGTGGGCACTGGGACCTTAAGGTCTACCAGCTCGCATATACTCTGGCTATGCACATTTTTGAGGAGTCCAAGACCTTCCCGAAAGAGGAACGTTACTCCCTGACAAGCCAGATTCGGCGTTTCTCAAGAAGCGTGGCTGCGAACATTGCGGAGGGATTCAGAAAGCGGCAGTACCCAAACATGTTTGCGAGTAAGCTGGCCGATTCGGATGCCGAGGCGACGGAAACGCAGGTGTGGTTAGACTTCGCAAGGGACTGCGGGTACTCGTCAACAGAACACCATTATGAACTAATAGCGCGGTACGAAGAGGTTGGGAGGATGCTGAACGCAATGATCGAATATCCTGAGAAATTCGCACCTTCTTCCCATAAGGCCGCGTAAAGGTGGTCTCTGGCCTGTGCCTGCTCGGCAACCTGATGATTCAAAAGAGTCATCGAAATCGCGAGTCACACGTTATTCAGTCCGGCCCGGCCGGTGGCGGGGCTGCCTACTGCCTTCTGCCTACTGCTTTCTGCCTTCTGCTTACTGCCTACTAGAGGGGTTTGGCGATGATTGAAGAAGCGTTCCAACAAATCTTCGGTTCGCCGCCGGAAGTTGTTGTTCGTGCTCCTGGTCGAGTCAACTTGATTGGCGAGCACACCGATTACAACGATGGCTTCGTGCTGCCTGCCGCCATCGACCGGGCGGTCACTTATGCCGGGCGACGCCGTTCCGACCGCCACGTGCGCGTTTATTCTGAGGACTTCAAGGCCACCGTCGAGTTTGACCTGGACGATATTCAAAAAGCCGACGAGAACACGTGGAGCAATTTCCTCCGCGGCGTTTCGAAGTTTCTGGAGGGAGATGGCCATCGCCTGACGGGCGCTGACATTGCCTTTGGAGGCAACGTCCCGCGTGAGGCGGGCTTGAGTTCTTCCGCCGCGGTGGAGGTGGGAGCGACGGCATTTTGGAACAAACTCCTGGGTTTGGGACTTGACCCTGTTTACGCTGTCAAGCTCTCCCGGCGCACGGAAAACGCATTTGTCGGCGTGCCCTGCGGAATCATGGACCAGTTCATTTCGGCGCTCGGCCGTCGCGACCACGCGCTATTTCTCGATTGCCGCGACCTCACCTATCGCCACGTGCCGCTTCGGTCCGATGTGAAGATCGTAGTCTGCAACTCGGGCGTCAAGCGCGCGCTGGCACAATCAGAGTACGAAGTTCGGCTGAAGCAGTGCCGCGAGGCTGTGGCGAAGATCGCTGCCACCGGCCGCAACGTGAAATCTCTCCGTGACGTGACATCTTCCGATCTCGCTGCCGCAAGGGGTGCGATGGACAGCCTGCTTTGGCGGCGTGCCCACCACGTGGTTTCAGAAAACGAGCGCACGCTCGAAGCCGTCAAGGTCCTCCAGAGTGGCAACCTGGAGCGCTTCGGGGAATTAATGAATCAATCTCACGAGAGCCTGCGGGATGATTACGAGGTGAGCTCCAAGGAACTGGATACGCTCGTGGAATTGGCACGCCACCAGCCCGGGGTTCTTGGCGCGCGCATGACGGGTGCAGGATTTGGCGGATGCACCGTCA
>CAZCVY010000321.1:0-6800 GCA_964501985.1 uncultured Acidobacteriota bacterium | reverse complement strand
GCGAAATAAGGTGTGGGAGCGATCACCACGTAGCCGGACATCTCCGGGTGCACGTTGCAGAGCAGCGGGGCGACGCCGAGATCGCTAAACGTGAACGATTTCTGCTGACCCTGCGGCCAAGTGCCCATGTTGTGAGCGAGCTTCTTGTTGCCACTGATGGAGGGCCAGTAAACGTTGTGCCCCACCGGATCGCTGTTCAAGAATTGCACGGTGGTGCCTTTCAGAACGACGAGCACGTGCGGAACGAAGGTCATGTTCTTTTGGTCCGCCACCGCGGGTTTGGAGGGCGCATCGAACGTCTTGCCGGCAATCGCATCAACATAGATGGCGATGTCTTCGGCAGACCGTATTCCATGGACTGCGACTTTGCCCTTGATTTCCCCGGCAAACGCCAAGGCGCCGAAACTGAGCAACAACAAACTAAGTGCAGAAACCTGGTATAGATGTTTCTTCATGTTTTCACCTCAAATTCAAGAAACTGACTGTCCCCTCACCACCCCCCTAAACGGGGGGCATCGGCAGCCTTTTGCCTCAACGAGCAACCGCACGATGGGCTGAGAATAGTTGGGAGAAAGGTGTGGGGTCAGTGATGGGCAACCGCGAGCATTGTGACGTGCGTCACAACGGATACGCTAAAACAGACACAAAGCCCGACATTCAAGGCTTTTCTGACTTCAATTCCGCAAATAATCGGATTTTGTTGATTATTTCGCTAGGTATGATGCTGAACCTTGCAACATAATAGCGCTTGCAAGGTGACCACATGTCCGACGAAACGTCACGCGGCCCCTATAATCTGAAGGTCATCGAAAACTGTTTTGGGTGCGTCGCAAAGGACGAAGGGCTATTCTGCCAACTTCCCCAAGCCGCGCTGGCCGCGCTTAATACTCTCCGCCAAACTGCTTATTACCCCAAAGGGGCATTGTTGTTTGTCGAAGGGCAACCGACTCGCGGGCTTTTCCTTATCTGCTCGGGGCAAGCAAAGCTCTATGTGAATTCCGCCGAGGGACAGAGTCTCACACTACGCATCGTCGAGCCTGGTGAGGTCCTCTGCCTGAGCTCGCTGATTGCGGATGAACCCTACACGGTCACGGCTGAGACGTTGTGTCCCAGCCAAGTCGGCTTCCTGCCCCGCCTTGCCTTTCTTCAGTTGATGCGCGCACACCCAGATGTCGCCCTGCGGGTGGCCAAGCACCTGAGCATGGAAATCAGTAAGGCCTGGGAGCAGACGCGCATGCTGGCGCTGGCCCCGGATACGCATGCCAAACTCATTCAATTTCTAGTCGGGTGGGCAGACAAGCACGGCCAGGCGACGGCTGACGGTCTGCGCCTCACCCTGCACATGACCCATGAGGAAATCGCGCGCAACATTGGCGCCTCGCGCGAGAGCGTCAGCCGCATCCTCAGCGACTGGAAACAAAGGGGTGTAATTCGTGTGGCCGGCGGAGGCATGACCATCCCTAACCCCAAAGAATTCCGCGAGGCCATGGCTCCTGTGCGTTCAAGATAAAACCGCTAATCCCACTGTATTTGCACAACGAACAGATGCTCCGTGTTCTGATACCCTCTGCCACCCCGCCCCAACGAAAAAGCGTGCTCCAGGCAGATTCCAGAGGACGAGAATCCTCTCGGCCTGGCATCAGCAATGAGGAGTAACCTCGGGTTTATAATCGAATTTGTAATGGCAATCCGAAGTTCCGACTGAGCCACAGGGGGCTCGAGACCTTGATGAGTTTGTCCCTTCCTGGATCGGGCGTTTCATAATGCTCCTTCCGCGGTAGCGTTTGGGGATACTTTGCCTTTTTCGAGGCTACTCGAGCGGCGCACCGGGTTTTGGAGTTTCTGTTCGTCTGACCCCGTCAGGGTAATCCAGTATGGCATCCTTGGGTTCAGCCGCCGAGCTCGCATCAACCTACACTTGATCCAATAGTAGACCACGTAACCCTTGATTCCAAAGTGCTGGGCCACTTGTTGCACGGTCAACGCCTCCGGCGTTCGGAGGGTCACGGGAGGAATCTGATAGCGCCAACGGATCCACCGTACAATCCGTGCGGTATACGGTTTACCTTTGGCACTGGCATGCCCTTCTTGATTGAGCCGGTTCGCGATCTCCGCATCGGGTAAGCCGTGCGCCAGGCGACCCTAGATCAGCTTCCCATCCCAGGCTCCTCATCTGACCACGTCGGTAGGTTGGGGGTTCGATTCCCTAGCGGCTCACCAAGTCACTTCTTATCAAAAGCGTAGTTTGAGCAAATCTGCTCGGAAATCCTCCATTCATTGGCAATGCGCAATCGTGAGACGTCGAAAGCGAGTTCTGGGCAGCGGGCGCCGCGGGCGATGTCCTCTCAAGGCAGCGGTGACTCTCCTTCCACGGAACGCAGGGGCTGGCCGATACGACGGCGCGAGCCGAGAAGTTGGCTCAATTCTTCCCGCAATGATGCGCCCCCGGCAATAAGGCCAGGGAGCCGGGAAACCCGGCGATTGAAGGTTAATTTGGGGTTCCCCGGGCATTCCACGAATCCCCCCGCCGAGATCACCAGCGCCACACCCGCGGCGATATCCCATTCGTTTTTGGGCGAGAGGGTCCAAGTGGCATCGGCTAGCCCTGCCGCAACCAATGCCAGCTTGTAGGTCACTGAACCCACCGGCCGAATATGGAAGCCCTCACCCTTAAAGTCGTCCCACTCGCCGCGTTGAACCTCGCTTCGGCTGGCAAGAACCATGGCGCCGGAAAGCCCAATTTTCCCGCTGGCCGTGACGGGTTTCCCATTGTACGTAACCCCTGTCTCAAGAGAACCCAGGAACAATTCCCGCGTCATCGGGTTATAGATACCACCGGCAACGGGGTGCCCGTTCTCAACCCACCCGACCGACACACACCACTCGGGAATCCCGGCAATGAATTCCAATGTTCCGTCCAGAGGATCCACAATCCAAACTCGAGATCTCTTCAGTCGCTCGAAATCATCCACACTTTCTTCGGACAGCCACCCTTCTCCCCGACCCCGTAACGCGTCGTGGAGCACGCGATTCACCGCGCGGTCAGCCTCGGTAACCGGGCCTCGGCCGTGAGATTTCTGCGATGACGCAACCGCACCTGGTTCGAAGCGCGCCAGCGACGCACCCGCTGCCTCCAGCGCTTGGCGAATCCGCGCGAGGATTCGGTGCATCGAGTCTTTTCCCATGGTGCGCTTGGCCCCCCCAGACCCAAAGCATTCGCGCCCCGGAAACCATCAAGGTCACGCAAAGAACGTACTTTAGCATACGGGAGCCGGACAATAGCTTTTGATCAGCCGAGACCTCCAATCAGAACAGCAACTTCAGCCCAAACTGGATCTGCCGCGACGTGGTGGTCGTGGAGGTGATCACTCCCGCCGTGGGCGAAGGTCCACTGGTGGCGGATGTATAAACCACCGGATTCGGCGTGTTGAAGTTCGTGCGATTAAACGCGTTGAAGAACTCGGCGCGGAATTGCAGCCCAATGCGCTCGGAAACACTAAACTTCCTCGCCAGGGACAAATCCGTGGTGGCGAGGCCTGCTCCCTGAAGAATGTTGCGACCGGCGTTGCCGTAGGTTCCCGCGAGCGGTTGGATGAAGGCGGCGGGATTGAAATACTGATTCGCCCCACCCTCGATTACCGGACCCGAGAACGCGGGATTCCACGATGGCCGAACCGGATTGCGGCTATCGCCATCGTTGGCCGGGTCGTAGGACAATTGAGGGGTGAAGGGCAGACCGGATTGGAGGGTCTCAATGCCGCTCAGTTGCCAGCTTCCGAACACGCGATCCACCCAGGGACCTCCCTGAAACGCCTTCCCATTTCCGAATGGCAGGTCGTAGGTGGCATTCACGACTCCCGAGTGGCGGATATCAAACGAGCCGCGGCCATAGTCCCAACTCGGCTCGAGGGGGTTGGATGCGAATGCGGGAGAATTGGTCGCGACGCTGGTATTCAAACTGTCGCCATTGTCGAGGGCCTTGGCGAACGTATAGACCCCGCGGAATTCCAGGCCGTGGCTGAAGTGGTGGTTTACGTCCACCTCCAGGCCGTTGTAGGAGCTGACGCCTTCCGAAAACCAATGGGTGGAATTCGACACAGCACTATTGGCCAGCACGGCAGTCGACGGGTTGTACCAAGTCCCAGGAGCGTAGCTTGCCGGGCACGGCGATGCCGGGCAGATGGTGGGAACGGGCACGTTGGCGTCGATGGAGAGAATCTCGTGGTACCCGTGCGAACCGACGTAGCCGACGCTGAGCGTGGTGTTGGGTGAGAGGTACTGCTCGATTCGGAGCGTGTACGATTCAATCGTCGGCGTCTGGAGGTTCGGCGGCACGCCGCTCGGCACAATCTTTGCCGACTTGTACGTGGCGTCCGGGGCGATGGTCGAAAACGCGATGCTCTTGTCCGCATAGACGGTGTTGAAAGGAGCCACCTGGTCCAGGCGGTAATCCAGTGCGTCGTTGAGCGCGTAATAGATTCCGCCCCCGGCGCGGATAATGGTTTTCTTCGAGGCGAAGGGCGACCACGCCAGGCCTACCCGGGGCGCGGGAAGGAATTTGGCGTTATTCACGGTTAACGCGGAGTCGCCGGTCAAGGGCTGGGTGGAGATCACTCCGTCTGCCCCAAACGTATAGTTCGACGCGCGCCCGAAGGCTTCATTCCAGCCGTTGGTAAACTCGCCGCGGAAACCCAGGCGAAGTTCCAGGCTCGGCCGCAGCTTGATGGCGTCCTCGGCAAAGTACGCGCCTTCGAGCTGCCGCCACCCAAGCGGGGTTGCCGTGGGGGCGTAGGTGTAGGTGCTCACGGTGCCGGCCAGGAAGCCCGCAAGGTTCGAAAACGAAGCCTGCCCGTACTGGTCCTGAAGCAGGTCGCTGTTCGATTCAAGGCGCTGGAACCATGTTCCCACAGTGATCAGGTGGATGCCGTGGGTAATGGTCGCTTGGTCGGTGGCGGTGAACAGATTGCGCGCCGCGGTGAGATTGCTGCCTGCGTTGGTGCCGCCGTTAGTAAGTTGCGAGGCGCCGTTGAGCGTGGTGCCGCCGCCAATCACCACCGCGCCCACGGGTTGGCCGGGGTGGATCCAACCGTCGGGCACGGCGGCTGCGGGCCCGGTGACGCCGCTATTGAAATAAAATCCGCCGCGGGAAAATCCAAACGTCGCCTTGTTGAGAACGTTGGGGGTAAAGATATGGGTCTCACTCACGCTTGCCACCTGCTCGCGCAGAAAGACGTCGGTGAGGCTGAACGGATTGGTCGTGGGCGAATTGGATTGGCTGTCATCCACGGTGTAGATTCCCGATAAGAAATCCTTGCCGGATATATTCTGGTCCAGGCGGGTGGTCCCGAAATCCTCGCGGATGTGCTGAAGGGGATTGCTGAACGCCTTGGCGATGCCACTACTCGCGCCCGTCGAAGTGAGCAACTCGGGCCCGTTGGCGACGGGCCACAGGCCGAGCAACGGCTGAATGCTGGCTACCGCTGCCGTGCGCGAGGTTGCGTCGGGCACCAGCGTCACATCGCTCAGGCCCAGCACCTGCCGGTAGCCTTCGTAGTTCGCGAAGAAGAAGGTCTTGTCCTTCTTGATCGGCCCGCCCGCTGAGGCTCCGAACTCGTTGCGCTCGAAATTGGGAATTTGCGCCTGGTCGAAGAAATTCCGCGCGTCCAGCGCGCTGTTGCGCAGGAACTCATAGGCGTTGCCGTGCAACTGGTTCGACCCGGAGGCGGTGACGATGTTGATTTGCGCCCCAGGGCGCTTGCCATACTCGGCCCCGTAGGCGTCCTTTTCCACCGCGAACTCGCGCACCGCGTCCACGCCCAGAAGCTGGCCGCTCGTCCCTCCGGGAGTGTTGTTGACCTCCGATGCGCTGGTATATTCCACCCCATTCAGAAGGTAAAGATTCTCCTGAGGGCGGCGGCCTGAAACCGCAAACATGTTGCCCACCACCGAGTTCGATGTGCCAACGCCGCCGGCGCGCTGCGACGTGTAGTTAATCACGCCCGGATTCAACGTGAGAAGCTGGTCGTAACTCCGGCCATTGAGGGGCAAGTCCTTCACCTGCCGCTCGTTCACGAGGCCCGAAACATCGGCGTTGGTCACGGTGGGAGCGAATGGGGAAGATTCCACTTGCACCGCCTGACGGATTCCGGCCACGTTGAGAGTCAAATTGACGCTCGCGTGCTGCCCCAGCACCAGCGCGACGCTGCGCTTCGCCGGGTTAAAGCCGGTCTTTTCCGCCGAGATCTGGTATTCCCCGACGGCCAGGAGTGGAGCTTCGTACCGGCCCTCGGAGTCGGTCGAAATCGTGCGCACCCCGCCGGTCTCCGTGTTGCTGATCCTGATTGTAGCTCCTGGGATTGCGCTGCCTGTGGCGTCGGTGGCAACGCCGGAAATCGAGGCTTCGCCTTGGGCCCGAACGGGCGAGGGCGCGAGCGTGATGGCCAGCCAAAGGACGGGCAGGGAAGTGAGGTATAAGGCAATTGAACGTCGCCGGGCGCGGTCGCTCGAGTGAGGTTGCGCAACTCTCGCCAATGCAAAGTCAAACTGTCGATGTCTCATGGTCATCTCCTGAATAGCTACTCCTGAGCAGCTAGGGGGGGCGATCCACGGGAAGTCTCCCTGGAATCGAGTTGTGATATGAGCCCAGAGTGAGTGCCGCTACGGGACTCTGCCAAAAACCTGTCCGGGCCGGTCTAGGAGACGTGAGGGGGGAAACCCTGGAAATTTCTCGAAAGTTCCTGCTCAACGTTCGCTAGGCCGGCTAGATACAGAGCAACCGGCAACATCCTGCGCAGGGCGCA
>CAZCVY010000320.1:0-6840 GCA_964501985.1 uncultured Acidobacteriota bacterium | reverse complement strand
CCATGTTAAGAACATTCAAACACGAAACCTGACGGGCGCACCAAGAGCCGCAGAGGAGCGCCAACAACGCGCACCTCTGCGCTGGGCTACAACCAGCCCGCAAAAAAAACTTCACCCCTGTCCGTTTTTCCCCGCGTTTTGCGCATATAGAAGTTAGAAGCAAGTGAGAAGGAAAAAGCAAGGAAAAGAGAATGACCATGAAGGTCAACACAAAAGTGAAGGCTGCCGTCGCACTTGGATTCCGGTCAGGGCCGCAAGCGCGCGGCAGTATCCATGGGCAAAATGTTCCACGGCTGTCGTCTTTCGTCTCAATTTCGATATCTGTAGTAAAGGGCAAGTACGATCTGAAACGAAAAGACGATTACTGGTCCGCTGATCTGCAATCTCACGGGACTTCAGCACGATTCTGATTGGTTCTTGCTTTGTATCGACCCACGAACCCACGGAGACGGGGCGTGGCACTCAGACGAGGAGGAATCACATGGTCGACGATAAGGAAGTCAAGAAGTCAGGCGAGAGTCTAAATGACGCGGAACAGGGCCAACTAACGGATAAGCAGTTGGACAAGGCAGCCGGCGGGTCTCTTGTAGAATATACCGACACCTTGCCCACCATCATTGCCGGGGTGCTCGGTAAGATCCTGGGATAGGGAGTCGCCCCGCCGCGCGCGCTTCCGACCCAGGCATCCCAGGGCGGTTGGTACAAGTCGCGGAGATGCAAGCCCACGAGCGGCGGGTGTCGAGCCTGAATTGCGATCCAGAGGCGTTGACATCTGCCCCTGGGCGGAGACCGGGGGGGGCGGGTTCACCTTCGATGAAGGGAGATTCCGCTGATCTGCAATCTTAAGGGGCTTTAGCACGATTCTGATTGATTTTGGGTTTGGTTCGACGCGCGAACCCCACTGCAGGGGCGTGGCACTTAGATGAGGAGGACGAACATGATCGACGACAAAGAAGTCAAAAAGCCAGGCGACGTGAAACAGGACATCAAGGATCTGGATGAACTCTCCGATAAAGACTTGGAAAAGGCAGCGGGCGCGAACAGTTGCGAAGACTCGAACCCATATACGTGGATTATCAAACACTAGAGTCAGCGCAGACATAGCTCCTCCCTCTCCGCGACGGAGGATGACGAGTGCGCGGACCGTCCCGCACTGGCTGTCGTGAGTCGTGGAGAAGCACGCCTACGAGCGGCGTGTGTCGCGCCCGAATTGCGATCCAGAGGTGTTGACATCTGCCCCTGGGCGGAGACCGGGGGGCGGATTCACCTCCGCGCAAGGGAGGCTTCGCTGATCTGTAACCTCACAGGTCTTCAGCGCGGTTCTGATTGATTCTTGCTTTGGTTCGACCCACGAACCCCGGGCCGGGGCGTGGCATTTAGATGAGGAGGACGAACATGATCTACGACAAAGAAGTCAAGAAGCCAGGCGACGTGGAAGAGGAACCCAAGGTGCAGAATGAGCTATCCGACACAGACTTAGAAAGAGTAGCAGGAGGCGCATGCGCAGACGGAAAAGGCCTGCTCCCACCCACCGCTAAGGTGCCTAACTGATGGGAGTGCGCGGTCCCGCATTGGTTGCAGAGATGCAAGCTCAGGAGGGTCCTGCAGTCGTGCCCGAATTGCGATTCAGAGGTGTTGATATCTGCCCCCGGGCGGAGACCGGGGGCAGATTCACCTCCGCGGAAGGGAGGCTCCGCTGGTCTGCAATCTCACGGGGCTTCAGCACGCCGCATCGGTTGTCGCGATGCAGGCGCGCGCGACAGACAGACAGCAAGCGGTGACAGAAAGCGGGGGGCACCCGATGCTTGATGTTTCGAGAGGTTTAGAAGCCTTACTGAGTCCCGTTTCGCGGGAAGTTTTCTTGAAGGAATATTGGGAAGCGAAGCCGCTGCTGATCGAGCGAAAGGCATCGTGCTTTTACGATGGGCTTTTTTCAGCGCATGATTTGGATCAATTGATCTCCTACTCGGAGATGAGCTACCCCACGATCCGGGCCGTCCAAAATGGAAAGCCCGAACAATCCTTGGCCTTCGCGCGGGCTCCGCTTTCTTCTGACCAACTGGTGAATCAAATCACGGCTGCCTACGATTTGTATGCGGATGGTTACACGATCGTTTTGAGCGGAATACAGCGGGGCTCGCGACAGGTCCGGCACCTGTGCCGTTTTCTCGAGGCGGAATTGAGTCATCCGGTGACTGTGAATGCTTATGCAACTCCCAAAGGGTCACAGGGTTTTAGCGCACACTACGACGACCATGACATTCTGATTTTGCAGATCGAAGGAAGCAAACATTGGGAGGTGTCCCCACCCCATAACGAGCTACCCCTGGAGTGGCATCCTCCGAACGAACAAGACCAACTCCGGGAGCCCTACTTGACAACGATGCTCGAAGCCGGTGACATGCTGTACCTGCCGCGCGGCTGGAACCATGCGGGGCGGGCCTCCGAAGCTGCCTCATTGCATTTGACGGTGGGCATTTTTGTTTATCGATGGGCCGACTTTATCCAACAAGCGGTTCGTGACGTATGTGATAAGGACATCCGGTTTCGCCGGGCTCTTCCCCCGGGATTTCTAAAGGAGGGAACGCCGTCCGAGTTTCTGCGCGAGCACTTGAAGGAACTCCTGGGCGCATTGGAAAGCGAGGCCGATGCCGGCGCCGCTCAGTCAACCATGGCGCGTCGACTTCTGAGGCGGAGTGAACCCACAGCCGAGAAGCGGCTGGGGGAGATCAATTCATCCTCCGAAATCAATATCGAGACGGATCTCGAAAAACCCGCGGCGATGCGATGCCAGGTCCTTCCCGTTGGCGCGCATTGCTCCGTTTATTTTCCCGGAGGGGAACTGAGGATGCCAGGAAAGACCACCGAAGCGCTCAGATTCATCAGCGAACGGGAAGGAGCCTTCACGGGCCGCCAAATCCCAGGCCCTTTGCGTGAATCGGAGGTGCTCGTGCTGCTGAGGAGATTGATGAAAGAGGGCCTTCTTCAGCGCTCCGCCCACCCACCCGCCAGCGAGGCGGGCTAGGGCGAACTCTTGATCACTACCGACGCGCGAGGGGCATGAATATTATTATCGCTCGGTAGTTTGCATGAATAAAATTTTCCCCGGCTGTCGTCTTTTTTCTCTCAATTTCGATATCTGTAGTAAAGGGCAAGTGTATTTTGACCGGAGATACCGAGAATACCTGGTAGATCAGCAGTCACTGCTTGCCCGTCACCAGAGGTTTGGGAATTGGGAAGTGACTCGCGACTTTCAGAGGCTCCAGAACGATTCTGATTGATTTTTGGTTTGGTTCGACCCATGAACCCCGGGGACGGGGCGTGGCACTCAGATGAGGAGGAATCACATGGTGGACGACAAGGAAGTCAAGAAGCCATCACCAGCGCAACCGGAAACCAAGACGCACGATGAGCTCACAGACGCCGACATGGAGAAGGTCGCCGGTGGCAGCAACACGGACTTCGAGGCAACGTGCTTTGATTTTTGTCATAAGAAGTAGACGCTAGGGTAGGAACATTCAAACGCGAAACGTGACGGGCGCACCAAGAGCCGCAGAGGAGCGCCAACAACGCGCACCTCGGCGCATGGTTTGGTTCGACCCACGAACCCCGGAGACGGGGCGTGGCACTTAGATGAGGAGGAAACACACGGCCGACGAAAAGGAAGTCAAGAAGCCAGTCGAAATTTCAAAGGAAACCTCGAAGCCGAGCGAACTTTCCGACGCAGACTTAGAAAAGACCGCAGGCGGCAGGAGTCTGTACACGATGGCGGACTGCTGCGATAAACAAACGGGAGTAGGCCTATAAAGGCGCTCTTGCGGCAATCCAATTCAATTAGGCTGCATCACGCCGTCTACAAAAGCCCCCCGACATTACAGCCCGTCCCGCGACAGCAGATGTAAGTCGCGGAGATGCAACCTTAGGAGGGGCCCGCGGTCGTGCCCAAATTGCGATCCAGGGGTGTTGACATCTGCCCCCGGTCGGAGACCGGGGGCAGACTCATCTCCGCGGAAGTGAGTTCTTAACATGGGAACATCAACCGTGTTAAGAACATTCAAACACGAAACGTGACGGGCGCACCAAGAGCCGCTACCTGCTGCTCCGGGGCTGACTTGGTCGGGTAGGCATTTTTCCCACGGTTTCGCCGTGGGCTACATGATTTCGCCCGCTTTGCGGCTTCTTCTACCGCCGACAGTTTTAAGTTAGCGCTCATGCAGCTTGCGGGAGGAGTGAATCCGGTGCCCCAAGAAATCGAAACCGTTGTCAATCCTGCAGATTTGAAGAGGGTGGCTATCGCAATGGCGGATCAACCGCTGATCTCAAGCGAAGCACTCTGGGAAATCGTGGAGCGATCGGCGTTCCTGGAGGAGCGCCTGGGCGGCGACTTCCTGCCGGAAACGCGCGCCGAGGATTCCGAAGTAATGGATGTACGCATGGCCGCATGGCGAAAAAACTGTGCCAAGGGCGACGAGAAGGTCTTCGCCAAGCGCCTCGAGTGGGACGGGCTGGATCAGCCCCGCGCCCGGGGCCTGGTGGGGCGAGTCCGGCGGGCAAACTCCGAGTTGCCGTCTTGGGCGCGGCTGCTGGAACAGATGATCGAGTCCTCATGGGACCCCTGGGACGAAGCGCTGGTGAAGAACGAACTGGCGGCCATTCGGGGGGAGGAGCCCGTCGCCTTTGAGGAGCTTTTTCATCCCTTCCTCCGGCTCGCCCAAGAAACACTGCGGAAAGAGTCGGGGCAAGCCTATTCATTGCTGGCGGAGGCGGCCCATCGGCAGTGGGTGCGGTCCCTGCTGGCTTCGTGGGAGGGGATCGCGGGAGAGACGCTGGATCACAAATTCACGGATTTCCGCACCGCGCACCAAGTTTCCCCCGCCGTAGGACTATCCCGCCCTGCGGAACCGGACCCCGGCACTGGCTCCCGAGAACTCTACGAATCCTTCCTGCGTTCCGTCCGGGGAGAGGGACTCCTCCGCCTTTTTCAGGAATATCCGGTGCTGGCGAGATTCCTGGCCACCAGGCTCTCCATGTGGGTGGATGCGGCGCGAGATTTTCTCCTTCGCTTGGAGGCTGACCACGCGAAACTCGAAGCTTGCTTCCACCAAGGCCAGCCGCTGGGGCCGGTCATCAGGCTGGACCCCGCCTTGTCGGACCCGCACCGTGGAAGTCAAATGGCGTTGCGGGCGCACTTCGCTGTCGGCGTCAGGCTGATCTACAAACCCAAGATGATCGCGGCCGAGGCCGCCTATTGGAATTTGCTCGGTTGGATCAACCATAACGCCAACTTGCCACCTCTCCGGACGCTCCAGGTGTTGGATGGCGGCGCCTACGGCTGGGTGGAGGAAGTCGAGCCCCGTCCGTGCCGAGATCAGCGTGAAGTCTTGGCCTTTTATTACCGCGCGGGGATGCTCCTGTGCCTGATTTATGCTCTGGAAGGAGGCGACTGCCATCGGGAGAACCTCATCGCGGCGGGCGAACATCCGGTGCTCATTGACCATGAAACCCTGCTCCAGCCGCGCATCCGGTACTTCGGATCCCCGGGAGAGGAAGGCCCGCTCTCCCTTGCCGGCCGGTCTTTCTATCAGGATTCGGTGTTCCGCACAGGCTTGCTCCCGCGCCGGGAGATTCGGCCAACGGGAGAGAGCTACGACGTCAGCGGGCTGGGCGGAACCGAGGTTCAACTGACCCACATGTGGAGAAAAATCTGGGAGAACATTAACACTGACGCCATGCGACTTGGAGCGGAACCGATTTCCCTCCGGCCGACCCACAATGTCGTGATCCTGGATGGCGAGAAGGTGCAGGCGGCCCCCTACGTGGACCAGATGGCCGCCGGGTTCGAGCCGATGTATCGTTTTCTTCAGGCGCGGCGGGCCGAGTTGTTGGGTCCCAACGGCCCTCTCCGCAACTGGTCGGGCCTGCGTTTCGTGTTCAGGGCAACTCAGATCTACGGTTCGATGCTGAAGCGCCTCTATTCTCCCCGCTGCCTCTGCCATGGCATGGACGCGAGCATAGAACTGGAGTTGTTCAGCCGCCCCTTGCTCTATACCGAGGACCGCCCCTTCAGTTGGCCGATCCTGGCAGATGAGCGCAAGAGCCTCCTGCAAGGGGATATCCCCATGTTCCAATGTGCGGCGGAGGGCGACAGCCTGATACTCGAAGCTGGTCGCTCAATCCCTCAATTTTTTTGGGAGTCCGGGTTCTCGCAGGTCCAAAGACGTTTCGAAGCCCTGAGCAAGGAAGACTTGGAGCACCAATTGGGATTCCTGCGCGCTGCGTTCGAGATGCAAGAAGGCGAACCGAAAATGGTGGACAACACAGACTCCAAGGCTTCCGAGATCCCGGGAGAAGACGAGGCGGGCCCCGACGATTTTCTGGCAGAAGCGCTCCGCATCGCCCAGCAGATTCGCGGGGCTGCACGCTCATTTCAGGAGGGCGTTAGTTGGAACACGATTGCCTATCACGCCGCAGCCCAGCGCCATCAATTGGAGCCAATGGCCCCGCGCTTCTACGACGGCCTTTGCGGCGTAGCGTTGTTCCTGGCGGCGGTGCAAAAGCTGTTGGGCGAACCGGATTTCGCCGCCTTGGCTCGCTCCGCCCTGGCCACGGTTGTCCGGGATGCGGTGCGGCCCGACTATGCATTGGCGCTCTTCGAGTCCGGCATCGGCGCGGCGGCGGGCCAATCCTCCGTCATCTATGCGCTCGTCCGTACCAGTGAGTTCCTGGGAGAGGAGGAATGGCTCCACCATGCCCGGCGTTTTGCCGAAATGCTCACTGCCGAGCGCATTACGTCGGACCGCAATTTGGATTTGATATCGGGAGCGGCAGGAGCGGCGCTGG
>CAZCVY010000319.1:0-6870 GCA_964501985.1 uncultured Acidobacteriota bacterium | reverse complement strand
GACCACCGCGTGGTCGACGGCATCACCGCCGCAAACTTCATGGAGAAAATCCAGGAGCATTTGAACAAGCTATGACCGAAACGGATTTGGGCAGGGGTAGAAAGCTCGCCATGTATCGTCGCATGCTGCTGTGCCGGATGTTTGAGGAGCGGGTCTACTACATGTTTCTCGAAGGCCGGTTGCCGGGAACGGTTCATCAGTCGGCGGGGCAGGAAGCGAGTGCGGTGGGGGTGTGTTCGGCGCTCGCGGAAGGCGATGTTGTCACGAGCACCCACCGGCCCCATTCACACGCCATTGCACGCGGCCTTCCGGTTAATAGCCTCATGGCGGAACTTTTCGCCAAAACCACCGGCTGCTGCCACGGCAAGGGAGGATCCATGC
The DNA here is from genome assembly GCA_964501985.1 of uncultured Acidobacteriota bacterium. Taxonomy (GTDB): domain Bacteria; phylum Acidobacteriota; class Terriglobia; order UBA7540; family UBA7540; genus Bog-366. Next base: position 6,489 of record CAZCVY010000319.1, on the reverse strand, counting down.
ACCTGGGGGATCTCGCCCTGGGCATGTTGCCGGCGATTGCCATTGTGGGGGGCGGAATTCCTCTCGCGACGGGCCAGGCACTGGCCTTTCAATACTTGAGGAAGGAAAACATCGTAGCTTGCTTCTTCGGCGACGGCGCCGCCAACATCGGGACGTTTCACGAGGCGATCAACATGGGCGCTATTTGGAATCTCCCGGTCATCTACGTCTGTGAAAACAACAGATACGGAGCTTCCACGGCGGTTGAAAAGGTCATGAAAGTGAAGCACGTGGCCGATCGCGCCGCCGCCTACGGTATCCCCGGCGAGACGATTGACGGAAACGATGTGGAGGGCGTGTATGGTGCCATGTCGCGTGCCGGGGAACGCGCGCGGGCGGGCGCGGGGCCCACACTTCTGGAACTCGAAACCTATCGAATCAGTGGACATTCACGGAGCGATCCCGGCCGCTATCGCCCCCAGGATGAGGTGGCCGCTTGGAGGCAACGCGACCCCATTGAGTCTTACGAGAAAACGCTGATCGCCGAGGGGCACCTGCGCTCGGAAGACGCAGGCCAAATTAAGGCTTCTGTTGAAGAGGAACTTGATGAGGCCGTGAAATACGCAGAGGGAAGTCCTGACCCCGCCAAGGAGGAGTGCCTAACCGATGTCTTTGCCTGATGCGCAAACTTGCAAGACTGAAGCATCCGCCCGCAACAAGATGACAATGGTAGAGGCGTTGCGCGAGGCCCTCCGAGAGGAGATGCGCCGCGACGAAAGGGTCATCCTCATCGGCGAGGATATTGGCGTCGAGGGCGGTTTTGGTGGGGCCTTCACGGTAACCCTCGGCTTGGCGGAAGAGTTTGGACACCGGCGCGTCATGGATACACCGATTTCAGAGGCCGCCATCGCGGGAGTCTCAGCAGGTGCCGCGGTGGGTGGATTGCGTCCGGTGGCCGACGTCCAATATGGGGATTTTCTGTTCATCGCCATGGACCAACTTGCCAACCAGGCGGCCAAGCTCCGTTACATGTCAGGGGGCAAGATCTCGGTGCCCATGGTGATGCGAGCGCCGGTCGGAGCCACAACCCGCGGGGCGCAGCATGGACAATCCTTGGAAGGCTTCTTCATGCACGTTCCGGGATTGAAGGTGGCGTGCCCTTCGAACCCCTACGACGGCAAGGGGCTCTTGAAAACCGCCATTCGCGATGACAATCCCGTCATCTTCTTTGAGCACAAACTGCTTTATGGCAGCAAAGGCGCCAGGAAAGAAGCCGGAGGGATTGAAGTCCTGGGTTATGTTCCGGAGGAGGAGTACCTGATTCCTTTTGGCCAGGCGAAGATCGTGCGCCCTGGCCGCGACGTCACGATTGTGGCCAATCTCTTGATGGTGCATCGGTCAGTCGCGGCGGCCGCGATCTTGGCCGAAACCGGCATCGAGGCCGAGGTTATTGACATCCGGACGCTGGTTCCGTTCGATTGGGATACGGTGACAGAATCCGCGCGCAGGACTCGCAAGTTGCTAATCGTCGAAGAAGACAACTTGACGGGTGGCTGGGGCGCGGAGGTCGCCGCTCGCGTTGGAGAGTTTTGCTTCGGCTACCTGGATGCGCCCGTCCGCCGGGTCGCCGCCCCGGACACGCCCGTGCCCTTTGCGCCCGTCATGGAAAGGTTCTATATTCCTTCCGTTGAGAGCATCTCGGCGATTGCACGAGAACTCGTTTCGTCGTATTAAGAGGGGTGAGTCCACGACACACAGAGAGTGATTTTTGGCCGTGACCAATCACCAGGAACCCGACCGGGTTCCCATTTGCGCCTGTTTTACCCCCGAGGCGGAGAAGGCCTTGCTGCGCCATCTCGGGCGAGGAGGATCGTGTCCCGGGGGGAGCTGTCCTTGGTCAACGACGATCAGAGCGACAACCAGCTTCCAAAATGCCGCTAGCCCCTTCACGACAATTGGAGAGGATGCGAAACTTCTTCGTTTATTGGAGACGGACAACCCAAGTACTGCTTGTACGCAGAGCTATAGCGCACCGCAGGCAGCTGATGGTAGCCAGTTGACAGCTTGAGGGACTGAGCTCCCGGACTCAGTTATTTTGCCGCCCTCGGCGCATCAAAGTTGGATAAGATCTCCAGAGTTCACTTCAACGCCTCTCGACAGATTCGACGATGGGCCGGGAGCTCTCTATGACAACGCACCATCGCCAAGGAATTGCCTGCGGCGGCATCTGGGTGGTCGATCTGGTCAAAGTGATCGACCATTATCCTACGGAGAACTCGATCGCGTGTATTTCCGAAATGTCCCTGGGCGGGGGTGGTTCGGCCCACAATGTCATCATCAACCTGGCGAAGTTTGACGCGAGCCTGCCGCTATACGGCCTGGGAGTCATTGGCAATGACGCCTACGGCGACTATTTGGTGGAGGAGTGTCATCGATTCCCCCAGGTTAACATCGATCAACTTCGCCGAACTGACATCGAAGCTACCTCTTACACCGACGTCTTCAGCATCAGGGCCAGCGGACGCCGTACCTTCTTTCACTACCCGGGAACAAACCGTTTGTTCGAGCCGGCGCACGTCAATCTCGATAGCCTGCCCGTCAAAATGTTCCACTTAGGCTACTTACTCTTAATGGACGCCATGGATCAAACCGACGCGGATTTTGGTACGGTGGCTGCTCGATTCCTGGCGCAACTGCAAAGTCGGAACATCCGGACCTCGATCGACCTGGTATCGGAGGATAGCAGCCGCTTTCGCCACATTGTGCCGCCAGCGCTGAGATATACCGATTACTGCATTATTAACGATTGGGAAGCGGAGAAACTGGCGGGCATCCCCTTGCGGTCGGGAGGCATACTGCTTCCCGAAAACTTGGGCAAGATTGGGGAAACAATTCTTGGGTTCGGAGTTAAATACATGGTGGTCATTCACTTTCCCGAAGGTGGTTATCTTCTTTCGAAGGATGGTGTGGAGTTATTGCAACCTTCGTTGGAACTTCCGGATGACTACATCGTGGGCAGCGCCGGTGCCGGGGATTCTTTCTGTGCGGGTATTCTCTACGGATTGTATCAAGGCTGGAATTATGACCGGACCCTGCGCCTCGCCACCTGCGCGGGTGGGATGAACTTGAGCGGCTTAACCACCACCGGCGCAATCCAGTCGTGGCAGGAAATACTTCGCCTGGAAGAAAGGCTCCCTTATCGGAAGAGTGTGACCTAGGAGCCGGTCCGGCAGGAAGAAGGGAAGGAACGGCCCGCCACGAGCGGGCGTCCTCGGCCCACGTGCTCTTACCGCTCCATTTGCCGGATTCATTCCGCTTTGCAGGGTGAGGCAAGAATGCGTAAGACGAGGAAGCTGAGTCGTGCATGCTGAATAAGCCTTCCTAGGATCGGCTGCCGTACTGGCATTCGATCTGGGTCCGGCCTCTAACGGTTCACGGCAAGAACCGTGGTATATTCCACACCAAGACTCTGAAGTCTGGGGCAGCGGTTACTCATAAGTGATTAGCGCTTTTTCTGCAGGAGACCCGATGAAGCGATCTGCAACGTTGTTCATCCTGGTTGCGTGTGGTTGTTTCGCCGCAGTCGCCGCGCAGAGTGTGGCGAATTCGCAAGGAACTAGCGAAGCTACAGTCCGCGCCGAACTGGCGCGTTTGGAGGACGTCTGGAACCAGGCCCACTTGCACGGAGATGCTGAGGCGCTCGATCGGATATGGGCTGATGATCTGGAGGTTGCCGTGCCGCAGATGCCCGTAAGGAAGAAAGCCGAACTGGTGGCGTTCGTTCGATCAGGGCGGATGAAGTTCTTACGATATGAGACCTCCGACGTGCATATTCGAATATACGGTGCTGCTGCCGTCGTGACCGGTCGCCTACAGCGCAAGCGAGCCATGGGCCAGCGCGAAGTTGATGACGACTGGCGTTTTACGAAAGTGTATGTCCGAGGGAGCGATGGTTGGCGCGTCGTAGCATTCCATGCATCGGAGGCCGCCGAACCGCGATCATAGACAGAGATCATAAGCCTGCCGCAACCAAGCTATCAACTCGGCATCGATCTCATTGTTGGAGGCGAGCCTTAGGTCAAGATGCCAGCGATTTTTAGACATCTATTCCGTCTTTGAAATCCTAGCGCTCCGAATTGGCTTTTCGGCCTTGATGGTCAGCAATAGATGCTCCTTGCGTGGATGCACACCGACGAAAGCCGAGCCGCGAACCAGATGGATGGAGATCTTCTTAACCTCTTTCTGGAATGGGCCGATCGCCGTTATTGCGGCCAATAGTTCGTTGTATAAGTGCAGCGCCATGGGGCTCGCGGCTACCAGGGCATCTTGCTTTTCCACCATAATTTCCCCTTTCCCCGTTTTGCAGGTCCCTCCAGCGATCGTCCACGCTCAGATGAACTTGCCGCGACCGGCCAGTGGCCAAAAATCCTTCGCGATTTAGCCCAGCGATAAAGCGGTTTTTCGGTCATTTTCGACTGCCGCTCCGGCCTGGCCTAAGACGATCGTTTTCGGCCAGACAGAAGGCATTCTACTTCAATTGGGGTTCAACCCGGACGCCTACTGGTGGCGGCCTGCTATAGCGTCTTCCGGCAGCTCCAGGGCATCCGCGATGCCGGATTCTCGGCCATCGTCTACCCTCCTCGCCCCGTGGGGCAATGGACAGACGTTAGCAACTTCCGTCAGCTCAAGTCAGGCACCCGTGCCGAAAGGACACGATCAAACGAGGGGATTTAGCTGATCTGGGTTCCCGCTACCTGCTTCGCCGATGAATGTGTCATTATGATCCGCCAGCCCGTATGGGACGGTATTTTGAAGTCAAGATTTGACACGGGAGGCGCCTAGGCAAATGAGTTCCAGCTTCAACAAGGAAATGGGACGCAGAGGATTTCTGTCAACCGCGGCAGGTTTGATGTCGCTTCCCATCGTTGAAGGGGTTCTCGCGGCAGAAAAGCCCGATTCTACGGGCCTGATCATTGACGATCACCAGCACACCGATTACAGCGCGACGGTTTATTGGCCACGCATCCCGGGAAGAAACCATGCGGACCTGATCGTCCATCAGCGCAACATGGGCGTGATCAAGACGATTTTATTGCCGGCAGGATCGGACTTCATGCTGGGACTTCCGTGCGGCGGGAACGACTCAGTGGTGACCCTGGCTCGGGAACACCCGAAAGAGTTCGCTTACTTTGCCAATGAGGACCCGCGGCTTCCCGGAGCACAGCAGACGCTGGAAAAGTATTTGAAGGCCGGAGCCATCGGTATTGGCGAACAGAAATTCCCGGTTGATTGCGATTCGCCCGCGATGCACAAGGTCGCGGAAGTCGCACAGGAGTTCGGCGTGCCCATCCTGCTCCATTTTGAAGATGATGATGGCACCAGCCTGTATTGCAACATGCACCTGGAGCGATTTCACACGATGCTCGAACGCTACCCCAGCGTGATTTTCCTGGGTCATGCCCAATCCTGGTGGGCCAATCTTGACGCCAAGTTCCAGGGTGGAGTCAGCTACCCCAAGGGTCCCATTACGCCCGGAGGACTTACGGAGCGACTGCTTTCCAATTATCCCAACGTGTACGGAGACATCTCCGCAGGGTCGGGATTGAACGCTCTGTTGCGCGATGAAGACTACACCCGCGACTTTCTTAAGCGGTTCCAGGATCGGTTGACGTTCGGAAGCGACTGTTCTGATTCGGCAGGCCACGGGCAGACGTGCGTCGGCTGGAACATCATTCAGGCTGTTCGCCGCCTGGCGGAACCCGCGGTGAGTGACAAAATCCTGCGCGCCAATACGCTCCGGATTCATCAGGGCAGACTAAAGGTTTAACATTCAGAAGAGACCCCTCATGACCTGTTCAATCACAACGATTTTTGCTGTCGCCCTACTGGCGTCGCTGGTCGGGACGTCACACCGGCGTAGGCGGGGCCAGTTCTGGTAAGATTGGGGGAAAGCGAATCACGGAGGGGATTATGCGGATCTGGCGAATTCTCAGTTTGGTCTTCTTCATGGGGACAGTGACGTCGGTTCTGCTTGCGGCGGACATCTCAGGCAAGTGGGCGGGCAAGGGCGAGCAAGGGCCGGAGTGGGTCCTCAACTTCAAAGCGGATGCGAGCAAGATCACGGACACCATGCAAGGCGCGGACGGCAAGGAGCGGTCCATCAACGACGGGAAGCTAGAAGGCGACTCCCTCTCATTCTCCGTGAACTCCGAGTGGCAAGGCCAAGCTATCAAGCTGGTGATGAAGGGGAAGGTTTCTGGGGAGAAGATCGATCTTCGCGTTGACACCGAGGATGGCTCCTGGGGAACCGACCTTGTCCTGACGCGATCGCCCCAATAGGGCTCTCGCTGACCGCCCATGTCACCAGTAATTGGCGACCGCCTGCTGGCGGTGGGGTCTCCGGGTGACGGCAAGTACTGATCACGCTTACGCCGATCGAAGCGGGGTCATGCCAGTTTCAGAAATCGGTGCAGGCGCAGCGTGTCATTCCCGGCCTGATTTCTAATGTGA
>CAZCVY010000318.1:0-6870 GCA_964501985.1 uncultured Acidobacteriota bacterium | reverse complement strand
GCAGGTGCATCCGGCTATGTTGAAGAAAACACGAGCAAGCAGCCGCGGGCAGCATCGACAAAACGTCCTTCAGCGCCAACCCAACCCCAGGCGGAGGCTGCCTAAACGCCTGTAGCGCGGGCATCTTGCCCGCTGGGGCGAGAGCGTCCCGCTCTCGCGAATGGCGCGGGCAGGATGCCCACGCACCAGCGGGCAAGATGCCCGCGCTACTCAAAGAAGACGATGGGTGGCGCATACATCGTTTGGTATGTATGCGACACTCGCGAGAATCTAGCTCCGGCAAAATGTGGACTGTGTTGGCGGCTGGTAGGCAACCTTGAGATGCGGTGTTTCGAGGCGCTGGTGATTCTGCACTTTCGATGTGAGGCAGCTTTCCAGAATTCCGCTGACGAGAAGTGTACGGTCAATCGGATACGGCGCCACGCGGGTTTGGAACATCTGCTCGATCCCGTGTACCAGGCATGCTGAATAGGTCACGTTCGGTTCGGGAGTCAAGAGGAACTGCGTTGCCTGGATTTCCGGCGTGCCTTTCAGGCGAGCGGCAAAGTTGAAATCCTTCAAGGCGCCGTTGAGCATCAGCAGGGTGGCCCTCAGTCCATCGCGATAGTCGATGAAATACGCGGCGGGGTTGGCCACGAGCTTCGGCAATTGACCCGAGGTCACCAAGTCCTCCGGCCGCGACTCTGTTTCGCCCGTGCCCAAAGGCGTATCGCTGCGAGAGAGAGCGGAGATCAGCAAGTCGCGCGACCATCGGCCGTCCTCGCCCGCCTTCCACACCGCGTCGCCCTCGATCATTTGCACGGCTCTTACGCCCGACTCACCGAGCTTGCGTCGCTCCACCATGCATTGCAGGCCTTCGAGAGCGTGAAAATCCATGGCATCGGACTCACCTTCGCCCACCATCAGCGCCTCTTGGATCTCGCATCCAAGGGGCAGCTCAAGCTCGGGCAAGCGAAAAGTGACGGGCAGGGATGAGCCGCCGAGCATGGGAAAGCGCAAGCGGCGCGAGGTCTCCACCATGGTCTGGGCTTTCGTAAAACTGTAGGAAAGATGCTTGTCATTGTAGACGGGCACCGCGCGGCCGCTGCGGGTAAAAACCTCCGTAGACTGCTGGAAAAACTCGTAGCGGGGATAAAGGATCTGTCCTTTTTCGTTGCGCGGATAGTCTCCGTGCTCGGCGACAATCAGCACCGCGTCGACGGCCAGGTCTTTACCGCCACAGCACAGGGCCTCGGCGATGGTGGAGTAAACCTGAAAGCCGAATTCCTGCGCGCGTTCGCCGCTCAGGTCGCCCTCGGGTTTCTGATCGACGTACAGCGAAACCACCTTGATCGCAGGTTTGTGCCAAGCTCCGGCGTAAGGATACCCGACGAGGAATCGATCCCCGATGTGCTGCGCGTGCGAGAGGTACTTGTAAACGGTCGCGATGATCGCCAGGCGCTGCGGTGGGGCGTCTGCGCCGCTGAGCAACAGCCCGCTCGCTGCGGCGGTGGTTTGCAGGAATTCCCTGCGGGTCAGCATGGGTCACGACCTCTCAAACGTCGATTCGCGAGTCGGCTGATAGCTCACCGCCAGGTGCGGCGTCTCAAATCGCGTCTGCTGCCGATACAAGCTCTCCATGCCGGCAGCCACCAGCCCTGTGGTGAGCAGCGTGCGCTCGACGGGATATGTGGGCTTGCCGGTCAGGAACATCTTCTCCATGTTGTTGACGAGCGGGCTGAAGAAACTGGCCAGAGTGGTGCGCCCGTCGGGCATCGGCAAGTACATTTGCGTCGAAAACGGCTCGCTGCGACCGTCGATGTCGGCAGCAAAGTTGAAGTCCTTTACCAACGGCGCGTAGACCACCGAACTCGACCGATGATGCTCGACATCGGCGGCGAAGTTGAAGTCCCGCACCATTCCGTTCATCAGAATCATGGTGCAAAGCAGACCATCCTTATGCTCGTAATGGTAGGCGATGGGATCTTTCACCAACTGGCGCATATCGTCATCGGTAGGGAGAACGTCGCTGAAACTCTGCCGCGTGGGAACCAGTGTGTGGCTTCGGCACAAAGCTGCCTCCATCAGGCGGCGCGACCAACGGCCCTCGCGCAAGGCATCCCAGAACTTTTCGCCGCGATAGGCCTGGAGCCATTTCACACCCGTTTCGGCGCCGCGCCGCCGCTCAACCATGCACTGGATGGTCTCGAGACCATGAAAATCATAGCTATCCACGCCCCCGTAGCCCACGCACAGCGCTTCGCGGACGCGCGATCCCAGAGGCATTTCCACCGAGGGAATCCGCCAGGTCACAGCCAGGCTCGATCCGGCCATATAAGCGAAACCCATCTCGCGCGAAGTGTCGACCATCTGCTTTGCCCAATCCCAGTTCCACGACAAATGCTTGTCATTGAACATCGGCACCGAACGCTGGCTGTCTTTGAACACCTTGATGATCTGCTGGAAGAATTCCCAGCGGGGGTATTCGGTTTGCCCCTTCTCATTGCGCGGGTATTTGCCGTGCTCGCCGACCACGACCACTCCATCCACGGCCAGCTTGCTGCCTCCCAGTGTCAGCGCCTCAGCGATGGTGGGGCAAATTCGCATCGAAGGGAATTGCTCGCCGCGGCTGCGGCTGAGATCGCCTTCCCCCACTTGGTCAACATAGAGCGAGACCAGATCCATCGGCGGGCGATGATGCGTGCCCCTCCAGCCATATCCGTAGAGGAAGCGATCCACAATGTGCTGGGCGTGCGAGTACTTGAAGTAAGTCGTGACGACGGCGGCCAGCTTGGGGCGAGGAGTGCTCATGCGCGGTCGCTCCGTCCAGGATTGCTCGGTAGCTTGAATCGGGTGACCTCCAGACCCTTGCCGACAGGCAGCGTCATGGATTCCACGTTCGGGCGCGAGCGGACATGCGCGACGTAGTCCTTGAGCGAGTGGGAGATGATGTTATCGGCAACCACGATGCCTCCGGCGGGAACACGCAGCATGTCGAAGAAGCGGATGTAGTCTTCTTTTTCACAATCGATGAGTACGAAGTCAAATTCGCCCAACCTCGCAAGCGCCGACCCAGCGTCCGCCAGAACGAACTCGACGAAGGGTGCGAGATCGAGACTCGCGATCGTCTGCCGTGCCTCGGCCTGGCGATTCGGTTCTTTTTCAAACGATATGACCCGGCCTGAAACCTGGCGCGCGGCGGCAGCCAGGGCGATAGTCGATAAGCCGCTCGAACCGCCAATTTCCAGAATCCGCTTCGCGCCGACGCCGGCGGCCAAACTGCAAATGAACTCCGCGCTGGGGGGCTCCAGATTGCGATGCCGTTCCGCTTGAGGGAGATTGAGGGAATCCTGCCGGAGCTTTCGCTCCCACAAGCGCGCGATCTCTTTGCGTTCAGGTTCACCCAACATGGTTCCATAAACTCTAGCACGAGTCTTGATAGGAAGTAGCGTTTGTGCAAGGTCTGGGTTCTCGTAAGTAGGGCTGACCTCCCTCGGTTTTCCCTATGGCCAAACTCGACCGACGGCAATGTCCAAGAGCAGCGCGGCCGGTTCTTTCCGTAGCGCGGGCGTCTCGCCCGCTGGGGCGTGGGCATCCTGCCCGCGCGCCGACGGGAGCGGGACGCTTCCGAGACAGCGGGCAAGATGCCCGCGCTACGAAAACAGTTCGTCACCATGTTTCGCAATCTTCACTAGCGGTGCAGGGAAAGTCCGAGGCGTGGTAAATTCATTAGGAGAGACAGGGCTCGATTACGGTGGTGAAGGCTGCCCGAAGATTTTCCGGTGGGCCGCTCGACCGGCGGGGTTCCGTACTCCTCTGGCCTTTGAGGCCGCCGCGGCGGCCGAAGCTAGTCATTAGGGAGGCCAATATGCGTATTCTTCGCATAGGACGCGTCGTACGGTTGGTTCCACTCCTTGTGCTGACGGCGCCAATGCTCTTGCCCGTAGTCGGCGATGACCGTTCAAGCCCTCCAAAAACCGACAAGCAGGTTGGAGGTCCCGAAGCAGCCGCCATTATCAACCGCATTATCGCCGGTGAAAAAGTCTACGACGCCAAACTGCGGGAATATGCTCCTCGCGTCGAGACCTATGTTCAGTACGACGAGAAGGACACCGAACTCGGCGACGTTCCCAGGAAAGATGCTTACTTCTTGGGCCGCCTGAACTTCACTGCGGGCGAGAAGGAGGCATCCTTCATTCCCGATACAATCTTCGACTGGCTGCGCCGCCGCCCCGAGATGTTCATTGAGCACCTGCACCTGAATGAATTCGCATTGGAGCCCTTGACGTTGGACGAGGACAATTTCGATCGGGACCACTACGACTTCGAGCCTGTTCGCTGGGAAACGCTGGGGGAACTTCGTTGCCTGGTTCTTGACGTCCGTCCGCGAAAACACTCGGACGCCCGAGCGTTCCAAGGCCGCATCTGGGCTGAGGATCGTGATTATGCGATCGTTCGCCTGAATGGCACCCGGCTGAATCCTCCTCGACGGGACTTGTACGTCCACTTCGATTGTTGGCGCGAAAATCTCCGGCCCGGGGTGTGGCTCCCGGTCTACATTTTCAGCCACGAATCAGATCTCGGCGCGCGACTTCGTTACAACGCGGAGACGAGGTTTTGGGGCTACGACGTTAAGCCGTGGCGCCCGCAGAAAGCACAGGCCTCCGAAGGAAATGCGCCCGGCACTCAAGAGCCCAAAGGCGACGAGGGCAAACCCACCGCCGAGGAAGAGCAGCGGGTGAACATTTCGGCGGAGCACAACGTGGTCAAGCGGTTAGAAAGAGCAGGACTCCTCGCTCCCCAAGGGCCCGTGGACAAGGTCCTGGAGACGGTTGTAAACAATCTGGTTATTACCAATCATCTGGATACCCTTCCGCAAATCCAGTGTCGGGTCCTCTTGACCTCCACGCTCGAGTCGTTCAGCCTCCCCTATACTATTGTCCTCAGTCGCGGTCTGATCGATGTGTTGCCCGATGAGCCCAGCCTGGCCATGATCCTCGCTCACGAACTGGCGCACATCACACTGACCCACAAGCTAAATAGCCAATACGCGCGTAAAGACGGAATGGATGTCCCCGATGAGAAACTGCTGGGCAGCATGGACCTGGCCCGCGATCACCACGACGAGGTTGCTGCCGACGCCAAGGGAATGGAGTACCTCAAGAAATCGCCTTACAAAGACAATCTAGGACAAGCCGGTTTGTTTTTGCAGGCAGCCGCTGATGCCGCCAAGCATTCTCCCCACCTGTTTGGCCCTCATCTGGGTAATGGGTTGACGGAGGGCAGTCGTAAACAGATTCGCATGGCAGCGCTCACGACTGGCGCTCCTACGATTGCCCCGAAGAACGTGGATCAGATCGCGGCGCTGCCGTTGGGTGCGCGCATTCAGGTGAATGCCTGGGACGGGAGCGTCTCCTTTACGGATCGGAAGGCGGTACCGCTCATCGCTCCCAGCGAGAAAATGCCCTTCCAGGTTAATCCGGTGATTCCCTACTTAAGAGTCATAAAATCCCCGTGAGTCTAACCGGAAGGACGATTAAGGATGAACGCCTAATCCTCATGTTTATAGCTGGCCTAAAAAGAAAGTGTTTGCGGGACTGCCGCTCTGCGGGCAGACTAACGGAATCGCACCAAGACAGCGCGAGTTATGAACGCAAAATCTGGTCATGAACCGAATCGGCGCGGATTCATCGTCTCCAGCTTGCGGGTTGCGGGCGGGGCATGGGCCTCTCTCCATTGGCCTGCTATCATGGCGGCAGCACAGCACGCCGCTCAAATGCGCGAGACCGATGCCCCCGCTAAGCTGGAAATTCTAACTGCGGATCAGGCCGCTGAAATCGAGGCTGCCGCCAGCCGCATCGTTCCGACCGACGATACGCCAGGCGCACGCGAAGCCGGCGTGATTTACTTCATTGACCGCGCCCTCGGAACCTTTGCCACCGACAGTCGAGGCGATTATGAAAAAGGCTTGCCTGTCTTGCAAGCCAAGTCTCATGAGCTGTTTCCTAGCGCCGGAAGATTTTCGCAAGCCACGCCGGACCAGCAGGACGCCGTCCTGAAAGCGCTCGAGGGGCAGCCCATTTTCGAGTTGATTCTCTCGTTCACGGTTATGGGGTTTCTCGCCGACCCCATGCGCGGAGGCAATCGCGGCGAAGTGGGGTGGAAGCTGATCGGATTTGATGACCGTGCGGCATTCGCACCTCCCTTTGGATATTACGACCGCGATTATCCCGGCTGGCAGCCACCGGACGAGAAGAAGTGATGACTAAGATGCATGCACGGCGTGATGTGCGGAAGATAGAAAACAAGATTCGGGAACAGAGAGGCCAGGGCCCTACGGTTCTTCGCTTCAGGCTCTCACTCCGTTTCGGTGTGGTGGTAGTGCCCTGTCGCTGTTGTTCTGAAGGCGCGCGATGAATCCTCAGATCACCTACAAACCGTCGGAGGAAATTGACTTCGTTATCGTCGGCTCCGGCGCGGCGGGTGGAGTACTGGCCAAGGAGCTTTCTACGGCGGGCTTCAAGGTGGTGGTGCTCGAGCAAGGCCGGTGGATTCCTCCCAGCGAGTTTGGACACGATGAAATCGCCCAGTCGCGGGAACATGCACTAACAAACAATTCCCAACAGGGGCCGCAGACCTTTCGAAAGACCCCGCAGGACAAAGCCGAAAAACAACTCTCGGCGATTTACGGCCGTTGCGTGGGCGGAGGAACCGTACACTTTACGGCGAACTTCTGGCGGTTCCACGAAATCGATTTTGTCGAGCGCAGCCGGCGTGGGCCCGTGGCAGGCACGGCATTTGACGATTGGCCGATCACCTACGCGGACCTCGAACCTTATTACACCAAGGTGGAATGGGAGGTCGGCGTTTCGGGGCTCGCCGGCGCCAGCC
>CAZCVY010000317.1:0-6904 GCA_964501985.1 uncultured Acidobacteriota bacterium | reverse complement strand
TGGCCGGCTTTGACGATTTCAGCGCTGGCGGTGCTTTCCGGAAAGGGCAAATCCGATTCCACGCAGAGAGGCCGGCGGAGAATGATGATAAAGAAAACGCCGAGCAGCCCGCCCGCGAGGAGAATCAGCGTGCCCGTCCAAAAGTGGCTGCGCAGGTCGGTCCACAGGCGTTGGCCGCCAACGTTGACCATCATGAACGCAGGGATGGTAAAGATCGCCCCCGCGACGAGCGCCTCGCCCACGGAGGCTGCGGTGCGAGTGAGGTTTTGCTCGAGCACGCCGCCTCGGAAAAACGGCAGACGGAAAAGAGCAATAGCAATCACCGCGGCGGGAATGGTCGCCGCCACGGTCTGCCCGGCCTTCATTCCGAGGTAAGCGTTAGCGGCGCCGAATATCGCCGCCATGATAATGCCAGCCAGAACGGCTTTGAGGGTGAACTCCCGCTCCGTGGAGTCGTGAGGAACGAATGGTTTGAAGTCGGGCATCGCGGATCCAGGAGTACAGAGTTGAAGAAGTCGAAAGAGATTAACAAGTCAAAGAGTTGAAAAAGTTGAAAGAGTTGAAAGAGTTGAAAGAGTTGAAACAGTCGAACCGTCAAAAGAGTCGAACAGCTCAAATAATCGGATCAGTTGAACACGTCAAAGAGCTAAGGAGCGAACAGAACCGTCGCCTATATATCTTCAACTTTTTCGACGCTTTAACCTTTTCAACCCCCTTAACCCTATGCCGCCTCGCGTAAAGTGCGCACGGCCTTCGGCTCAACTTTCATTCGCAAATAATGCAGCATTCGGGCCACTTCCTGTATCTCTATAAGCAACGGCGCAACCGAAGGCGCGGTCAGGTATCCAAGATCACGGGATAGCATGATAAGGCACTCGGTTTCGGCAAGGGATCCTTCAGAAATATTCAGAAACCGGGCGAAGTCTTGGTTCCCTTCCCGCTTTGACCCTTCAGCAATATTGGTTGGAACCGAGACGGCGGCCCGGCGCAATTGTGAAACCAATCCATATTTTTCGTCACTCGGCAGAGCCTTGGTCAGCTTGTAGACTCGCAGAGCTAAAGAGTGACTCCGCTGCCAAACCTTCAAGTCGGTGAATCTCTGCATTTGTAGCCTCGGAGTGCGTGGGTTCTCTGAGGCGGTATGCCAAGAGTCCACGCCTGCTTTATAACCGTCTATCTTCTTCGTCTTTTCAACTCGTTCGACTTTCGACTTTCAACTCTTCACTCTTCATCCTTTTCGGCTCTTCAACTGCTTCGACTTCGTCATCTTCTTCAACTCTTCGATCACTCCTCCTCACTGCCCCACCAACTCCAGGAACCTCCCCACCGTTTCGATCCCGCGAAAGAAATTGGGAAGATGGAATTTCTCGTTGGGGGCATGCAGGTTGTCATCAGGGAGGCCGAAACCCATCATGACGCTGGGCGCTTTCAGGAATTTCTGGAAGGTGCCCACGACGGGTATGGAGCCGCCTGAACGCATGTAGACGGTTTTCTTCTTGAAAACCTGCTCCATGGCTTCGGCGCCGGCGGCGATCCAGCGACTGTCGGTGCTGACCACGGAAGCCGGAGCGGAGCTTAAGATCCGAATCTGGGTTTTAATACCTGGCGGCGTGATCTTTTTCACATATTTCTTATACAGACCAATGATTTCGTTCGGCTTCATGTCCGGAACCAGTCGCATACTGATCTTCGCCGTGCTGACCGCGGGAATCACCGTCTTGGCGCCTTCGCCGGTAAAGCCTCCGCGGAAGCCGTGAACCTCCAGCGTGGGCCGCGACCACAGCCGCTCGAGCACCGTAAAGCCCTTCTCTCCCACCAGGGCCGTGGTTCCGATTTCCTTCTTCATAAAGTTCTTCTCGTTGAAGGGCAGTCGCTTCCAACTTGCCAGTTCGGCCGCCGTAGGCTTCTTCACGCGCTTATAGAATTCGGGAATAAGAATCTTGCCGTCGGGGCCCTTGAGCTTGTTGATCATCTCGGCCAACGATTGCATGGGATTAGGCGCCGCTCCGCCGTACATTCCCGAGTGCAGATCGTGCGCCGCCGCGCGCGCTTCCAGCTCCGTGTAGACCAAGCCTCGCAGACCTGTGTTCAGCGTGGGCAGGTCGGGCGCAAACAGTTCCGTATCGCACACCAGCGCCGCGTCGCATTTCAGCCGGTCGGTGTGCGCGGCCACGTACTCGTCAATGAACTCGCCACCCACTTCCTCCTCGCCCTCGATCAGAAATTTGACGTTGAGCGGTAGCTTGCCTTCTGTCTTGAAGAAGCCTTCCACAGCTTTGCACAGCAGGTAGACCTGGCCCTTGTCGTCCACCGCGCCGCGCGCATAGACGTTGTTGTTGCGAATGGTGGGCTCGAAGGGAGGCGATATCCATTCATCGAGCGGATCGGCGGGTTGCACGTCATAGTGGCCGTAGATCAGCAGCGTGGGCTTGCCCGGCGCCTCCAGCCATTCGGCATAAACCAGTGGATGTTGCCCTGGCTTCCCCTCGATAATCTCAACACTCTTCATGCCCATCCCACGGAATTCATCGGCCAGAAACTGTGCCGCGCGTTGAATGTCGGGCTTGTGCTCGGGCAGGGTGCTGATGCTGGGAATTCGCAAGAGTTGAAGTAGTCCATCCAGGTGGTAATCCTTGTTCGCCTCGTAGTATTCAAAAAGAGCTGTGCTCATAGTCCTCCTCCGAGATGCAGTGACGAGCGACGAGTGGCAGGTGACGAGCGAACTGCGCGGTCCGCGCCGGAGCTGTTCCTGCCACCGAACGAAGCGCCAGTCTACACTTCACTTGGCGATGCGTCAATTTAACGAAAGATCTGATCGTCTGATCATCGGGCCATCGGTTCGTTGGTGAATTGCGATTGAAGCGCTGGGCGCTGGTTCTGTTTCTGCCAAATCTATGGTAAGCCACTTTGTTTTGAATAACATTCGAGGTTCGGGCGGGCACGTCCTGGATTTTCCTCCTCGTGCGCGATTCTGTGGTAGAATCCTCGTGGGGTTGCGGATCCTCCGCCATTTCTACCCGCTCAGCAAAGAAACAACCAGAAGGACGGTCGAAACAAGTCTCTTCGGGATGGAAAGAGCTGTGCTCTTTTGTACAGACTCGCGAAGTCACTATGCGTACGCTGGTTGAGTTCGTGTCCAGATCGCTTGGAAATACCGGAATTGTTCACGGATGGGCTTCGCCTCGCAACCAAGCTCCATTAAGCAAGATCGAGTGCACCGGTGCGGAGAAGTGGAGGTTACTGGACTGATGACTAAACCAAGCCTTTGGCCCCGTTGCGCCCTCCTCGCATTCCTATTTCATGGTGCCGTGGCTTTACCGAGCGGACTCTGGGCGCAACTGCCGGAACCGCCGACTTCACCGGCCACAACGCAATCCAAACCCTCGACCGACTTGACCAGCATTTCAAGCCAGGCGAACCCTAGCGTTCCCAAAGACGACCGAATCCTATGGACGCTTCCCAACTACCTGACCGTGGAGAACGCCTCCTCGATGCCTCCTATGACCGCCCTACAGAAATTCAACTTGATTGCCAGGGACACTTTCGACCCGGTTACGTTCGCCTTCATCGGCTTGGAGGCCGGCATCAACCAGGCCAGCAACACGAACCCCACATTCGGACAGGGGCTCAAGGGCTATTCCAAACGCTACGGATTGGCGTTTACTGACAATGCCGTTGGAAACTTTATGACCAGCGCGGTTTTCCCCATAGTGCTGCACCAAGACCCGCGCTTCTACCAGATGGGAAAAGGAGGTTTTCTCCACCGTGCCTGGTACGCTGGCACGAGGGTTTTGATGACGCGCTCGGACTCGGGACGGGAACAGTTCAACTTTTCAGAGATTCTCGGGAATGGCATCGCGGCAGGCATTTCCAACGCGTATCACTCCGGCCCGCGGACGCTCCAAAGCAACGTCGATATATGGGGAACGCAAATCGCGTGGGATGCCGTCAGTTACGAGGTGAAGGAATTCTGGCCGGACGTGCGTCGTATGTTTGCGCACCAGCGCCATTAGTTTCCCTAAATCACCGATGTTATTCCGGGAACATTCTTGTGCGGGGTTGCGCAATCGCCTCGCTCTCGTAGCGTTCTCCATCCTTTTGTTCCTCTGCGCGTTTCATCTTTCCACGTTCGCGGGTGAAGCTCCCCCTCTAATTCATGGCTTGTGGGTCTGGAAGAGCCCAAGCGTCCTCGAGGCACCGCATGGCGCTGAGGTGTTGCGGGACTTCTGTCGATCCCAAGGCGTCAACGAAGTCTACGTGTCAATCTCAGAGCGCAGTGAAGCGGCGGAGGAGAGCCGGCTTATCCGCTTGATCGCCTTGCTCCATCGCTCGAATATCCACGTCGAAGCCTTGCTATCCAGCGCGGACGCCGACGAGCCGGGTAAGCATCGCGAGACCCTGCTGTGGCACGTCCAAGATATTATCCAGTTCAATCAGAAGCATTCCACGGACCGATTCGACGGGATTCACCTGGACATCGAGCCGCAGCAGCGGCCGGAAAACAAGGGCGCCGGCAACTTGCGATTTTTGACGGGCCTCACCGATGCCTTCCGAGCCGTGCGTGCGGTGGCGGAGCCGGCAGGGATGACCGTAAACGCCGACATCCAGAACAAGCTTCTCAAGGGCGATTCAAGCGAGCGGAAAATGCTGCTCGCCGCCGCGCCGCAGGTGACCTTGATGATGTACGAGCTGAGCAGCCCGGGAGACGGAGAGAGCGTCGAAGAGAAGGCTGAAAAAGTGCAGAAGGAAAGTCAGAAATATCTGGACATGGCTTACGCCGGACTGGCCGACCCCAACCTGGCGAGAATGGCGATCGCGCTACGCACACCCGATTATGGCGATTTGCTTCCGCAGATGCTCAAGAGGCTCGACGACTCGAATCGAGCCAATCCCCATTATCTCGGATCAGCGCGGCACTCTTACAATGATGTTCTGAAGGCCGCGCCGTAGCGTAAATGTTCCATCGCGCTTTTGCCAGGCCGAACTAAGCCCAACTCTCTACTCGTAGCGATAGACTGTTGTTTTCTCGATGTTGATTCGATCTGGAGCAAATCTCCAGCAGCGGCCCTGATCGTTCTCATCGCCGTTCAGGCGCCGGCCGGGCATCCACGCGTCCCCGGAAAAAGTACCCTCATCAATTGAGCCGATCCCCACGTGAGTCGGTCCGGCCGCCTTGGAGTGAAAGATGACCCGGAACCCTCGGCCTGCGCCCAAGAACTGATCGGGGCCGACAGCGATGACGAGCCCGAAGCCCTCCTTCGCCTCCATTTCGAAAATTTGGTCGAGGCTCACATCGAGACGGTAGCCGTTCAAATCCACGGTCGCCTGAGGATGATCCTTGTCGAGCAGAAATCCGGCCATTTCTCCCCTGCCCTCGTGCTGGAGGATGATTGGCGCAAGGCTCAAGAGAACCTCGTAACTCTTCCCCAGTTCATTGTTCACGTCCGTCAACATCGCGCGTTCTTTTTCGACAAACGAATCAATCCCAAAGGGAGAAAACCCCAGGATTTCGTGCTGGCCGATGGCGTAGAAAACGTTGGCCTGCCCCGCGATTCCTCCATGAGTTTCCGGGATGAACAACGGGTTGCCGCCGCGGTGATAGCGCTCGCACCATTCGGCAAAGTTCGGCGCATAGATGTCCGGTGAGTAGATATCAATAGCGGTTCCCGCCGCTTTCCAGACGTCCATGACATCCGGCAAGGGGCCGCCGCTGGGATATTGGCCGGGCGAGGCGTGCGGCCCGGCAAGCCACGTGTTGACATACATCGGTACCGGGTACTCAGCTTTTCCTGCCGCCGTAACATGCTGAATATAGATCGCGTAATTCCACGCCATGAAGATCTTATCGGTCTCCGCGCTTGATCCGAACACCTCTTCCCAAGTGCCGGAGGGCCTCGCGCCTGCGGCCTCCCAAACCCGCCGAAACTCGGGAATGAGCGAATCGTGGTGCTGCTGAAGATAGGTCATCAATTCCTTGGGAACCTGCCCGGCAAACGCCCGGTTCGCGGCGAGAGACCGGTCGCGCGAATCCCCCAGCACACCGACCTCGTTTTCCACTTGCATCATCAGGACCGTGTGTGCGTCTCCATCCACATCGCGAATGTGATGCATGACGGCGGCGAAGGCCCGCGCGTCGGCCTCCATCGAGGCCTTGGTCAATGGGCTCAGGATTTCCAAGGGGCTACCGCTCTTATCAATGACGAGCGGGAACCGCTGCGTGTTCTGCTTCACCCAGATTGGATCGTAGCTCGACATCCCATTTTTCCAACTGGCGAGCCACAAAAACACAAGGTGCAGGTTGTTTCGCCTCGCGTCCTGGATCAATCCATCAACCAAGGTGAAGTCAAACCGCCCTTCGCGGGGCTCAATCAATTCCCACGACAGCGGCGTGAGCACGGTGTTGAGCGGGATCGCCGCGAGGCGCGGCCATATTGGGCGCATGTAATCCAGGCTGGACGAACTGGAATTAAGTATTTCTCCCCCCAGCATCAGAAAAGCCTTGCCATCCACGACAAGCTCGGTGGCGGTGCCGTGTTTCTCGAGGCGAGGGATGCCTGCGTCTTGGGCCTGAGCTACGCAGGCCAGAGAAGAGATCAGTATAAACATGAGGAGAATACGATGGTGCGTCATCGAGAACCTCAAGAGAGTGGTTTATCCTACAGCTTCGCCGCCTACCGCCTTCTTCTTACTGCCTGCTATATTCTGGGGCCGGGCGGTAAAATGCCAGTTGCGCATCACCGTGGCGCAGCAGGCGGGTGCGGATGAGGGTAAGGTAATTCTCTTCCAGTTGGATGTGCTTCGAGTGCTCGGCGACGACGACCGACGTGGGCCCCAGCAGTGACCCTCGCGCGAGTTGCCGCAGCGTGTGGTGGTACTCGCGAATCTCCTCGTAGGGCGGGTCGAG
>CAZCVY010000316.1:0-6920 GCA_964501985.1 uncultured Acidobacteriota bacterium | reverse complement strand
GGCCGATGGGCAGGACGGGGCAAACCCGTGGGCCGAGGCCGCCTGAAAGCTCACTACAGTGCTTACGGACGCTCGCGGCAGCGCTGTTCTCGAACGGTTCGATGGGCGGCACACATCAACATCAATGTGTGTTCCATCCCCGATGTCCGCGAGCCCTGTCACCGTACGGGAGTCGGCTCGATCAACGGCAAATGTTGATGGAAAGGCCGCGGGGCGGAAGAGCGGGCCCTGCGGCTGCGGACTTCGGTTACGCCCATAGGGGCAGCCTCCCGCTATGCCTGCTTCGGTTGGAGAGTCTCTGCCTGTGGTTCTTGCCGGGGGCCGGCGGGCAAGGTGATCCGGAAAGTCGTTCCGCGGTTGACCTCACTGGTGAAATCGATGGCGCCATCGTGGAGTTGCACCACGCGAAACACCATGGCGAGCCCGATTCCGGTGCCACCGGGTTTGGTGGTGTAGAAAAGCGAAAAGATTCTCTTCCGCTCTTCAGGGGGAATGCCGATGCCGGAATCGCGGATGTCCACTTCCACTGCTTTGGGGATGGCACGGGGGGTTATGGTCAGTTCGCCGCCTTGAGGCATGGCCTGGCACCCATTCAATACCAGGTTCAGCAGCGCTTGCTTCATGAGATCACGGTCGACACGCACGGGCGGCGTCGCGCCATTCCCCGCAAAGACCAGCCGGACCTTATTCTTCCGCGCCTGCGGCTCGGCCAAGGCGAAAACCTCGCGGACCAAGGGAGCCAATTCCGTATCGACGGGATGGATCTCCACTGGCCGGGTGAAATCCAAAAAGGTCTTGACCACGCGATCGAGCCGGCGAATTTCTTCCGCCAGGATATCCACTTGCGGCTTCACCCGATCGCCGTCTTCGCCGAGTCGTGCCTTTAGCACCTCCAGTTGCAGCACCATGGCGTTCAGCGGATTCTTCACTTCGTGGGCAACACCTGACATCAGGCGCCCGAGGGCAGCAAGTTTGGTAGTGGAATCGATCTGGTCCTGAATTTCCGCTCGCGTGCCCGTGTCGCGCAGGGTGATGAGACAGCCCACCCGCTGAGCGCCCACGCCCACAAATTGCGCGTTCACCGCGAGGCGAGTGCTGTGCTCACCGGGCAGTTCGAGGGTTTTCCAGAGCAGCGACTGGCGCGTCTGGAAAGCCTCGCGCAGCAATTGGTGCAGGGGCGTGTCCTGGGAGAAAACATCCGTGGCGGGACGATAGGCCGTGGTTTGAATGCCCGCGCCCAGAAACCGCACCGCCGCCGGCGACGCCAGCACCAATCGATCCTGCTGGTCAAAGAGCAGCACGCCATCGCTGAGGTTGCTGAAGAGGTTATCGAGGTTTTCCTGGAGGCGGACGAAGGCAGCCTTTTCCCCGCGGATCTGCTCGCCAAGGAGATGGAGTTTCGAGGAGAGGATGCCCCATTCGTCGCGCCGGTTGAGGGTTACGGGCCGGGAGAACTCGCCGCGCGCCAGCAGGTCGACGCTCTGCGAGATTTTTTCCAGCGGCCGCAGCACGCGATAAGAAACCATCCCGGCCGAGAGAGTGGCGAAGACGATGGCCACCAGCGATAAGACCAATGCGGCGCGAAGGTTTTGGGAAACTTCGTCGCGGAGCAACACCGTGGAGACGCCCACCCGCACGTCGAGCGGCTCGGCGCCGAGGGCAAGCGGCAGGGTTACTTCATACACGCGCGGCGGGCCGTAGATGGCATTGAGTTGGCGCGGCATCCCCGCATTCACGAGTTGCGAATAGCGTGGAACGGGAGCGAGACGATGGCCAACCTCCTCCGAGCCGCTGTGAACCAACGCTACGAGGTTCGCATCCGTGATGGCGACGTAGTCGACAAAGAGTGAATACGCCATGGCCGATTCCATCTGCGACTTCAAGCCGAGGTTGGACGAGAGTCGCGATTGAACGAAGCTCCGAAGCGCCTGGGTGTCCTGGGGATTCTCGCCTTCCGGCATGTGGGCTCCGGCCAGCGCCACGCCTGCTTGGTGGGAGACCTCGTTGGCGACATATTCACCCTTGGTCTGAATCTCCAGAAGGGCCTGGCGGGTGAGGTTCGTGATGTAAACCGTGGAAATGAGCACCACCACCAGCAGAACCAGCAGGGTGATCAGCGCGGTGAGCTTAGCTTTGAGGCTCAACCTCATACTCTTTCAACTTGTTGTGGAGTGTTTTTAAACTGATTCCCAGCATTTCCGCGGCCCGTGTCTTGTTGTTCTCAGTGAAGTCGAGGGTTTCATGAATCAGCCGGCGCTCGGCTTCTGCCACCGTCATTCCCGGCCGCAGGCGCAAGCCGTCATTTGCACCTGCCATCATCACCCGGCCGAAGTCGAGCCCCAAGTTATCTTTTTCCAGAATCTCACCGGAACAAGTCACCAGGGCCCGTTCCAGGGAATTACGGAGCTCCCGCACGTTGCCTGGCCACGTGTACTTCCGCAAGGTCTCGAGCGCCTCGGGGGCAATCGCTTTCACGGAGCGGCCATGTTTGCGATTCAGGTTTTCCAGCAGGGCCGCGGCCAAATCCGGAAGGTCGTCCAAATGCTCGCGCAAGGGGGGCATGGCGACATGCACCACATTGAGGCGGAAGTATAAATCGCTGCGGAGTTGTCCCTGGGCAATGGCCTCCTCAGGGACCTTATTGGTGGCGGCCAACACCCGCACGTCAACGGAGATCTCTGACTTGCTTCCCAGCCGCCGCACTTTCGAGTCTTCCAGCACCCGCAGCAGCTTCGCCTGCGTGCCGGGCGGCATCTCGCCGATTTCATCGAGAAGCAAAGTGCCGCCATCCGCCAGCTCGAAGCACCCGATGCGCCTCTCCACCGCCCCCGTGAATGAGCCTTTCTCGTGTCCGAATATTTCACTTTCCATCAAGGACTCAGGGATGGCCGCGCAATTCACCGCCACAAACGGTTTGGCTTGGCGGGGGCTGAGTTCGTGCAGAGTGCGCGCAGCCAACTCCTTCCCCGTACCGCTTTCGCCAGTGATCAAAACGGAGGCACTGGAGGGCGCGACCATACCGATCAGGCGCATGACTTCCTGCATCTTGGCGGACCGTCCCACCAAACTTCCCAGCACGCCCATATCGCGCAAGCGGCGATGCGCAACCTCCAATTGCCGATCGCTTTCCTGCCGCTCCATGCAATTGCGCAGTTCCACCTGAAGCCGCTTGGGGTCGACAGGCTTCTCCAGAAAGTTGTAAGCACCGAGCTTGGTGGCCTCGACTGCTTCTTCCAGGGTGCCTTGGCCTGTCAGCATGATGAACCGCAGCCCGGGCCGCGAGTCGTGCAGTTGGCGTAGCAAATCCATGCCGGTTACCTCCGGCATGCGAAGATCGGAAATGACAACGGTGGGATAGAACGTTGCAATCTTATCGAGAGCCTCGGCGCCGTCAGCGGCGGTATCGGTTTCGTAGCCCCAGGCGCTCAACAGGTCCGACAAACCTTGCCGAGCGTAAGGATCGTCTTCCACCACTAAGATTTTTCCTAGCTTCGCCACTCGCGCCCCTCCCGTCCTTAGTATATTACACCGCTTCAGCCTCTTCCTGCGCATTGAGCCCACGTGGGGAGGAGGCAATGCCAAGAGAAGATCCTTCACAAATGCGAGCGAACGACCGGCGGTCATCCCTTCCAGGCTCGATTTGAACGGTCCGCATTAGCCAGATGGTAATACTTTTTGACTTTGCCAAAGGCAGACTGTATACTCCTGCATTACTAGGCGTGCCCTCGCATTGGGTTGAGGCTTAGCGACCCGTTGGCGCCTCATTTCGCCGCCATGACCAGACGAATCCTGCTCGTCGACAGCGATACATCCTCCCAGGAACAGTGTGCTCGCGTTCTCCGCGACTGCACGTGCGAGCCTTGGGTGGAGACTTCCCCTGCAGAGGTTTTAACCCTGCTGGGAAAGAGAAAATTCGACGCCATATTGCTGGATTTGCGCCTCGCCAGCACGGATGGACGCGATCTGTCCGCCGCTGCCAGGCACGCCCAACCGGGGATCAACATTATTTTGATGGTGGATGGAATCGCCGATTCACCAGCCAGTGAAACCCTGCGATTGCACGGGTACCCACTGCTCACCAAACCGCTGAGAATTGAAGAATTGGCGCGGGCGCTGGAGGCCCCACCGGAAGCAATACCAAAGCCACACCTCAAACCTATAACCACCACGGCAGCGCCGGGACCCCCGGAGTTTCCAGGCCTTGTCGGGCGCTCCGAGAGGATGAAGAGAATTTACCGGCTGGTTTCCAAGGTGGCCGTTCAGCGGCACCCGGTCTTGATCACCGGCGACAGCGGCACGGGCAAAGAACTGGTGGCCAGGGCCATTCACACGTCCGGCCCTTGGCGCGACCAGCCCTTTGTGCCCGTGGATTGCGGGTCCCTGCCCCCCACCCTCATTGAGAGCGAGCTGTTCGGGCACGTCAAAGGCGCGTTCACCGGCGCCAATCAGGCGCGACAGGGCCTTCTGGCATCGGCAGGCGCGGGGACTGTCTTCCTGGATGAGATCGGCGAACTCCCCGTTGAACTGCAATCGCGACTGCTGCGTGTGCTCCAGGAGCATGAGATCCGACCCTTGGGGAGCAACGAACGAGTTCGTTTCGAGGCGCGGATCATCGCCGCCACCAATCAGGATTTGGACGAGGGAATAAAGCGCGGCACTTTTCGCAAGGACCTCTACTTCCGTCTCAACGTAGTTTCTATCAAAATGCCGCTGCTACGCGAACGGAAGGAAGATATCCCTGAATTGGTTCGGTATTTCCTCGATCGCTTCCAAGGCGAGAGTCAGGTGAAACAGACGTCTGACCAGGCCATGGCTTGCTTGATGAATTACGACTGGCCCGGCAATGTCCGAGAGCTCGAGAACTACATCCAACGGGCGGTTTCACTCGGTTCCGGAGCCTTCGTTCAACTTAAGGATCTGCCCTCTCGGATGCTCTATCGCGTCGCACAAAAGTCGTCCTCTCGGCAGGAATTGGGGACCTTGAACGCGCTGGAAGAGCAGGCTATCCGCCATGCGCTCGTGACCGCGGGCGGGGATCGAGTTCGCGCCGCGAAAATCCTGGGGATCGGCAAAACGACGATCTATCGCAAACTCAAAGAATACGGCATCGATATCGAACCCGCAGCAGCGTGAGCCGGCCATCCGGAAAACAGCGCCCCAATTCCCCATTATTCGACATCCCCCACTTTTCAAGTTAGGATTCAGAAGCGAAAATTTCATGCTGAGGAAGTGTCGGATTCACTCTTACGATGGCGACGATAGCCCTTGATGCGACTTACAGTGCCGACCCGCAACTGACCGGCATCGGCGTGTATTCGCGCCGACTTATCGAAACCTTGGTAACGCTGGACACGCCGCATCGGCTTCTGATTTGTTACCGTCTCTCGCGCTTAGGCCGGCGGCAGCACTTCTTGCGACGGGGATCCGTGCCCGGCGCTCGGGCGCAATTCTCAGTGTGCGTATATCAGGAGCCAGTCACGTTCTGGTTGCCCTGGCAGGCGCAACTCTTTCACAGCCTCGCCCAACGCCCGCCGGCTTTTCACTTTCGCCACGAAGTCGTGACGGTTTTCGATATTTTTCCCATCACTGGCGAGAACTATTCCACCGCGGATTTTCGCGAGAAGTTCTCTGACCTCCTTCTGCGAGCCGTGGGCCGGGCGGCCCGGGTGATAACTTCCTCGCACGCGACGGAAAGCCTACTCATTTCGCGCGCGCAAGTGGCGCCGGAGAAAATCCGGGTGATCCCCCTCGGCGTCGATCCTCCTGCCGTTGTCCTTTCGCCCGAAGAACGATTGCAGGAGCGTGCGCGCATCCTCGGCGACGAGGGTGAAATGCTCTTGAGCGTCGGGGTAATTCAAACCCGCAAAAACACACTCAATATGCTCAAGGCGTTGAAGATACTTCCGTCAACATACCGGCTGGTTCTTTCCGGGGGCAATGGTTACGGCAGCGAAGCTATTCACAACTTCATTCGCACCGAATCATTGGGGGACCGGGTAAAGCTGCTCGGGTTCGTTGACGACGCCCAACTCGCCCGCCTTTACCAAGCGGCGAGCGTCTTTCTTTTTCCCTCGCTGGAGGAGGGTTTTGGCATTCCCGTGCTCGAGGCGATGGCGAGTGGCGTGCCAGTCGTGACCTCCAACGTTTCGTCAATGCCGGAAGTTGGCGGGGAAGCAACTCTGTACGTTGACCCGCGCGACCCCGAGGACATTGCGCAGAAAGTTGTCCAAGCAGTTGAAGATTCGGCTCTGCGTATGAGCCTGGTGGACAAAGGACTCGCGCGGGCGAGGGAGTTTACCTGGCGGCGCACCGCGGAGGCAACGCTGGCTGTTTACAATGAGATCCTGTAGGGTCGAACCGTGCTGCGCCGGAACGGCAAAATACACTGGTCCATGGTAAGCTTGTGCCAGTAGGAGTTGATCTATGGCGACTAAAACCTTGGTGACCATCGACCAGTACGCAGCCCTCGATGAACCCATAGGGGTGCGTTACGAACTTAGCGAAGGGGAGCTGATTGTGACACCTTCCGCCAGCTATTTTCATAACAAGACTCGCGACCGATTCAACGCGCGGCTCCAGTCTTTCCTCGACGCTCACCCCATCGGGGAGGTGATCAGTGAAATGGATATGGCGCTGGCCGCCGATATCGTCCGCAGGCCCGATGTCGCCTTCATCCGTAACGAGCGCCTCAAGGGCGTCGATCTTGAGCGAGTCCCTTTGCCGATTGCCCCTGATCTTGCCATCGAAATCGTTTCCAAGAACGACCGTGCCGATGATCTTATTTTGAAAGTTTCGCAGTATCTTCAGGCGGGAGTTCAGGCGGTCTGGCTATTCTATCCCAGCACACTTCTCGCGTACCGTTACGTTCCGGGCAAACTTGATCCCGAGGTTCGCAGCGCCAAGGCAGGTGACCGGTTCGA
>CAZCVY010000315.1:0-6953 GCA_964501985.1 uncultured Acidobacteriota bacterium | reverse complement strand
CTTCCAGAGCGCGCAGAGATTCAAGACGAGGTACGCGACGTTCGGCTTCATGCACGAGGCAAACCTCGACGAGGGCGCTATGTGGCCGACCGCCTTCGCGCTGAAGGAATTGACCGCCGCCGAAGAAACGAAGATTGGCGCGCTCGTGAAGAAAGCAGTGAGCTGAGGTCTGGGCGTTTCGGTACTCCTGTCCCGGGGTTTCGTCCGCAGGTTACGCTGCGCACAGCTAAATTAGGCGCGAAAATAGGAGGTGTGTATGAAAAAGCCGGTCACGGTGGGATCTGCTTCGGCATCAATTGACGAGAAGATCAAGGAACTTGGGGACTGGCGGGGGAAGACACTCGCGAAAGTGCGCGCCATCATCCACGCGGCAGACCCTGAAATCGTCGAAGAGTGGAAGTGGAGGGGGACTCCCACCTTTTACCACGGGGGCATTGTCTGCACGGGAGAGACCTACAAGAATGCCGTCAAGATGACCTTTGCCAAGGGCGCTGAACTTGCGGACCCTTCCGGTCTATTCAATTCGAGCCTCGGCGGGAACGTGAGGCGCGCTATCGACATCCACGAAGGTGATAAGGTGGATGAGGCGGCCTTGAAGGAACTCATCCGCGCGGCCGTGGCACTCAATCTCATGGTCAAGAGCAAGCCGAAACCCCGAAGAGCGGGCAGCAGGCGGGCCGACTAGCTGCATCGAGGTCGCAAGGCAGCCCGGTGGATCCGGGGGGCTTGCGTGTGGACTGGACTCCACGCCGGAGACAGAGAAAGTGTTGAAGTAGGTGACTGTTCCCGCTTTCCGCGGAAACCGCGTACGGCGAAAGGCAGTATGGAGTGGAGGATCTTGAAGGGCACCACTGGCTCTTCTCCCGGCACACTAGGGATGTAAGCTCTGACGAATCGGGCGCGAGGATAACAATCCGCTGAAGCGCCATGCCCTTCTACCACCGCGTTCAGAGCGCCGGTGAACTTGGATTCCTCACCAGCACGTATCGCCGCACGTGACAATTCCTTTTGGACCGCTATCGCCGCCGTAGCGCGGACGGATGAGTTCTCCTCGGGGATTGGCCATCGTGAAGCGTACACGATTACGATCCATTCCTATTTCTATCGCACCCTGGGGGCCGGCGACGAGGGCCGACCGGTGCTTGGCCGTTCCACGGAATAATTGCGACGCGGCAGAGACTCAGGCTCGCCATGCCAGGGCGTCGACTTGAGAAGGAGGGATATTGTAGTTCACTGTTTCGTTAGCGTGTTTCGCCGCACGGCGATCTGCGCCCCGGAAAGCATCCGGGAATGCGGGATGGCCGCAACAAGACCACAAGGTAAAAGGGTAGCGGAACGCGGCGGGACCGCAACCAAAGCCCTGCCGCGGCCGCCGAGCCCGTGATTGGGCACGTGCCGGGAGCCGATAAGCGCTAAGAAAATCCTTGAGCCCTCCGCGACAGACAAAGCTGAGCTCGAAAACAATTAGGAATTCTCCACGGAGTCGCGGGACGCCGATGCGGGTTCATAGTGCCGGAAAGTGCGCGTTCGCTCTGCCTGGAATCAGCAACTTAGCGGGCACTTTCTCGAGAGGCACAGAGATCACGGAGAGAAGGCCCTTGTCTGTGGGTATAGACAACTTGGCTCACCAGATAGTCGACCTGGGGTTCTCCCTTTGGTCTTTTCTCCGTGATCCCTGTTACTACTATTCCCCAGTTTCTTCGCAGCCCGCGTCGATTTTTGTGGCACGGGCTTCCAGCCCGTGAATCGGTCCCGGCCAGGATGGCCGTGCCACACTTTGGTTGCGGCTCTGCCGCGCTGTGCCTCCGTGGTGCCTGAATGCAGTTCACGTCCTGCGGCCTCGTGCTGTTACAATTCCCGCCATGAGCAAATTGAATTGGCGCATCGTGCTGGTGCGCCCACGCAATCCGTTGAATATCGGCGCGGCGGCGCGGGCGCTGGCGAACTTCGGGTTGATGGATATGGCGGTGGTCGACGCCTTTGAGCCCACCTGGGACGAGGCTCGCCACGCCGCGATTGGGGGCAACGTGGTGATCTCGGCGGCGCGCGCGGTGCCCGCTCTTTCCGACATATTGTCCGATGTCACCCTGGTGCTCGGCACCACCACCGGTTCCCGCCGCAACCTTGGCCGCGAGCTCTTGCCGCTGCCCGAACTTGCCGCTTGGCTGCGGCTCCGCAAGGCTCGGGGAAAGGCGGCGCTGCTCTTCGGCTCAGAGAAGACCGGCCTTTCGAACGAGGACATGAGCCACTGCCACGCGCTGGTGCGCATTCCCACGACACCGGAATGCCCGTCGATGAATCTCGGGCAGGCTGTCGCAGTTTGCGCGTATGAATTGTCGCGTTCGGACGTTGTGTCCGTGCAACCGGCCCGCGTTACCGCCCATCCCTCGGACCCCGCCAACCTCCAGACCCTCGATCACGTCCTCGAGCGCGCGGTCCACATCCTGGATGTCTCGGGCTACCTCCAACCCAAGAGCCGCGCGGCCATGTTATTGAAACTGCGGCGTTTGCTCCTCGATTTAAACCTCACTTGTAACGACGCGCGAGTCCTCGGCGGGGTCCTCTCGCAAGTCGAGTGGAAGCTGGGGCAGCCCATCAAGTCCGACCACTAGCGGCCCTTTGCGGAATATCCACAATGGCCCCCGAACCTCCTCGGCCCGCATTCAACATATTCTCCCCACCCGCTTGGCCCAGTGACCCGTGATACCGCGGGACGCTGCCTCTTAATGTCCCGGGAAATGTCGGTCACCGGCATTGCCACCCGGCAACGACTGGCCAGGCCGATTGCCTTCTGCTGTGTGGTTTCTGCGCTCCGCTGTTCAACCCCCTGTTCGCTTCAATTCTGCCTCCCTCTCACCGGCCGGTGACTGCCCCGCGGAGTGGCAACCCGAAGCGGTGCGCCAAATAGCGCGTCACAGGTGGTCCAGTCCGGCCACGGCGACGGCAGCGCTGGCATCGGGCCTGCGGCTTCGCGACAGTCTGATTCCCAGCCGCGCGCGAAGCTTCGGAACGCGGGCTATTCACTCCGGCCGAGGGCCGCTGGCTGGGCTGCCAACCGCCTTCCGCTTACTGCGTTCTGCCGCACGCACTTCTGCGGTCCCGAAGCGCGGGCAAAGCTCAAGAGAGCGACCCGAGTCGCATTCGCCTCAAGCAGCCTTCAGTTCCTTGGAACTCTCTCCCAGGTCGAGTGGCAGCCGTATGAAAAACGTCGTTCCCTTTCCCACTTCGGTTTCGAACGTCAAGCTCCCTCTATGGCGATCGACCACCACCGACCGCGCGATCGCCAACCCTTGGCCGGTCCCGCGTCCGACCTCCTTCGTGGTAAAGAACGGGTCGTAGATTCTGGTCCGGATCGCTTCGGGAATGCCGCCACCGGTATCCGAGATGGCGATCAGGGCTGTCTTGTCCTCACGCCGAGTGCGAATCAGTATCCTGCCTTTCTTTCCGGTACCCGTCACGACGTCACCTATGGCGTGGGCAGCGTTTACCAACAAATTGAGGAATACCTGGTTCATGTCGCCGACGTTGCACACGACGAGGGGCAAGTCATCAAAGTCGGTCTCAACATCGGAAACATATTTCAGCTCGTTCCGCGCGACGGTGAGCGTACTCAAAATCGCTTTATTGAGATCGGTCGCGGCCATTTCTTTAGATTCGGGATGAGCGAATTCCTTCATGGCGCGGACAATTGTCGCCACGCGATCCACCCCTTCGAGGGTCTGCGTCAGCGCCTTGGGTATCTCCTCCAGCAAGTAAGCGCAATCGACTTCCGTCTCCACCCGCCGCACTTCCTCCATCATGCCGGCGACTGGAGAGCTGGTGGGTAGGGTCGAGAAAAACTCCTGATACTTGTTCAGCAGTGTCTGCAAACTCCCGAAAGAGTCCTGAAGGAAGCGAATGTTGTCGCCCACAAATTGTACGGGGGTATTGATTTCGTGCGCGATGCCGGCTGCGAGGCGCCCAACGGACTCGAGTTTCTGCGCTTGGCGCAGTTCCAACTCCGCCACGTCCCGGCCGGTAATGTCACGCCCAATGCCCTGCAAGCCGACGGGTTTCGCGTCTTTATAGATCAGGCGTGGTTTAATCTCCAGCGTCACACGGCGGCCATCCTTGGCTTTGAGTTCCACTTCCAGGTTAACGTCGGATTCACCTGCCATCACCCGTTGGCCTTCCTGCTTAAGGTGGTCCCATTGTTGAGGATCGATCAGGCGCCAGAGGTCCAGTTCCGTGATCTCCTCCTGCGAATACCCCAGGAGTTGTTGCCCCACGCGGTTAAGGGAGGTTACGTGACCTTCCAGATCGGTGGTATAGACGACGTCGCTGGCATTCTCGAACAGTTCGCGATAGCGTGCTTCACTTTCGCGCAATTCCTCCAGGGTTGATTTCCACTCGGTTACATCTCGCGCGATGCCGACGATCCCCGTCGCGCGGCCTTGCGCGTCTTTGATCGGAACTTCCGTATTGGAAACCCAGTGGAGTTTCCCTTCGCGGTCGCAAACCCGCTCCAGCTTGCCAATCAGGGGCTGACCGGTTGCAATGATCCGGCGCTCGTCAGCGAAGTAGTGTTCCGCGTCTTCGCGGG
Organism: uncultured Acidobacteriota bacterium; assembly: GCA_964501985.1. Classification (GTDB taxonomy): domain Bacteria; phylum Acidobacteriota; class Terriglobia; order UBA7540; family UBA7540; genus Bog-366. Next base: position 2,371 of record CAZCVY010000315.1, on the reverse strand, counting down.
GGAAGAAATCGAGGTCGGACTTGCCCACAGCTTCGGCCGAATCGCCCACTCCGAGGATGCGAGCCTGGGAGGCATTGATGCGCGTAAAACGGCACTCGGAATCCTTGAAGTAAATGGCGTCGGGAACGTTATCCATAAGCGTGTCGAGCAGGTCGCGCTCGCGGGCCAGTTCCTCCACCAGTCGCGCCAATTCCGCTGAGCGCCTTTCCTGGTCAGCGCCGGCAATCTCCAAGTCATGGGCGTAGCGATGAAGGTCCGCTTCCGCCTGCTTGCGCGCGGTGATGTCAATGCAGGTGCTCTCGATGACGGGTCCGCCGTCGCGGGGGCCATCGACGAGAGTAGCGTTTTCGATGACCCAGAGTTCGCTGCCGTCCTTTCGTTCCAAGCGGGTTTCGCGATTGCTCAGTTTCTTCTCGGCCTTCAACCCCATTAGGAAGGCTTCGCGGCTGTCGGGCGCCGAGAAGCTTCCGGACACCCTCCGGCCCAGCACTTCCGCCGGGGAGTTGTAACCCAACATTGAGGCCATGGCGTGGTTGCAGTCGAGCAGATGCCCATCGAGCGAGGTGCGGCAGACGCCGGCAAGGTTGCGCTCGAAGAGACGCTGATAGCGGTTTTCCAGGGCCGCTTCATTTTCCAGCCGCTCGCGGATCAGTTCGGTCTGGGTGTGTACGCGGCGCCGCAAAACGGCCACCCAGCCCAGCACGGCGAACACCGCCGACATCAGAATTGCTAGGGCCGCGAGCCCTTTGCCGAGCGTCCACCACGGCGGCCGCTTGAGGACTACGATATCCTCCTGCGAGCGCAGCAGAAGGCTGAAAGCCTGCGGCGTCCGGTTGTCATCCACCTCGATCCGGCGGATGCCCGTCAGTTCCAGCAGACTGCCGGGGCGGAGAGATTCCAGGGGCCGAGCGCCGCCGGTTATTTCCATTTCTGCCCGGAAGGTCGTATCCCCTTCCTGGAGTTCCAAGACTTCCTGACCTTCGCGGTCGGTTCGGTTCAGCAAATTTGCGGAAAGCCTGATCAAATCCGCGTCATGGTCGCCGCGGAGCGCCTCTTTAGCCGTCATCCTCGCGGGTTGAGGTCGGGAGCTGACCCCGATCTTCCGGCACACTGCGTCGAGCATCACCGGCGTGTAATCGCCGCGATCAGGGAAGCCCACCACGTCCACCAAATCGCCGACCTGCACCGGGTTCGAGGTTTCAACCGGGCGCGTCACGGCGTTCGGTCCCTGAGCCAAAGGCAAAGTCAGATGGGCCAGGAGCGCTCCATCCTGATTGCGGACGCAGAGCAGCCCGGCGCCATGGTAGGTCACTACGCCCTGAATGCGCACGCGGTGGGTGAACGCGCCCTCCGGAGTTAGCCGTAAGAACAGATGGCTGGGGCGCACGGGCAAGGAAAAGAGGTCACCTGGGGGCCGCCGAACCATTTGGATCGCACCCCGGCTCGGAACGAGCACCTGGAAGCCGGTGAACTGGCCGCTGGATGTATAAGTTCCCGCAAACACACCTCGAATCCGGACTTCCGCGTCAACCAGGTCTGCCGGAGGGGTCCCAAAGTCTGGGGCGTAGACCCGGAATTGGAAGGCGCCGGCGGAAGCATTCATGGTTAATTCCGACCCGCGCGAGGCGGCTGAGCGGACGACGGCATTCACTTCCACCCACTGGCTGTCTTGGCGGCCGGAGGCAAGTTCGTCGCCGGAAGCCCGGCGGGCAACCGGCAAGGGAGCTTCCCCCAGAATCCGAACCCGTGCCTTGTCAATTTCCGGAGAAAAGTCACCGACCCCGGCGGTGCCTTCCACTTCCACCCATTGCCCGGACCGTAGGCTTAGGTTGAACTTTTGCGGATCAACCCAAATGCCGGCGGTCGAGTCCTGAATGAAGAGATCCCCATCTGCCGCGCTGCAATAGGTCACCACGGCGCGGAGTCGAACCGGATAGCCCTTGGAAGCATCCTCCAGGGAGAGACCGCGGATTTGCCCAATGTGCGTGAGGGTGGGTAAGTTCCCCACCATCGGGGCCTCGCGGCGCACAGGGAAAGGCTGAGCTGTTTGCCCCCCCCAACTGAACTGCCCGGGGAGAGCCATCAGCAGACCGACGAGCAACCAAAGCCGAAAGTGTGCGGCACGAACCGCGGGGGGCGCGCGGAACACTAGCCCCCTCTGCCCATCGAACCTTCCGCGACTCGTGAAAGTCATTGCGTCCGCCTTAGGGTAAGGCGCACCTCATAAGAGTTATCGGCAATCTGTAGGGGGTGCTTGAATCCAGATAAGGAAGGAGCTTGGCCATTGCGGCAACCGTAGCGCGGGCATCTTGCCCCCTGTCTCGGGAGCGTCCCGCTCCCGTCGGCGCGCGGGCAGGATGCCCACGCCCCA
>CAZCVY010000314.1:0-6973 GCA_964501985.1 uncultured Acidobacteriota bacterium | reverse complement strand
GCCATGGCATCGTCGGAAAGCTCGGAAAGAGCGCACAACCGCTTCAGATACTCGAGGTCCAAAGCGGTGTGCCCTTCGGGTTCGATCGTACGCAAATTGAACCCTGAGGCCTTCATGAAGAGCGCAGGTGTTTCCTGGCCAAAGACGTTGCGATGAGATCCTTTGAGCGAAGTGTTGCCGCCGCCGTGCAAGACGAGCGCTTCGTCGCTGCCGAGCAGGCGCGTGGTGTAGGTTCGCAGGGCCAGGTCGGCTCCCCATTGCGCAGCATATTGATCGAGAAATCGATGGGCATCTTGGTCAGACCAACGGTTTTTCATGAATGTCTCTGAGAAGTGCTGATGTGGAAGCGGGCTCCTGCCGGCGTCTCTACTGGCGGCTGTGTACTGCTGCAACAGCTTCGAGCATGAAGCGCGCGTTGGCTTCCGGCGCGTTGCCGTCGAATACTGCGCTGCCGGTTACAATGAGATCTGCGCCAGTCGCGGCGACCTCCGCGATATTCTCCTTCGTGACCCCGCCGTCGACGCCGAGCATGATGTTCTTGCCGGCATCCGCAATCATGCGCTGGACGCGGCCGATGCGGGTGGTTGTCGAGCGGATATACTTCTGCCCGCCCCATCCGGGGTTAACGGCAAGGAGCAGAATATACTCGAGATCATCCAGAAGAGGTTCGAGCGCCTCCAGCGGCGTGCCCGGATTGAGCGCCACGCCGCGCACGATTCCCCGGTCCGCCTCGTTGACGTTGGTGAGCGTCCCGAGCTTTTGCAGCGCCCGATGGACGTGCGAACAGGCCTCCACGTGAATGGTGATGACGTCCGCGCCAGCGGCGACGTAGTCTGCGACCTTTTCCAGCGGTTCCTCGATCATCAAGTGGACGTCTTTGAGCAGGGAAGTCTTGATGGCCCTGATGAACGGCGGCCCCACGGTCATCATGGGGCAGAAGCAGCCGTCCATCACGTCGACGTGAGCCAGCTTCACGCCCGTCCGCTCGAGGAGCGCGATTTCCGAGCCCAGCGACAGCAAGTTAGCGGTGATCACACCGACGCTGATCGTCGGCGCGGCGGCGCGGAGCAGTTCGAGACCTTTGGAATTGGCCATGCGCTTTCTCGGGAGTAATGAAACTGGAAACTCGTAGGTTACTCACTAAGTTTCGATTTTCCAATTTCGAGTTTCGATTCGGATGCCTAGCCCCGGACTCCCACCACCTCGTTCCGAAGCGTTTGATAGAAGTCGTAAGCCTGCTCCGGCTTCATCAGCTCGTGGACCACTTTCCCCACGGCTTGAATCATGGCTGCCGGAGCGTCGGACTGGAAAATGTTCCGGCCCATGTCTACGCCCGCGGCGCCCTCGCTGACAGCGCGGTAGGCCATGGTTAGCGCGTCGATTTCGGGCAGCTTCTTGCCGCCGGCCATTACCACCGGGACGGGACACGAGGCGGTGATGGTCTCAAACCCCTCAGGCACGTAATAGGTCTTCACCACCTGAGCGCCGAGTTCAGCGCAAATGCGGCAGGCGAGGCGGAAATACTTGGCGTTGCGCACCATGTCCTTGCCGACCGCGGTCACGCCGAGGGTGGCGATTCCGTAGCGCAGGCCCGCGTCCACGAGGCGCGTCAAGTTGTGAATGGACTGCGTTTCATATTCGCCGCCCACAAACACCTGCACGGCCATGGCGGAAACGTTAAGCCGCGCCGCGTCCTCAATGTCGACGGCGATTTGCTCGTTGGAAAGCTCTTTCAGAATACTCGGCCCGCCACTCGCGCGCAGCACCACGCCGTGAGTGAACGAAGCGGGTATGGTCGTGCGTAGAATGCCGCGCGTCAGCATGAGGGCGTTGGTGTAGGGCAGCAGCGGTACGATGTTCAGGTCGATTCGCTCGAGGCCGGTGGTTGGCCCCTGGAAGTATCCATGATCGATGGCCAGCATCACGGTGCGGCCCGAGGAGGGGTTGAAAACCCGCGCCAAGCGGTTCTGCATGCCCCAATCGAGCGCCCCCGCACCCTTTAAAAAGAAGGGTTCGTGCTTCACTGGCACATCGGCATAAAAGTGTTTGGACTCTTTCTCAGCATCAAACTCTGGCATAGCGAACTAATCCTTTCCGAAGTGTGATCTCGAAGGTCAATTGCGACCTGTGATTTTGCTTGCTCCCTCCTCCTTTGTCAATGCTGGCCGCCGAGTTCTGGGCTTGGTGACGGCGTCCGAAGTGGAGCCATGACGGATGCCGAGCCGATGTGCGCTCCGACAAAAACCCACTACGCGTAAATCCCCCGCAGCTTAATGCAGAACGCCACGCGGTCGATGGCCAGCATGTAGGCGGCGATGCGATTGTTGACGTTATGCCTTTGGCTGTACGCCACCACTCCGTCGAAGGCGGAGACCATGCTGTGCTTCAGCCGCTCGTTGACCAGGCCTTCCGTCCAGAAATAGCCCTGGCGGTCTTGCACCCACTCGAAGTAGGAAACCGTCACGCCGCCGGCGTTGGCGAGGATATCGGGAACGACGAACACCCCACGGTCAAACAGGATGTCGTCAGCAGGGGGAGTCGTGGGGCTGTTGGCGCCTTCCACAAGCAGCTTGGCTTTGATTTTGTGCGCATTCTTGCTGGTGATGACGCTTTCGGTCGCGGCGGGCAGCAGGAGATCACAGTCCTGCTCCAGGATTTCCTGGGTGCCAATGCTGTCGCCGCCGCCATACCCCTGGATCGTTTTGTGCTTTTCGACGTATTCCAGAAGGTGCGGGATATTGATGCCGGAGGTGCTGAATATCCCCCCCGAAATATCTCCGACGCCGATGATCTTGTATCCCGCCTCGTACATCAATCGAGCGGCTTGCGAGCCGACATTGCCAAAACCCTGCACGATGACGCGGGTGCTTTCCCGCTGCCACCGGAAACGCTTCAGCGCTTCGTCAGCGGTGATCATGCACCCCCGGCCCGTTGCCTCGCGGCGCCCCAGCGAGCCCCCCAGGTCGAGCGGCTTGCCCGTCACGCTGCCCGTCACCGTGTGGCGCATGTGCATGGAGTAGGTGTCCATAATCCATGCCATCGTCTGCTCATTGGTATTCATGTCGGGTGCAGGCACATCGCGGTCCGGGCCGATATAGTCCAGGATCTCCGCCGTGTAGCGGCGCGTAATGCGTTCCAGTTCGCCCACCGATAGTTTGGAGGGATCGCAGACAATCCCTCCCTTTGCGCCCCCAAACGGGATGTTCACCACCGCACACTTCCAGGTCATCTCGGCGGCAAGCCCGCGAATCTCATCTAAACTGACGTCGAGTGAGTACCGCAAGCCTCCTTTGCAAGGCCCGCGAGCGATGCTGTGCTGCACACGGTAACCGTCAAAAACTCGCAGCGTGCCGTCATCCATTGAAACCGGGATGTGAACAATGATTTCGCGATTGGGTGTGCGCAGATAATTCGAAAGGCCTTCGTCTATTCCGAGCTTGCGGGCGGCCACATCGTACCGGGCCGCCATGGATTCGTACACACTAAGTTCCTTCTCTTTATCCTCAACGCTCATTTTGCCCCCTAATTGAACTTGCGGGATTCCGCCTGCTCCGGGCGGTTCTCCCCCCTGGCCTGAGCTCCAGGGCTCAGCGAAAGTATAGCAAACGAGCTGCCACTGTTCTATTTTTCGGATTTGGCTAAGCGCCTGCTGCGGCCAAGACGCCTAAGGCCGAAATAGGCGTGCCCGAACTCAATGGCGGGCTGGTGGTGAGGGCCCAGCAGTCCTTTTGGCGGAGCAACTGGGAAACTAATTGGGCATGCATCGCGTGGCCCGCCCGCTCGGCGACCACATGGCCGATCAACGGGTGTCCGAACAGGGAAACGTCGCCAATCAGGTCCAGAATCTTGTGGCGGCAGAACTCGTCCGGGAAGCGCAAGCCCTCAGGGTTCATCACGCGCTCCTCGTCGAGCACGACGACGTTTTCGAGCGAGCCGCCCTTGACCAAGCCGCTCTTCAAGAGCATCTCGACCTCGGCAAGGAACCCGAAAGTCCGGGCAGGAGCGACATTGGCTTCATAAGAACTGGCGTTGGGAGTGAAGTCTAGCGATTGCGCACCGATCACGGGGTGGGGGAAGGCAATGGAGTAGCTCACCGCGAAGGTCTCGGACGGATAGATCGCAATTCGCTTCGCCCCTTCCGATATTTCCAGGGGCTTTAGAATCCTTGCGTAGGCGCGCCGGGCACGCTGGGGGCGCAAACCCGCCTGGCGAATCAGCTTCACAAAGGGCAGGGCACTGCCGTCCACAATCGGGAGTTCCAGGTTGTCGATTTCAACGATGGCGTTGTCTATCCCCAGCCCGGCCAGGGCCGAAAGCAGGTGCTCGGTGGTAGAAATCAGCACGCCCTTTTTCATCAGGCTGGTGGCATAGCTGACACGGGCGACGTGGCGCGATTGTGCTTCGATGGTGAAGCCGTCCAAGTCGATCCTCTTGAAAACGACTCCTGTATGGACCGGAGCGGGGCGAAGCCGCACGTTGACGGTCACCCCCGTGTGCAAGCCTATTCCTGAAAGCGATACCTCAGAAGCCAGAGTATGTTGTTGACCCAAAGTTCCTCCCGACGCAGGCTAAGCTTTATGCACCTTTGCTTCCATGCTGATGTAAAAATATAATACATTATGAATCTGTAACTTAGGGTGTTTTTGTAAAGTGGATCGTTCGGGTTGCTGTGGTAATCATACAACAGGTCGCCCTGTATTAAGTGTCGTTAATGCCGCAGACTCCGCGACCGTTCTTAAAAGTTATTCGCAACCTCAATAACTGGGCGGTAGCCCGGCCTCATTAGGCCGCCATGGATTCGTCAATCGGCGGGGCCGCCCCTCTTCGCAAATCGTGCTCGAGATGGTCGACGCGACTGAAGAAACGGTCACGGTTGGGGTAAAATGACAACCTTGTCTTTTGAGCGCAAGGAGGATGCATTGCCCCAAACGGCCAACAAGCTCTTTCTCATCGATGCTATGTCACTGGTCTTTCGCTCCTTTTTTGCGCCCATGCAGATGGCGCTGGCGTCGCCTACGGGAATGCCGACCAAGGCGATTTACATCTTCGTCCGAACTCTTCGCAAGTTGCTGAAGGACCATCAACCCGGCCATGTCGCTGTAGCGTTCGATTTGTCCGCACCCACCTTTCGCGACAAGCTGTTTGAAGAATACAAGGCGAATCGGCCGCCATTTCCCGAAGACCTTGCCGTGCAGCTCCCCTACGTGAGGAGATTCTGCCGCGCCTTGGGATTGCCGCTGGTGGAGCGCGAAGGCTTTGAGGCCGACGACGTGATTGGCACGCTGGCGCGGGATGGGTCGGCCCAGGGGGCGGAAGTCTTTATCGTTTCTGGTGATGAAGACCTGTTCCAGTTGGTGAACGACCGCATTCGCGTGCTCAAGCCCTCCCGCCCCGGGAGCGACGGCGAAACTCTCTGCGATCCGGAAAAGGTGAAACAGATCATCGGCGTGGAGCCCGCGCAGGTGGTGGACTGGCTGGCCCTCACAGGGGACCCCAGCGACAACATTCCGGGTGCCCGGCCGCTTCCCGGCCGCGAGCCGAAGCTTGCGGAGGGCGAAAAGAAGCGCAGCTACATCGGTCCCAAAGGGGCGACCGAGCTAATCCAACAATTTGGCACGCTCGAGAAGGCATTGGAAAACTACGACCAAGTCAAGAAGCAGAGCTACCGCGAAGCCCTGCGCGACTTCCACAAGGAGGCCCTACTGAGCCGCGAGTTGGCCACAATTCGGACCGACGTCCCCGTGGAAACGTCCTTTGCGCAATTGCAGCTGGCGCCCCTGGACATCGCCGAACTGACGGCCCTCTGCCAGGAGTTGGGTTTCACCTCGCTCCTGCGCGAGTTCCTGCAAGAAGCTCCCGCGCCGGTCGAGGCGGCGACTGAGTCGGAGGAATTGGCCGCGCCGCAAAGCGTGACACGATGGTTGCAATCGCTGGAACCGAACGCCACGCTGGCAATTGGTATGGGTCTCGAGGGCGACGAGGGTTTTGCTGACCGCCTAACCGGGTTGGGGCTGTCGGATGGGACGCGGCTGGCGTCGGTCAGCTTCGGGCCATCGTGGGAGTTGCTTGCCCTGCTCGCACCAACGCTGGGCGACGCAAACCGCCGCAAGGCGGTGCACAATTCCAAGCTCCTGCAACTGCTGCTGGCAAAGCAGGGAATTTCGCTCGCGGGCGTGGCCGACGACACCATGCTCTATTCCTACCTTCTCGAGCCGCTAGCCTCGAGCCACACGCTTGCAGACGCGGTATTACGCCTGCAAGGGCGCAAGATTTCTCTCTCTCTCGCCGAAGCCGCGAATCGCACTTACCAGTTGGGTGAGTTGCTTCGTCCGGAGATCATGCGCGAGGAACTGCAAACGCTTTACAGCGAAATCGAGTTGCCGCTGGCCTCGGTGCTGGCCGAAGTGGAGGCAGCGGGTGTTCGCATCGATGCGGAAATCCTGGTCAAAATGTCCGGGGAATTCGACAAGGAGCTGACCACGTTGACGCATGAAATCTATGACTTGGCGGGAGGGGCTTTCGACATCGACTCGCCCAAGCAACTTGGTGAGATCCTGTTCGAGCGGCTCAAGCTGCCCGGCGGCAAGCGCTTGAAGAAAAGCGGGCAGTATTCGACGGACGCCTCGGTGCTGGAAGCGCTCGCGGAAAAGCACGATTTGCCCCGCAAGATCATCAACTACCGCACACGAGCCAAGCTCAAGTCCACTTACATCGATGCGCTTCCCAAATTCATCCAGCCGGGGACAGGCCGTCTGCACACGTCGTTCAACCAAACCGTGGCGCGCACCGGGCGGCTCTCTTCCTCTAACCCCAACCTCCAGAACATTCCCATTGACGATGAATTCGGAGTGCGTATCCGTTCGGCGTTCGTGGCGGACCCCGGGTGCGTGATGATCTCCGCGGACTACTCGCAGATTGAGCTTCGTGTGCTCGCCCATCTTTCCCAGGACCCGCTGCTGATCGAAGCCTTCAC
>CAZCVY010000313.1:0-7032 GCA_964501985.1 uncultured Acidobacteriota bacterium | reverse complement strand
TCGATTATCCGCGGCGAAGTTTCCGCCAGTTGGGCTCGAATGCATCATCGCCTTTGGTATGAACAGGTCAAGGATAAGCCCTCCTTGGAAACATGACGAAACCCCTCGGTGATCGATTGCGAAAATGGGACCAGCGCGTTGAACGTGCACGCGAGCTGGCTGGCCAATATCCTTTTGCCACCGAGGTTCTGACCTTCTACGCGAAATTGGCGGCGTTCCAAAAGGGTTTATATTCCCGCCATCAATCGACTTTTGGCTCCAAGGCCGCACACTTTTCGAATGGACGACTCTCGCAGGAACTAAGCCCTCTTGAGATCAAAGTCTTGATGCCACGTTTTCGGCCCTTTCTCGCTTTCCTGGTGAAGGAGGGGACGTCTGCAATGGCCGGTTTTGCTTCCCGACTCGAAAAAAACGAAAGTGGCGAATGGGCGCTGCTTCTCGGGCGGTTCTGGCACCGGAATGAGCGCGACCGAAGGGAATTCGACGCAATAGACGACGGAGCGCGGGAGGCGGTACGGATGGAGACGGGAGCAGAGTCTTCCGATGAGGACCTCAGGAGGTTCGCCGCTCTGGCATTTCTACAGCCATACGCGGAGTACCTTGCCTACCTCGTCGATCTGCCCGAGCTCGCTGCCCGGCGGCCCGTCTGTCCCTTTTGCGGGTCAAGGCCCTTGGCAGGTATTCTGCGGCCGGAAGGCGAGGGCGCCAAGCGCTCACTCGTCTGTTCGTTTTGCTACACGGAGTGGGATTATCTTCGCATCGCCTGCCCGGCATGCGAAGAGTCCCGCGATGATAAAATGTGCGTCTACGCGGCCGCGAAGTTTGAGCTTGTCCGGGTGGAAGCTTGCGAAACCTGTAAGACCTACATCAAGACCGTGGATCTCACGAAGAACGGCCTGGCCATCCCCGAAGTGGATGAACTTGCCGCCATCCCTCTCACCCTGTGGGCAGATGGTCAGGGCTATACGAAGATCAGCCGCAATATCTTCAACTCTTAAGGGTCTCCAGCAGTCTAGCGCAGGGTAGCTAAGCGATCTCTGAATCTAACGCGCTGAGCAGCCACCGCACAATCCAAAGAGATTGTGCCTGAAAAACGCCCGTCCCGGAAAGTGGGACGGCTGCCGTTTGAAAGCGTGCCAGGTCCCCACAGGCCTTGGCATTAGCAAGGAATCGCCCAGAGTCGGCTGACAGTTAAACGTGCCGCAGGATGACGCCCCACTCGGAAGTTAGACTGAGATCGTCAGGGTACCGGTAAGCGCTCATCGCGTGGATTGGGTGCTGTTGTCTCCGAGCGTATCGCCAGCTATTCGGACGTCAATGCCGGGACACTTGCAGAACGGGCCAACTTCTGGCCCGCCCTGCGTAAGCTAGCGCTTATGGCGTCGGGACCTGCGCCTTTGGGGCATTCCTTAAGAATCGCAGCCTGGAAGGCAAAGCGGACCGCACTCACTCCCCGGCTTTTCCCCACTCCGCGTCTCGGCTGTGCGAGTCTCGCACGGTCCCTTGATTAATGGCCCAGCGCCCAGACATATGCGGCGAGCGCCGAGAGTTGGTCGGGAGTGAGTTGCGCCCCACCCATGGGCGGCATCGGGCTGCGATATTGTTTGGGGTGACTCACTCCTTCTCGAATCGTCTTCAAGATTCCGTCATAGCTGCCATCGCTCCACAGCCACTTTTTGCTGGTGAGGTCGGGTCCCAAAGGAGAACCTGTAGCGTGCGCGCCGTGGCAACCCGCGCAGGCAGCTCCACCCTCTTGTCCGTGGAAAATGCGATCGCCCAGCGCCACCATCGCCCGTGTCGCTCCCGCGGGAACAGGAAGGCTGGATTCATCCGTGCCGGCGGTCGGATTGGTCCCCTCCGGCGGCTTGGCGACAGCCGCCTCCACCTCACCGGCCGGAGCCGAGGCGCTCGGGCAGGGAGTGGCCGCTGCGGCATCGTCCCGGGAACGTCCGTCATACGTAATTCGATAGATGCGCCCACGCACATCGTCGGAAACAAAGAGCGAGCCGTCCGGGCCGACAGCAACGCCTGAGGGGCGATGCGCGGCGCCGTCCGGAGTCTTTACAGGTCCCGCGAAACCATCGGCGAAGACCTCGCATCCGCCTGAGGCATGATCACCGTGGAGGGCCTGGAAGACTACGTTATAGCCCCCTTGCGGGTATGGCGCGCGATCCCATGAGCCGTGGAAGGCAATGTACACTCCGTTGTGATAGCGAGCGGGAAATTGTTTCCCGTCATATCGCGCCATGGCGTTTGGCGCCCAATGGGCGGGAAATGCGGCGACCGGAGCGATCTTGTTGGCGCAAGGCCCTACGCGTTTGCCGCCGTCACCGCCATACTCGGGCGCGAGGACAAGCTTATGCGCCGGGCCATCGTAATAACATTCGGGCCAGCCATAGTCCCCTCCCGGCTGCAAAAGCATCAACTCTTCCGCCGGCAAGGTCGCTTCTTCGGCGGGCTTATAGAGATCGGGCCAATTCGCGTGCAATTGGTCTCGCCCGTGCTGACTCACAAATACCCGGCCGGAGGAATCGAGGGCAAAGCCTTCAGCGTTGCGGATCCCGGTCGCGTAGCGTGCTGCCGGCGAAAACGTTTGGTTCGTTTCATTGGCGCTATAACGCCAAACGCCGCCGCGAGTCACGAGTTCGGCACACGGGTCGGCGCCCGGCGATTTAAGTTGGCGATTCTGAAGCTGGCAGGCGTTGGTGGCGGTGGCGACGTCCACATACATTGCTCCTTGAGCGTCGATGATGAACGGATGCATCGGATGATCACCGCCGAGAGGCAGGCCAGACACTATCGTTTCCGGAGCGCCGTTCGGCACGATGGAGCCGGCGGCGAGCGCGTAGCGGACGATTCGGTCGTTAATCTCCGCATAGATCGAGCCCCTATACATGCCGATGCCGGTGCCGCCGGCGCCGCCCGTTTGCGCAGTTTCGCCGAAGCGCTCAATAACATCGGCCTTTCCCGCGCCGGTTTTATCCTGTAGGGCGACGAGAAATCCGCCGCCGTGCGGCACATCATGGCCGTAGTAGTCACCCGACCAGGTATTAACGTAAACCACTCCGGTCGGCCCCACCACCATGTGGCGGGCGTGTCCTATGCCGTCAGCGAAGATGCTGGCGCAAAAACCTGCGGGTAACGTTAATCCGGCTTCATCGCTAGGGCACGGGGCGCTCGTCGTTTCTTTGGCAGAATCGGACTGGCTTCGAGTCGAGGCCATCCAGCCAAACAGGCAGAACCCGGCAACACAACATAATAGAGTCCGTTTTACGTAGAGCTGACGCATTTAGCCCTCCGGAGGTTGACGGCGAAATATCCCGCGAACGATTTAATTCCGATTCTTCTTGCTCATACCCTAAGTCAATTCGCAATTCAAGCCTAATCTGCTCTGGCCTGATCGGCTTTGGTAAGTCGCGACTTGGGTCTCGACGGTCGAATTGCAGTAACTTCCCGCTAACCGCTGGTGTTCTCCACGCCCATCTGATCTGCCCCTGCTAGTACGCCCGTACTATTTGCAAGGTAACCGACAACTTCTAGAGTGAAGTTCGGGGCCTTTACTAATTCATTCCCCCTGCCGAGGGTGATCCCAGAGTGAGGATCGATGTGGCGGGAAGTGAGCGGCTGCCTGTAATTCCTCCTCGCTCGTTTGTGGCAGCAAAGAGTAAGGCCATCCCTGAGCTTCGACAGAAGGAGAGACCCATTTGGAACCACTGAATTACTACGAATTCCTTCAAATCAGCCCCAATGCCCAGCCCTCCACAATCCACCGTGTTTATCGCTTTCTGGCGGGACGGCTCCACCCGGACGTCCCGGGGACCGGCGACGCGGAGACGTTCTTGCGGCTGAAGGAAGCATATGACGTGTTATCCGATCCCGATCGCCGCGCCCAATACGATGCGACTTGCAAAGAGGACGCACCTTCGGTGGTCCCCCTCTCCAAATCAATTGACTTCATGGATTCCCTCGACGGTGAGTTGAACCGGCGCCTGGCGGTGCTGGCGCTGCTGTATGTCAAGCGGCGCATCAACCCCTACTGCCCGGAGGTTTCTCTGAATGAAGTAGAAGTCCGCATGGGATTTCCCCGCGATTATCTGCAATTCACAATGTGGTATCTGCGGAGCAAGAACTACATTTCCATGGCGGACAACTCAGACTTCACACTGACGGCGCTGGGCGTGGACTTTGTGGAAACGAACCGGCAGCACGTCCCGGTGCTCAACAAACTGCTGACGAGTGGTCCGGCAACCACCACTCCCGATGGAGCGACGGATGCCCAGGGCCAAGAGGCTGGGCAAATACCCTTCGGCGGGACGATGGGAGAAGGCTCATCCTCGGGGACCAGCGGCAGCGGGGAATTTGCTTCAGGCCGAGGCGACAACGATCGGGCTCCGGCCGAACTCCCGGTGGGTACGGAACAAGTTCCGGTGGGCGCATCAGTCTAATTCGGAGTGGCGCCAACGCCGCTCGCGAGCGTCAGCTCCGAATACGCCATGCTGATTTGCAAGCCAATCTGCTTGTCGTGGATGTCCACGTTCATGGCCGCGTAGGGATTCGGGTGACCGGGATTCTGCGCCGTCCAGGCAAGCTGCTGAGCCATCTTCAGGCCGTCCAAAATCTGTCGCAGGGTGGTGGCGTCCTGCGCTGAGGCACAGTTCATTTTCATGTCGAGGTTGACTTTGTCCGCGGCATCGATGGAATAGGTGAGCGAATCGACCTTCTGGAAAACCTGGTTCCAATCCAACTTTAGCGTGTTCTGGTTTGACATCCATCCACCAAACCAATCGCCCACAGCTCCGGCCAAAGCGATTCCCCAAATGGGCGCGTTCTTATTGACGCCCCCCACCAGGCTGGAAAAGCGCGGGTCAGAATTAAGGCTCGGCGACTGGCCGGAATGCGCATCGAGCAACGTCGTCAAGGTTGCGAGCGGCCCAAAAGCGCCCAGGGAATTTTCCAAAATAACCACACACGTCCCCGCCACACCCGCCGTCAAACAGTACGCCACTTGCCCGGAAATGGGTGTGGGCGTGAGGTTGTCCGCGGCAGCGCGCTTGGCCACCTGAGCCTTGTCAAAATGCCCCGCGGCGTAGCCATAAAGATCCATTTCTTTGTCGCCAGGCTTCCACCCGATCATCATTGAATCGATGTCGTCCTCGTGGATTCCAATCTGGTCAAGCGCGCCCTCAAGCTGTTGCAAGCGGGGCCCCAGGAATTTTCCCCGCAGACTTTGGTAATTGGTTAGCTTGCGCAATTGGGAAGGGCTGGAGAATTCCACGCGTAGAGTCTGCGCCGGAAGCCCGGACAGGGCCGTGGTAACAAAATCCTGCGCTGCGCCTTTCCGGGGAAGCCCGGCCAGCACCATCACGACTAAAAGCGTAAGAAGAGTTCGTTTCATAAACACCTCGGAGTTCCGGAGACGGGACACGGCGCACGGGATTTGGATCTCGCACAACGTATGGGTTGGAGCATTCAAGATCATTGGATGTAATTTCAATTTGGCAGGTTTCCCTGCCTTCGTCAAGCATGGGGCCAGTACGGGATACGGGGCAAGCGATACGGGACACGGAACTCGGGGTACGCTAATCGCGGCTCGGAATCGGTCCAATCCCGAATTCCCTCCTCAATCGACCCTGACGAATTTTTCGCGCCGGTCTGTCGCCTCACAAGTTAGAACGCGGGAAGTCCGAAATCTTGCAGGGCAAGCGCCATTAACTTGTGACTTCTGCACTTTGCCTTTTGCCTTGCACTTCCTCCCGTGTCCTCTGTCCCGTATCCCGTGCCCCGTATCCCCTACCGAATGCACTTTTGGAAGAGCTGATTTAGAAGGTCAAGCCCGAGGTCCATTTCTTCCTGGGTAATCGTAAAGGATGGCGCGATGGTGAAAACATTCTTGTAGTAGCCGCCCACGTCGAGGACCAAGCCGTACCTGCGGCCGCGTCCCTGGAGATTCCCTTCGATCCCTTCCGCGAAGATCCGATCCGTAAGATCACGATCCGGCGTAATTCCGTCCGGCTTGCAGATCTCCAAGCGCAGGGCTAGACCCAGGCCATCAACGTGACCGATGATTCCGGGATAGCGAGCCTGCAACTTGCGCAGGCCGGCGAGGAAGCATGCGCCCTTTTCGTTCACCAGTTTTTCGTAGTCTTCCTCTTCCAGCATTTTCAGAGTCTCGAGCGCCACAGCCGTTCCCAGCGTGTTGGATGAAAACGTGGAGTGGGTCGAGCCCGGCGGGAATAATTCCGGAGTGATCAGTTCCTCGCGCGCCCAGATGCCCGAAATAGGGTTCAAGCCGTTGGTCAGCGCTTTGCCGAACACAATGATGTCGGGAGTGATGCCGAAGTTTTCAATCGCCCAGAACTTGCCGGTGCGATAGAAGCCCATCTGGATTTCGTCGTCAACAATCAGGATCTTGCGCTCGCGGCAGGTTTGCTGCAAGCGCTGGAAATAATCCTTCGGCGGGATTACGTAGCCGCCAGTTCCCTGCACCGCTTCAATGTAGAACGCACCAAACTCGGCGGATTTCGCCTTGGCATCCCACGCACCGTTGTATTCGTTGGAGAAGAGTTGGGCGAACTGGTCGTGGCAGTAGAGATTGCAAGTCTTGGGCTTCAGGTTATAAATGCAGCGATAGCAGTATGGATAGAAAATGAATTGCGCGCGGTCGCCGAAGTGTCCGTAACGCCGCCGGTAGCGATAGCTGGAAGTGATGGCGGAAGCGCCCAGGGTGCGCCCGTGATAACCGCCCTGAAAGGCAAACATCAGGTTCTTGCCGGTGTAATTGCGCACCAGCTTCAGGGAGTCCTCAATGGCCTGCGCGCCGCCCACGTTGAAGTGCACGCGGCCCTTCACGCCGAAACGCTTTTCGCAGTACTGGGCGATGCGCGCGGCCACCTCCACTTTTTCCGCGTGCAGGTACTGGCAAGCGAGTTGAGGCAGGCGATCGATCTGGCGCTTCAGCGCATCGCCTAGGCGCCGGTTCTTGTAACCAAAACTCGCCGCCGAATACCACATCTGCAAATCGAGGTAGGGCGT
>CAZCVY010000312.1:0-7042 GCA_964501985.1 uncultured Acidobacteriota bacterium | reverse complement strand
ATGGCCCGGTGTCCGCTATGACGGGCAGAAGAGAAGTCAATGCTCGGTGCTCAAACACTCATTCAGGTGGGATCATCCCTTTCCGCGGACGGGCGGCAACCTGGTTTGCAGTTTCCACTATACCATAACCCATCGTGAAAGTCGGGTCGCCGTTGGTGTACACCAGACAGCGACAAAGTCCGTGAAGTTTCCTCGGGCCAAGCGAAATGGAGGCGAAAGCAGCCAGGGCACCGGAGAAAAAATAGGAGCACCTCCTTTTTTCGTTGACGATCGGGCAATCTGTCGGCCTCGACGCTAGGTTTGGAGGCCAAATTGCACGCCTAATAGTTGGTCGAGTCGAATCGCGCACCCGCGGTGGGGTTGGGAAAGCCGTTTGCGCGCTGGAAGTCGCGAGAGGAAGAGACGAATTGACCCCTTCGAAGGTCGTACAAAGCGACATTTTATCGATGCCAATCAAGCCCACTCACCAAAATAAAAAAACATCAAAAATGAAGGTTGCTCCCAATAAGTTGATGAAAACAAACGGAAAAATATCGGACAAAACGGATCATCCCAATGAGTGTATGAAAACAAACGAGTTATACAAAATAGCTGACTAATTGCCGGTTAATTATAGAAAGCAAACCGGTTATATCGATTTTTGACCTCAAAAACACCCCGTTTTTCCGCTTTATCCCCGCTATCCCATTAAATTGCAGAAAATAATGGTCTTATAGCTTCAGTATTGCGCATATCCCAATAAGTGTATGAAAAATAAGCCGCTTGGAGGATGGTCAAGGACGCCTAGATCGGACTTCGACAACGGCATCTGCTCCCATCCTGTAGGCTTGGAAGTGCGACCCTGCAAGCGGGCTCTGGCGTTGGCGCCGTGAGGGTGGCCGTCGAGGCCACGTCAAGGTCCAGGTAGGGTGGCGGCCCGGCGGGCGAAGGTCATTCGCCCCAGGTGCGAGGAAAGCGGGCCAAAGGATCTTCGATCCCAGCGGGGTCGATCGGTGTTACGGTTGTCCCTCGGCATCAGTCTGGGCTACCAGCAGCAGGACGATGGCGAGAATGATGAACATGCGGAAGGCGGCTTCCTGGCCATTCCAGGTTTTTGATTGCCACATCAGGAACCATTCGCCGCCCACGCTCAGGAACGCCACCAACCACATCGCGAGACCCAGCACGAGCCCGGCGATTGCCACCCGCTTGGCCCGGTTGAATTGGACTGCCGGGTGACCAACAGCTTTTGCAAGGCGCAGCCCTCCCCAGACGCAGAGAGCCAGGGTCACTGTTTCCCAGAGAATGATGGAAAGATAGAAGGCAGTGTGGCATGCAGGGGCATTGAGCGCCCGCCACAGGCCGTGGTTGCCTGGGAAGGTGGTGTCCATCATCAGGACGTGGCGAACGAATTGGTAATTGGAGTCATAGTCCGTTAGGTTATTGAACACCACGAGAAAGTAATAGAGGCCGACTGCGAGGACCAATCCGACCTTGGCGACACGTAAGACCATGGTTTTTCCGCCGGACAAAATGGACGCTTCAACTATACCGCGAGTGAGAACTGAGCGGAATCCATTTGGCCGAAAGGATTCCTCATCTCATTGAAAGATAGGGAGATGCCTTGGCGCGGATTCTGCCGGGGTCGTACGTGGATCTTCCGGCCGGTCTCGTAAGCCCGATAGAAATAATTAATTCGAGCGATTAAAAGTATGCACTGGTATTTCGGGGCGGATTGTAATACCTTTTCGCGTTACCAAGAGATCACAATTTTCTTAAGCTAAGGTGACGTGCAAGACCACCGCATCATAATTCCCACAGGGAGGACTCTACATGACCATTCTGCGCGGGAGAATCCGAGTGTGTAGAACCATTGAGCTTTCCACTCTCTTCCTAGCGTTAGCTCTTTCGCTGTTTTTACCATCCCTACCTTCTGCATCGGCACAGCAAACCGTGGGAGGGATCAGGGGCACGGTAACCGACCAAACCGGCGCCGTCGTGCCGGACACTGTCGTGATGGCGGTCGCCGACGAAACACACCTGACGCGCTCCAAGAAAACGAACGCGGAGGGGGGTTATGAAATCGTCGATCTGCCGATCGGGTCATACACTCTTACTTATACTCACAATGGTTTCCTTACTGATACGGTTCCCGCCATCGTGGTGGAAGGCTATCGCACCGCGACCGTGAACGTGTCGCTGAAGGTCGGGCAAGTCAGCACGTCGGTGACGGTGGAAGAGAAGTCGCCGTTGATGAATGCCGTCGACACGACGAATGGCTACGTCCTGGAAAAATCCGAGATTCAGACCATTCCCTTGCCCACGGGCAGCTTTACCGGGCTCGCTATCCTATCTCCAGGCGTTAACGCCGAGCTCCCCAGCGGCAGCGGCGCCAACGCAGGCCTAGGCAATCAACCGATCTGGGCCAACGGCCAGCGCGATACCAGCAACAGCTTTTTGCTGAACGGAGTTGACTCCAGCAACATATTCAACGGCAAGAGCACCAGCCAGGTGGCTTCCGCCAGGATCGTCAACAACACGGGCGTGAGCTTGGTTACGAGCACTGGTATCGGGGTCATTCAGACTACCGCATCGCCCTATTTGGCCATCGGCCAGGCGCTGCCGACACCCGCTCCGGAAACGATTCAAGAAGTTCGTGTGAATACCTCGATGTATGACGCCCAGCAAGGATCAACCAGCGGCGCGCACATCGACATGAGCACGGCCTCGGGCACCAATCGGGCTCACGGCGGAGCTTACATGCATCATGCGACAGACTGGCTGAACGCCGCGCCTTATTTCTTCAACGCCGACCCCACTGTACCCCAGGACCAAAAGGTGCCGACGCTGCATCGTGAGACGTTGGGCGGCACGCTTGGCGGGGCACTGATCAAAGACAAGCTCTTCGGCTATGCCGGCTATCAGCACCTGCACAATGGAGACGGAGAAATCGGCATTTCGCGGCTCACCGTTCCCTTTGGGCTTACGGATAGCAACCGTACGGCGGCAGGCCTGGCGAACCTCGCCAACACGAATTTCTACTTCCCGGGTAATCCCTATGGGGTCTCACCGATAACGCCAAGCCAAATCGATCCGGTGGCGCTCGCGATGTTCCAATATAAATTGCCCAATGGCCAGTACCTGATCCCCTCCGATGATGGAAATGTTCCGACGCCGACCATTCCCGATAACGCTTACGTTCCGGGGACGGCAATCTTCACCGCGGACCAATTGGTGACGAACCTCGACTGGAACCGGACACCCTCCGATATCATCTCGGTGAAATACTATTTCCAGGACGATCCCACCGTTGCACCGTATGCCTACTCGATGGTTGCGGGATTCAAGCAGAGATTGACCGCCGGCAGCCAGGTGATTTCACTTTCCAATATTCAAACCCCCGCCCCCAATTTCAGCATCATCGAAACCATTGGCTTTGCGCGGCAGAATATTTTTAGTTCTGTCGGGCAGCCGTTCACTCCCCAGGACATGGGTATCAACGCCTTTGGTTCCTCGCGTTTTCCGGGGTTGAGCATTGTCGACATTTTGGGGAACAGCTCGCCCAATAACGTCAACTATGTGGCCGATGCCAGCTTGAATATCGGTCAGGGTTCGGCTTCGCAAGGGGCCTTCACGGGCGTCGTGCAGAACCGCATTATGCCTTCGGCGAATGCCACGTGGAACAAGGGCAGGCACACGGTCAGTTTCGGCGGCAGCTTTTCCTATACCCAACTCAACACCCTCGATGACCGCACCGGCAACGGCATTATTGCTTCCGCCGACCTTGGGCAGTTTCTGCAAGGCATTCTGACTTCGAACGACGATTTCCAGTCCACGGCGTTTCTTATCGGCAACGCCAACCGATACTATCGGGCGAATCAAACGGGCGAGTATATTCAGGACAAGTTTCAGATCCGCCCGAACCTCAGCTTGACCGCCGGCGTGCGCTTCGACTGGGATGGTGGCTTCAGCGAGAAATACGGCCGGATCTATAATTTTGATCCCAACCTTTACAACTACGATGCGGCGACCGACGCCATAACCTCGACGGGTTTCATCATTGCCGGAAACAACGCCCAGTTCCCGACCAAGGGTGTGAGTGACACGACCCTCACGGGCCGGCAATGGGGCATCGCGCCCCGGTTGGGCGTCGCCTGGATGCCCAAGGGCTTTCACGACAAGATCGTGATTCGGAGCGGCGCGGGCATCTATTATGATCGCGGCGAGCTTTTCTCCTACCTCTCGCCCGGATATGCGGCCGGTGAGACGACGGCGGGACCATTCGGCGTCAACCAGGCTCCTCCCTTCGTGAACACGCAGGTATGTCCGTTGAGCTCCAATGCCTACCAGGGATTTATTCCCACCTGCTCGAGCACGCTGGAAAATCCGTGGGGAACCGCCGAGGAAGCTCCCCCCTCGGGAAATCCCGCGGAGATCATCAGCTATCTGCCCAACGAAGCCGGGATTGAGAACGGGGATAAGCTCTTTTCATTCGCCGTCTACGACCGCGCCAACAAGCTTCCCTACACGATGAACTACACCTTCGATGTCCAGTGGCAGCCGCGCCGGGATTTGGCCATCGATATCGGTTACGTGGGCAATACCGGCCGGCACGAAGTCATGCCCATTCCCTTTAATCAGGCGGGGATCGCTACGCCCACCAACCCGATTCACGGGCAGTACTACTCGTATGGTTATACGGTTGAGGCGAGCGATGGATCTGGGCCCATCCAGTTGCCCGGCGGTCACGGACCGATGCTGGCGAACTATGAAAGCGGTAACGACGACATGCGCGTGCCGTACATCGGTTACTCCGCAGAATCGCTGAGTTACAAGGCCATCGGCGTTTCCAACTACAACGCTTTGCAAACCCATGTGGAAAAGCGGCTAAGCCACGGATTCCAAGTAGGGTTCTCCTACACTTGGTCGCACGCCCTGGATGAGCAGAGCGCCATGGGCCTCTTCTATAATGGCGACAACCCGCTGAACCAGCATAGCGCTTACGCCTCGTCGGACTTCGACCGCACGCATGTCATGAACTTCAACTACCTTTACCAATTTCCTACGTTTATCAAGGGCAACGGACTGGCGGGCAAGATCGCCAATGGGTGGGGACTTCAGGGGATCGCTGTCATTGAAAGTGGGCAGCCCTATAGCGTGATCGATTACACCGGAGCCGTGGGCAGTATCTTTTACGGGACAACGGATGGAATCATCAACCCCGTGGTTCCGCTCGCCAAGGGTTGCACCGCGTACAACACCCCCACAGGAACTTCGGGTGCGGGTGCAACGCCGGCGCTCAAGGCGAATTGCTTCACCTTGCCTTTGCTTCAGCCCGGCGACTTGGGCGGAGCGATTCCACCCGGCGATACCTTCGAGACCGACTTCACCTCTGGTCAACGCAACATCTTTCGGCAGGCGTGGCAAAAGCGCGCCGACATTTCTCTGGTCAAGGACCTGAGGCTCACCGAACGCGTGTCGTTGAAATACACGATGGACTTTTTCAATGTCACCAACACCGCGAGCTTCGACATTCCCATCGACAACGTTTCACAGAACCAGTACTACAATGATTTCCCGGTCGAGGGGCAACCCCTCTACAACGCACCCTATGGCCTCGGCCAGACAAACAAAACCATCGGTGGCCCGCGGCAGATTCAGATGGCGCTGCACCTGGCGTTTTAGGATTGATTGCTGATGATTTTCGGAAGGGCGGGGCTGCGGCCTCGCCCTTTCCGATGACTATTCTTCCCCGATATCCTCATTCCAGACTTCTGCGTGGGTGCGGATGTACTCCGCCAGCAGGGAAGCGCAATCTTCGGAATCCAAGTCGATCACCTTCACTCCCAGCGAGCGCAGCCAGTCGAGCCCGCCCTGGAAGTTGCGGCTTTCCCCGGCCACAACGGTACCGAAGCCGAATTGGCGAACCAGTCCGCTGCAATACCAGCACGGCGCGAGTGTTGTGACCATGATGAGCTTGCGATAGCTGCGTTGGCGCCCGGCATTGCGGAAGGCATCTGTTTCAGCGTGCATGGAAGGATCGCCGTGCTGCACGCGGCGATTGTGGCCCGCGCCCACCAACCGCCCATCAGCCTCGAAAATCGCGGCGCCGATGGGAATACCGCCCTCTGCCAGACCCTTGCGCGCTGCCGCCAAGGCCACAGCTAACATCTTGTGATAATCGGGTTCACGTGTCATGCCTTTCTTATATCGCACGTCATGTTGATTTGGGTAGGGGCTTCGTCTGGGACCGATGACCTGGCATCGACGGTACCGCTTCGTATCGTTTCGAGTTTCAAAGCGGCGCGTAAATTCGCGCGGTGAGGTTCGGGTGCGCGAAAGATCATTGTGGATATTCCGCGAATTCCCCCTGCTCCGCGGTTGATCCTGATGGACCTCTCGGTGCTACTGCCCGCGGGAATGACAGAATGTCACCTGCTTTGGATGAACGTGGGGGTCGATTATGTCCCTCCGTTTGGCGAACGAGGGTACGCTTCGACGACGGAGTGACGTATTGTCCAGAAGGGTTGGCCAGGACACAGGAGAAAATCCACACCTAACCTGGCGCTATTAGGATTCGAGCAAATTAACTATTTACAATAGGATACCGGCAAGAGCGCGATGCGTGCGACCCGCCGAAAAGGGTTCAAAAACTGGCCGCCGCCCTGTTTCTCCTGATCTCAAGCCTTTCTCCACCGCCTTCACACGAAGCAATTCGAAAGGTAATTTGTTTAAATAGCAATTCACCGAGAACGCGTTCGAAAGTTGGCAGACGACGTGCTCCATACATTTCGTTTCTGTGCGCCCTTACACAGGGGCGTTTTGTCATCTTTCGCGCATTTTGTCAATGTGCGCTTTTTCTCTTCCAGGCGTCGGTTCGGGATAGCTGAGAATTATGGAGGTAGTTCCATGCACAAATGGTTTCGGATTTTTGCCCTTTGCTTGGCAGTAATAACCCTACCCAAGTGGATTTGCGCCCAGGGCCAATTGGGCGCCATAACCGGAACGGTTTATGATTCTTCCGGCGCAGTCATGCCGGAAGCGGCAATCACCATTACCAGCA
>CAZCVY010000311.1:0-7093 GCA_964501985.1 uncultured Acidobacteriota bacterium | reverse complement strand
CTCCTGGCTCCCACCAAACCGGTGAAACTGGCCCCCTTTTATCCCGGTGCTAACATCGCATTGCCGACAAACTGTATTGCGTCCCTCCCGCCATCGTGCCAGGTGCCACATTCAATGCTTTGCCCGAAGCGGCCATCGTAAGACACAAAAAAGGTAACGTGCTTGTCGTGCGGCACGCCGTTGAACTTACGCAATTCTTCGATGATGAATCGGCAAGTCTCTTGATATTCCGTGCGGTCCGAGCGCAGACGGAGACTGTTAATCACCGGCTCCAAATTACCGCGCCAAATTTCTCCCCGCAGTTCAAGCTTGCATGTTTCCGTCAGCATCGACCCCTCCGTTCCGGCCAAATTTCGTTCCTAATCTGGTTATCTAGCCTCTGTGATTCCGACCCCTCATACACCGGTGCCAGGCGCGCCTCTGGCGGAACAACCATCGGCTGGAAAAGCCAGTCTGCGCGATACCCCAGCATCTCGGACAGTCGCGTCCTTTCGTGTGGAGCGAACGGCACGCGGCCCGCCATTTTCTGCGAAAAGCTCCCCGCAGACATGCGCAAGACCGCCGACGCTTCCATGTAGACAACCTTTCGGTGTTCTAGCGCCCACGCTAAATTCGGAAATTCCATGTTGCCTCCTTAACTATTTATTTGCTTATTACCGCAAAAAATGCCGGCCCGAAGCCGGTCGGAACCTTGCCCAAATGAGTACAGAAATGTGTGGATTTATTCCCGCTGGTATCCGCAGCAGAAAACGGGTTACTCACCTATCACGAAGCTTGTTGAAGCCTTTGTTGATTTCCCTCACTAATATATGAACGGGAAAAACTGTTCAGTGCTGCACGCGAGTCCCTCACTAATATAAGTACCAAGCTCTGGTATAGGTTCGCCGCGCGCACCCGTCCATCATTCACTGCGGAAAATCTCTTTTTCTTACCTCTCCATAGAGGCTTGTTCGGTTTATTGGTAGTACTGTAGTAGGAGGTCACCGAATAGTGAAATTCACAGGTGGCGCAGATTCAATAATTTAAAAGGGAAAATAATTATTGTGAGACTGTGTTTCTCAAGAATGACGTGGACTAAATGCCGCATTTATACTGCACCTTAGTAATGGTTTCCTTGAGTGCTTGCGCCGCCGTTTCGCGTTTTCCTTTCGCACCATGTCGATAAAATGCAGGCACACTTTACGGGGAATGTAGCGGAATTCTCCCCGGAGCGCCGCAAGCAGTATTGAGCGCCGACTCAGGGGCCGATAAGCGAATATTAGCCTCCCGATTTCATCCAGAAGATACATATCAAGGCTACCGGGAAAGTTTGCGCTAGAGTGGCCCCCATCGGGTACGCGCAAACCGTTTAGGCGAAGAGACCTTTTACACCGCCGCACCAAGCCGTCATAACCTCTCTGCTGTATTTCGGGCGTCTCACCCAGAAACAGGTCCAAAGCCATAGCCGTGGACACAAACCGACGCAAGTCCCGAATTTCGCGCACACTTACCCCACAGGATGCCGCGTCCAGTAAGTCCCGAGAGCGTGTCTGTTTGTTCGCCGCCATCTCTTCCCGATTCTTTGCGAGGGATTCGGGTCTTGTGTACGCTACACAGCTTCCAGAAAGTAACACACTCGGCGCTTCGCAGTTCCCCTACGTACCCGCCATGGGGACGAAGGATAAGGTCGCCCGGTCGCCACTGGACGCCGGTCAATTATGAGTAAGTTTGAAATGGAAAGCACTCGGTGGCCTACCCGCACCGCCGTCCTACCAGGATTAAAACTTCCTACTTCGGGTTCACGCACTGATTTAACGGCCATAGTTTTCTCCTTTCATGCCTCAAGTATGACACACCGTCATCTACCCTCCAATGATGGATGTCAATTCAGTAAAATGTAGTAAGTGGTAACAATTGTGGCCACAAACTTGGGAAAGGAGCGAGAAAGAGTGGTCGGAAAATCGGTCGTTTTCGTGTTACGTGAAAAGGGAAAAGCCCAATCAGGTCTATGTTTTAGATTGGTTTATAAGTAGATTCGAAGTCTGCCGCTCTATCCAACTGAGCTACAGGCGCGGCCCGTGTACTGCGAGTTATCAGTCTAATATATCGCTGTCGGCGAAGCAAGGGCGAACGAGCAGAGCACCGTCAAAGTCCTTGCCTCTCCTCCAAGTGGCTTATGTTTCATACACTTATTGGCTACACCGAAACGCTGAAGCTATAAGGCCATTATTTTCTGCAATTTAACGGGATAGCGGGAATGGAAGGCAAAAACGGGGAGCTTTTCGGGTCAAAAATCGATGTAACTAGCTTTTCTTTCTATAATTAATGGGCTATTTTGTATAACTCGTTTGTTTTCATACACTCATTGGGAGCTTCCATTTTGTCCATTTGTTTTCATCAACTTATTGGGAGCAACCTTCATTTTTGACATCTTTTTTGTTTTGGTGAGTGGGCTTGACCTGCACCGATAAAATGTCGCTTTCTACGACTTTCGAAGGGATCAATTCGTCTCTTCCTCTCGCGACTTCCCGCCTGCGGGAGCGACTTTCCCCAGCCACCGCGGGTGCGCGACTCTGCTCGACCAACTATTAAGCTAGCAATTTGGCCTCCAAATCTACCGTCGAGGCCGACAGACTGCCCGATCATCAACGGAAAAACGGAGTTGCTCCTATTTTTTCTCCGCCGCCCTGGCTGCTTTCGCCTCCATTTCGCTGGGCCTGAGAAAACTTCGCGGACTTTGACGTCGCCCTGGGCGAAAGACGGAAGACGACCGAGGTCGATAGAAATCCCCGGATGGCGGAACGAATTTGCACCGCGCGCGGAGCACCGCAAATCTCCCCCGTAAATACCAAGATCGTTATAACCTCGGGAATGGGTTTTCCATCCTCCATTTCGGTTGTGAACCCGTCTGCCTTGGAGTACGTATATACCCAAGAAAGCTATAAGGAGACAGGACATGGTTACAAGGGTCTGACGCCCGGTGCAGGACCGAGGAGGGTAGGGCTGGCAGAGGAGAGCACAAGCGAGGGTGAGAGACCACGAGCGGAATCGCGCGTCTAACTCGAGTGGTTAAGCAATGAGTAGGGTTAAAGGGGGCGCCGCTGCCGATGGTTTGGCGGCCTGGGCAACGGCGATCCCGCAGGAAACACGCGAAGTCCGTGGACTTCCCGTATTTCATTTAACCCCACCTTCTTCAGGGGGCTGATCGCCGCCAAGCGCATATCGGCAAGGGAGCGGCTTGGGGAGAAGTGTGCCTTCCCGGGTTGTGCGCTCACCCCTCAGGAGGTGGCATGGAATCCCCACTTCGACCCTTGATTAGCGTAATTGCTGTGTTCGCAGCACTGGCAGTTTCAACTCGGGTGGCAGCGCAGACAGTGGAGCTGAAGCCCGACGGCCCCACTCAAGAGGCTCGCGCTGTAAAATCCGCTGCTACCTACCTTCAGGCTGCGACCCCGAGTGCTATCAGCATGGGCGGCACCTCTAAGGGGCCGAAGTCTTCCAGAATTCATTTTAGGGGTAAACCAGCCGCATCCCGTGGCCCCATCCCGTCCTACGGACGCCGGCAGGGCCTCGGGCTGACAATTCGAATCTGCAACTACTCTCGTGTCCCGCCTCGAACATTGAAGGAAGCCGAGAAAAGGGCGGCGGCGATCCTCATCCAAAGCGGGGTCGATACCCACTGGATTGATTGCCCGACGACGGCGGCTGAAGATGATGTCTATTCCGATTGCCGACTCCCGCCGGCCCCTGAGGATCTGTTCGTGAGCATCCTCCCCGCGGCGATGGCGGAGAAATCCCCCTCGCCGAGCGATGCGCTCGGGTTGGCGTACATGGCGGCGGACGGAGAGAACAGCAGGTATGCCGGCCTTTTCTTCGACCGGATCCAGGAGATTTCCCGAACGATTGAGGTCTCGCCGGAACTCGTACTGGGTCCCGTCATTGCGCACGAAGCAGGCCACCTTCTGCTGGGTTCAAATAGCCATTCCTCCCAAGGGATCATGCAGGGCCTCTGGGACGGCGACGAATTGCTAACAATGGCACGATGCGTCGTGGGCTTTACGGACACCCAGAGCCGCCAATTGCGCCGCAGCGTCGCTGAGAGAATGAGATTGGATCCATAAGGTGGCTGCGGCACCCCAGGGCCACGTCAAAGGCCGCGAAGTTCCCCGAAGGGGAACAAGATCATTAGCCGTAGGCGAAACCTACGGAGAAGGGGAGGCGAGATATTCGACCCCGTATGGGTCGACTACCCCTCTGGCCCCGCTTCCCACGGGCTCCACCCGTGGCTACTGACCTTCGGCCCCTGCGGGGTCGCCACCCTACCTCGACTTTGACGGGACTCTGTGCGGCACCCCGTCGATGTGAGCATCGAGAGCTCAAATTCTGTAAAATAGCTCGCTATGCTGCCCGAGCTGACCAAGGGTTTCGGCTGGCTTTTTGGCCCGGAGGACTTGGGGCGCCCAGGCCACCTTTGGCCGCGCTGGCTGTGGTTGCGCGCGCTCGGACTGATTTTCTTTTCCGCCTTCTATTCCTGGTTTTTCCAAATCCGCGGACTCATCGGGCCGGAGGGAATACTCCCCGCCGGTCCCTGGCTGCAAAGCGCCGCCGAGCAGTTTGGACCGAAGCGCTTTCTGCTGGTTCCAAGCCTGCTGTGGTTTGCATCGAGTGATCGCGCCTTGCTGCTGTTTTGCGCGTTGGGACTTGCGGCCTCGCTGCTGCTCGTGCTGAACCTCTGGCCGCGCGGCATGGTCGCGATTTGCGTGGTGGTCTTCCTTTCCTTTGTTAGCACCGCGCAGGATTTTTCCTCTTACCAATCCGACGGCATGCTGCTGGCCGCGGGATTTCTGAGCCTGTTCCTCGCACCACCGGGAGTGCGGCCGGGTCTGGCCGGGAAGTCGCCACCTTCGCGGGCGAGTTTGTTTTTGCTGCAGTGGCTCTGGTTCCAGATTTATTTCGAGTCGGGCGTGGTCAAGTGGGCCAGCGGCGACCCGGAGTGGCGCCATCTGACCGCGCTCGACCATTATTACGAAAACGGACCGCTGCCCGACTGGATCGGCTGGTACGCGCAACAGCTTCCGCATGCTTTTCAGGCGGCCGTGACCGCTGCGACCTTAGGAATCGAACTGAGTATCGTCTGGATGTTATTTCTGCCGCGGCGATATCGTCGCATTTGCTTTCTGATCGTTACGCCTTTTCAAGTCGGAATCATCCTTACGGCCAATCTTGCTTTCCTGAATTATCTGGTTCTGGCCTTGGGGTTTCTGCTTCTCGACGATGACTTTCCCGTGTTGCGCGGCGTGCGATGGCGCGTCAATACTCCAGACGCTCCCCCCACCGCGCCTCCATGCCCCATCGCGGAATCGCCGCAACCGCCATTGGAGGCCCGTCCCCCGGCTTGGCGCCGTGGAGTTGATGTTCTTCGCCGCCGTTTATCGATCGTTGTGCCTGCCGTCTTTCTGAGCTGGATTTTTTACAACACTGCCGCAGAGATGCTATTCATGCTGTTTGGAGCATTGCCGCTCCCTGCCGCTCCGATCGAAGCGCTTGAACCCTTCCGCATCTCCGATCAATACGGTTTGTTCGCATCCATGACCACCGCGCGATACGAAATCGAATTCCAAGGCTCGCGTGACGGCGCGAACTGGATTGCCTACCCTTTTCGGTACAAGCCTCAGGACCCGCGCGAAGCCCCCAGGCTGTACGCACCTTATCAGCCGCGCTTCGATTGGAACCTATGGTTTGCTTCCCTGGGCGGATGGCGCGACTACCCGTTTGTGGTGAACACCGAGGCGCGGCTGCTGCAAAACAGCCCCGACGTCCTCTCCCTCTTCGCCGGAAACCCGTTCGGCAGCAGCCCGCCGAAGCAGGTTCGCGCCGTGGAGTGGCAATATTGGTTTACTGATCTCGCGGAAAAACGGAAAGACGGGATGTGGTGGCGGCGCAAATTTATGGGGCCTTATGCTCCCACGCTCGAGCGCCAACCGGATGGAAAGATCGTCATGGTTGAAGGCCCAGACGTCGGCACCGGGCCGTGAATCTCAAAGCTGAAATCTGAAATCTCAAATCGCAAGACAGAAAGAGAAACTCGAAAAAGGAAACTGGAAACTAGAAACTGGAAAATCGAACGTCGACAATCGATCGTCCGAATCAGGGCCGCAAATCACCGATCGGAGATTAGCAGTCGCAAATCACCAGTCACCAATTGCAAATCACCTGATGCTCCGTGCAATCGCCTCGTCGGCCCAAGGAATTCTATTTGCTCACGGGCGTCCGGGGATACTCCGCGCTCCGGTTCGGCGCAATTCTTTCCACATATGCCGGCAAGGGCGGAGCAGCGCCATCTCCTTCTTGATACCAGAACGCCACGCTGGTGTAGTCGTCGTGGCTGGGCACCTGTCCACCTTCATAGCGCTGGTTTTGAATTTCCACCACGAGCGATTTCTGGAAACGAACGGGATTCGCCAGGTACCAACGATACATGCGGTTCTGGCCCTCATCCATCTGGATGTACCCGCTGTAAATATAGGAGAAAGTATGTTCGAAGCCCCAGCATGCGCCGTATTCATCTTCGGTCCCCGGCGTATGAGTTAAAGCCCTGCCGTCCACGTGGAAGATCGTGTCGCCTTCTCCCCACCATCCCAGGTATTTGGTATCCACCTGGAGAAAATTTCCAATGTATTGGCCTTTGCCAGTGACCTCCAGCAACTGGTGCATTCCCTCGCGGGTGGGATTCGAGCGCCGCCATGAGGCATGGAGGCGGCTCTTCTCGGTGGCGAAGGCGGGGTCGCTTTCTTCGTCGATCCCGTAAGCCACGGAGCGGCTATACTCTTCGTCGCCGTCGTTGGCCAGCACGAAGCGGGCGCGGTGGGAAAAGGGCATGGGCAAATAACACATGAAGTTGTGGTGATTGATCTGCATGGGCAAGGATTGATAGTCAATCGTCCGGTGATTGAACGCCCCAAAGAAAGCCCAAAGGGGAACGCGAATGCTGGGCTCCACGGTGTCGTCCCAATATACCTTCAGCACCAGGCCGGCGTAGAGCGCGCCAGAGCCGTCGGTGGCATGCTCAAAACTATCGTCGGTGTAGTAGAAGTAGGTGATTTTCCCCGGGCCC
>CAZCVY010000310.1:0-7116 GCA_964501985.1 uncultured Acidobacteriota bacterium | reverse complement strand
CATCCTTGAGCATGGCGTTGACGAAAGAGAAGTCCAAGATGTACTGGAAATGCCCGGTGAAGACCGGCCGGGGCGCGACGGTTCGAGAATCGCAGTCGGACAGACGACGGCGGGACGGTATCTGCGGGTCATCTATGTTCCCGACCCGGAGCCCGAAAGCGTGTTCGTAGTTACGTCCTACGAACTGAAAGGCAAACCTTTGCTTGCTTACCGGAGACGCCGGCGCGGGAGACAGATATGAGCCAGAGTAGATTTCCCCACGGATGGGATGAAGACAGAGTTCGGCGCGTCCTTGCGCACTATGAACAGCAGACGCCGGAAGAGGCGGTGGCCGAGGATGAATCGGCATTCGAGGAATCCGACGACACCGTAATGAAGGTCCCCCATGACCTTGTTCCTGCCGTCCGCCAGCTTATCGCGAAACATCAAGAATAGTTCGGAGCGAGAGGGTTGCCACAGACTGAGCAGGGTAGCGCAAAGGTGCGCGTATTGTGCGCTCCTTTGCGGCCTTTCCCCAGTTCCATGCGGGCTCATGTATGCTCGGTTGGCGGTTGACGCTCGCGTTTGAAGGGCCGCGGAGGAGCGCTGAAGGGCCCGCACCTCCTCGCTACCTGCTCCAGGCGGCATGGGAGCGCGTCAGTGACCCACAGATTTCTCCGACGATCCTTCACGACTATGGTGTAGCGAGGGGTTTGTAAATAAGACCGATGACGATTCCGACGATCGTCCACTGGATGAAGTAAGCCACAGCCTGTCCGAGAGCGAGCTTCAGGCCGATGTTCAGGTTCACGTAGTTGTGCAGGACAAACGCGCAAACCACGAAAATGCCCAGGAGAACGCCGAAGCGCGCACCTTCCGCAATGCCCGATCCACCCGGATGTATCAAGGCAAAAACTATGGCGGCAACCAGAATCGATAGGAAAGTTGCGACGATGCCAATGGGCATCACCGTCTTCATTTCTTCCTTAGGCCGGAATACGGCCGGGTACTTGTGAGCTTCTTCGATAAGAGCTGGCACCAGCCACAGCGTTAAGAAACCAAAGGCAAAAGACGCAACCATGCCACCCAGCGCCGCTAGCCCGAGACGTAAATAGTTCATTTGCGCTCCTTTACAAGTTGCGGATCAAAATCACCGTCGGTGCGGCAGGACTGATTCGCCCAAACAATGATGGTTTTGGTAGAGCGAGATATTGGGGCTCCTCTTTGCGTCAGATCTCGAATATTGCTCATCAATATCTGCCCATGGACTCACAGAGAATTTACGCGAGAAAAATGGATGCTGAGCTTATTAAACGACCGAGCAGGCGGACGCCAAATATTACAGCGGTCACGGCTCTGACCGCAAGGAAATGTGATGGCGCAGTTTGGCGGAGCGAGGGCATAAAGCCTCCCTTGTGTCCGTCTCGCGGAGGTACCACTCACGCCGCTCGCCGTTGAAGCATTCAGAGATCAACTGGCGCTTGCGGGATAGGGAGGGAATTCATTCTCGAGCGATTTGAATCCGACCGGACATCAAGTAGAATTAAAGACCGTGTGGCCGTAGACTCTACGGCGCTCAAAAGTTCCCCACTTTCGTATTTACGATTTGCGATCTTCATATGCCACTGGCCTTAGCGCAGGCGGCGTGGCCGACGAGTTGGTGACCCTATTGTTTGGCCAGGGTGACTCGCAAAACTTCAAGAGGTATTCACCATTGAAGTTGCAGATGAAGAGAGAACCGAAAGGAAGCTCTACCGATATGGAGCGATCGGCTAAGAGCCAAAAGGCGCGCCTGTGGCGCCACATTATACTATTTGGGCTGGCAGGTGGAATTGTCATCACTCTGCTGAAATGGACCGAGTATCGCTTCCTGGTCATGGAACATTCGATTGAGATCTATGGAGGACTGACCGCAGCGACGTTTTCGGCGTTTGGCATCTGGCTGGGACTCCGGCTGACCCGGAAGCAGATTGTTTTGAAGGAAGTTCACGTTCCTGTTCCAGCCGGGCAGCCCTTTGCCGTGAACTCCCAAAAACTGGAAAAGCTGGAAATTACCCCTCGCGAGCTGGAAATTCTGGAACTGATCGCCCAAGGTTTGAGCAACCGCGAAATGGCGGAGAAGCTTTTTGTGAGCGAGAACACGGTGAAGACCCACTGCAGCCGCGTTTTCGATAAACTTGGCGCGAAGCGCCGGACGCAAGCCGTGCAATTGGGCAAGGAATTCGGCTTAATCCCCTGAAGGTGGTTCCGGAGGACGGCTCGGGAAGGCAGCCAGCTCGCTCCAAAGGATGATTTTGAGCCTTCCCGGCCAAAATCACCCGAAAGGATGACGACAATTTCTCCGGCTGCAAGCTAGATTGCGCGAGTCGTCAATCTTCAAATATCGGAGGACAGAAAAGTGAAAAAGATAATCATCACGTTCGGGTTGATTTCCGGGGTTATTTCGTCGGTGCTGATGGTTTGCACGATGCCGTTTGCCCACCGCATCGGGTTCGGCAAGGCCTTGATCGTTGGCTACACGTCAATTGTGCTCTCCTTCCTCCTGGTGTATTTCGGCATCCGCTCGTATCGCGATAACGTCGCGGACGGCCATATCACCTTCGGGAAGGCGTTTGGTGTTGGGCTCTGCATCACGCTGATTTCGTGCGTGTTCTACGTGGGGACGTGGGAAGTGCTGTACCACACGGTCTATCCGGACTTCATGGATACGTATGCAGCGTCCATGATTTCCAAGGCGCGGGCGTCCGGCCTTAGCGCGCAGGCGGTCCAGGCGAAGATCGATGAGATTCAACAGATGAAAGTAAGGTACGCGAATCCGCTTTACAATGCGATGATGACGTTCATTGAGCCGTTCCCGATTGGCTTGCTGATCACGTTGATTTCGTCAGTGGTTCTGAGAAAAAAGGCGCGGCCGGAATCGGCGCAGACTGCCGCGATGGCGTGAGGCACTGCTAATCCCGGCGCTGCTACGCTTGGAGTATTAATGAGAGAAGTCTCTGCGATTGCGACAATTTGAAATTCAAGCTCTATACTCGCATTACCGGACAGAAATCTACTTAAGAGAGAGAGGAAAACAATGGCGAGAGTCACTGGAATTGGCGGCGTATTCTTTAAAGCGAAAACCGACGAACGAGCTCTTCGCGAATGGTACAAGAACAATCTCGGCCTCAAGCTTGAGGAGTGGGGAGGCGGCGCCCTTGAGTGGACCGAGGACAAAGCAGAGGATAAGGGCGTTACGGCATGGCATGTCGCAGGGCCGAGCTCGAAATGGTTCAGCCCGAGTGAATCGAGTTTCATGATCAACTATCGAATCGACAATATGGACGAAATGATCGCTCAGCTCAAGAATGCCGGCGTTGAGATCTTGAAGGGCCCCGAATTCGCTGAGAACGGGATATTTGCTTGGGTAATGGACCCCGAAGGAAACAAAGTGGAATTGTGGGAGCCAAAGATCTGGGACGAAAAAAACAAGAGGCCCTAGGTAAGACGGCCGTCGGCACAGCGTTAATAAGACTTTAAGTTCCCAATAACTCTGTGTTGGGCTTTTTCATGCCCACGTTGGCGCTCTCCATCCGCGGGCGACAAGCCACGTCCTTGGGTTCGGCCTGGGCGCGCTGCTCATCAGCATCCTGAGTGCGCGTCACTTCGGCCAGTTCCATGGAGACAATAGGCCCTCTATTAACGCGTCCGGGCGCCGGGGGTAGCCGAAAATCACCACCCTAGCCGTAAACCACCACCGGGCGGGCTAGCGGCCCCCCTTACCCTTGGTCAGCGCCGCTGGAACTACATGATAATGCAGCCTTTCGGACAATCGGGTTTGGCACGGCATTTGCCCTTAGCCAGGTTGCAGTTTGGCAAGAAGGATTAGGGATTTGAGGAGGTGTGAAATGAAAAACCTAAGACTCTTAACGCTGTTGGGCCTCTGCTTGATGGTCGCACCCTATGCTCATGCGCAACGAATCGGTGTTGCGATCGGGGTGGGCCCCGCCTATGTGGCGGCGCCTCCGGTGTGCACCTATGGATACTACTCCTATTACCCATACGCTTGCGCGCCCTACGGCTACTATGGGCCTAGCTGGTTCTCGGGCGGAGTCTTTATTGGCGCCGGACCATGGTTCCATGGCTTTCATGCCGGGCCAGGCTTCTACGCTGGGCGAGGCAACTATGGACGCATGCCAGCCATTCCTGCGCGCCCGGCATTTCGGGGTGGCGTCGACCGTGGCGCCGTCCGCGGCAACTATAATGGTGGGGCCGTACACGGCGCCGAGCGCGCCGGCGGTGTCCATGGCAGTGCCGGTTTCCATGGTGGTGGGCGCAGGTAGGTTCCATCATCAACTCGAGATTTCGCGGCCGACGGCGTTCGCCGTCGGCCCTTTGAGTTTTAGTCGCTCACTGTGGAAGAGCCGCAACCCATCGGGTTCCTCGGGAACACCGAAGCAGGCAACTTCTGCCGGGTAGAGTGTCAATTCACGCACTAACGCCAACATCCTAATGCTCGCATCATCATCAGTGTGGGACGTATCTCCTTTAATTTCTAGCCATTATCCAGACATCTTCGCGGCTTGCACAGAATGGAGCAGATCTTGCACTTTCTCCGAATCGAGGATTCAAGGACTACGGGATTGAATCCCCGGAAGCTATAGCAGTTCGACTCGCTTGAGGGAGTGCTTGAGATGTGGCTGTTAGCTTTTTTTCTGGGTTCGTCAATCGTTATATTCTTCATCCGCGAAGGTTTATCAGATACCTACCGGTGCCCTTACTGTGCACAAATCGAGGTTGGGCCGCAACATAAGCTGCGATGTTTTCTCCGGAGTGGACAACAGAGGATAATGCTAGCTCCCAGTGGGGACCATCCTCGAGAGTACCCAGATGCCGCGAATCAACCCAGGCCGGGCCTGAGTGATTATGAAAACAGACGAGATAGCTATAGAAGTAAGATCGTTTCCTCTCTTCGCGCCATCATAGTCCAACGGGCTGCTGCGGCAGCCAGAGCAAAGGCGGGTTTAGGGCGCCATCTGCACGTTGTCCCTTAGGACTATTGGCGTCACTGTTTGATGATGGCGCCGTCGTACTGCCGGATTTCTCCCCATCCTCCATTGAGATGGTCGGGGCCGTCGTGAAACGGATGTTTGGCGGCAAGTTGCTCATCCACTTCAATTCCCCAGCCAGGTGACTCGTTGGCCCACAGATAGCCATCCTTATAAGCCGCGCAGCCCTTGAAGATCTCTGCTTCCACGCCGCTAATGATGCCCCCCTCTTGAATTCCGAAGTTCCAACTGGCGAGATCGAGATGCAATTGGGCCGTATGACCCACGGGGGAAACGTCACCAGGACCGTGCCAGGCGGTTTTGACTCCGAATTGTTCGGCGAGAATCGCAATCTTTCGCGCTGGCGTCAGCCCTCCGGCCTGCGAGAGGTGGACGCGGATATAATCGATCAGCCGTTCGGCAATCAGCGGCTGCCATTCGTGCGGGCTATTGAAGAGCTCGCCCATGGCGAGCGAGGTTGCGCATTGCTCGCGGATCTGCCGGAAATAATCAATGTCCTCGGGTGAGAGGACGTCTTCCAGATAGAACAAATTGATGGGCTCGAGTTCTTTGGCAAATTGCACGGCCTGATGCGGGCTGACGCGCTCGTGCACGTCATGAATCAGCCCGATATCCTCGCCCAATTGTTTCCGGCACTCTTCCAGCATTTGGCGTGTTCGGCGCATATAAGGGCCCGGCTCGAACACAGGGCCCCCGTGCAAGGATTTCGCATCAGGCCCCACGCGCGGGCCATACACGGCCATGCCGGGAACGCCAATCTGAACTTTGATGCATCGGAATCCTTTGTCCATGGCTCCGCGGGCACGATCGACCACCTCCGGAGTTTCCAGGCCGCCGACGGTGGCATAAGTCAACGCCGCTTCGCGCGCCTTGCCGCCCAACAATTGATACACAGGCATGTTGGCCTGCCGGGCCTTGATGTCCCAAAGCGCTTGGTCGATCCCGCTGATCGCATTGTTGAGCACGGGGCCGTTGCGCCAGTACGAGCTGTTGTAGCAGGCCTGCCAAGTGTCCTCGATGCGATCCGCCGGCTTCCCAATCAAAAACGGCTTGAGATATTTCTCTACCGCGGGCACCACCAGATCGGCGCGTTGGGTAAAGGTCGCGCACCCGTAACCGTAAAGGCCATCTTGGTCGGTGAGGATCTTAACGACCACCAGGCGCACGCCGGATGGCTGCGTGGTGATTACCTTGATGTCTTTGATGATGGGTGACGGCAACCCGCGCGTTGCGCGCGCTGCTTGCTCCTCGGCCGCCAGCCGCTTGGCCGGTAAAGCCGCGCCGAGAGTTCCCGCCACGGCCATTTGACAACATTCTCTTCTGTTCATCCGTTGCTCCCTTCGAGCCAAAATTTCGGCCACCATATTAACCCGAATTTCTTAATGTGGGGGCGGGAAGGGCTCAGGCAAAGTCCTCGAAGTTCCCCGAAGGGGAACAAGATCATTAGCCGTGGGTGAAACCTACGGACAAGGGGAGCGAGATAGTCGAACCCGGTGGGGGTCGAACATCCTTCTGGCCCGCTTCCCACGGGTTCCGCTAATGATTTTCGGCCCCTGCAGGGCCGACTTCGCAAATAGGTCGTATCATGCGCGAAAAAACCTGCAGCAAATCGAATTGACCTGACAATCTGTCGTTCACAAGCAGTAATTTTCTGCAAAATAGCGCTCGATTCGACGTAAATGTCGAAAATTGAGATCTAAAAGTCTGTTTCTATTCGGGCATTGTGTCTTGCGATCCTTTGTTTTCATAGACATTCCGGCTTCGTTCGTATTTTTTAACATCTTTTTTTCATGCTCTGTCGGGATATGGGCTGCGGCGGCGTTCACTCGGGCCCCCCGCGTCGAGCCCTCAAGAGCCAGGGGCGGTCGACCCCGGCGAACAACTACCTTTGTTTTCATCAACATCGTAGGTATACAGAATTAAGTTGCTTGTTTTCATGAACATCGTAGGAGTAGCCAAGGCTGACGTTTTCCCTCTGTTTGTTTTCAATAACATCGTAGGAGTAGCCTGCATTTTTAATTCCCCTTTTTTCCTTCCGCCCGCGCCGATGAAGCGAACTAAATGTTTTTTTATCAAATACATACATTTT
>CAZCVY010000309.1:0-7127 GCA_964501985.1 uncultured Acidobacteriota bacterium | reverse complement strand
GCTCGATGCCGGCCGCCTGGATGGCTGCCGCCAGGTCCTCGTTAATCTCCTGGTTAACATCCACAATCACGTTGCCTTCGTAATCTCTGATCTGTTCGAGTGAAACTCGTCCCACAATGCGGTCGCGGAGCGGTTCTACCACTTCTCCCGCTTCCACGATCGGCTCCACGTAGATCCCGTCCAGCGTGCCGCAATCGAACTCAGAAATAATCACGTCCTGGGCCACATCCACTAGACGGCGGGTGAGGTAGCCGGAATCCGCGGTTTTAAGTGCCGTGTCCGCCAAGCCTTTACGGGCGCCGTGCGTCGAAATAAAATATTGCAACACGTTCAAGCCTTCGCGGAAGTTCGCGGTGATGGGAGTTTCAATGATCTCGCCGGAGGGCTTCGCCATAAGTCCGCGCATGCCTGAAAGCTGCCGGATTTGCTGTTTCGAACCACGAGCGCCGGAGTCCGCCATGATGTAAATCGGATTCATCTGGCCGGCGGTGTCCTGTTTCTCCATCGTCTGGAACATCTCGTTGGCCACATCGTCCGTAACGTTCGACCAGATCGCAATCACCTTGTTGTAACGTTCGCCGTGGGTAATGGCGCCTTCCTGGTATTGCTTTTCAACCTCGATAACTTCCTTTTCCGCCGCATTCACCAGCGCTGCCTTGCTCTGAGGCACGACCAAGTCGTCAATGCCGATAGATATTCCGGCCTTGGTGGCGTAGAGGAACCCGAGCGTCTTAACGCCGTCCAGCATCTGCACCGTCGTTTCAAGACCGAAGCGCAGATAGCAATAATTCACCAGCGCGCCCAGCCCTTTTTTGCGGAGCAAGCCGTTGACGTAAGGCATGTCCTTCGGTAAGTGATCGTTGAGAATCACCCGGCCCACCGTGGTGTTGATGAACTGGCTCTTGATGGTGATAGGTTCCGTGTGCAGCACGTCCTGATCGTCGTAGGCCGTGGTCAGATCTATCACGCGTCCGGTATAGCGTAGGCGGATCGGGGTCAAGGTCTCCACCTCGCCCGCTTCCAGTGCCAGAATAACTTCGTCCGAGTTGGCAAAGGCACGCCCATCGCCCTTGGCTCCACGCTTGTCCTTGGTCAAGTAGTAGCAACCGAGAACGACGTCTTGAGTAGGGACGGCGAGCGGCTGGCCGTTGGCCGGCGAAAGAATGTTGTTCGCCGATAGCATCAGCACCGACGCTTCGATCTGGGCCTCAGGTGAAAGCGGAATGTGCACGGCCATCTGGTCACCGTCAAAGTCCGCGTTGAACGCCGTGCAAACCAGCGGGTGAATCTTGATGGCCTTGCCTTCGACCAGCACGGGCTCGAATGCCTGGATGCCCAACCGGTGCAGTGTGGGTGCGCGGTTCAAAAGCACGGGATGGTCCTTGATCACTTCTTCAAGAATATCCCAGACCACCGATTCCTGGCGTTCCACCATTTCTTTCGCAGCCTTGATGGTGGTGCAGTGGCCCGCTTGTTCGAGGCGGTGATAAATGAAGGGCTTGAACAGCTCAAGCGCCATCTTCTTGGGCAAACCGCATTGATGCAACTTCTGCTCCGGCCCGACGACAATCACGGAGCGACCCGAGTAGTCGACGCGTTTTCCCAGCAAGTTCTGGCGGAAGCGCCCCTGCTTGCCTTTGAGCGTGTCCGACAGCGACTTGAGCGGGCGATTGTTGGCGCCACGCAAGACGCGGCCACGGCGGCCATTATCGAACAACGCGTCCACGGCTTCCTGCAACATGCGCTTCTCGTTGCGGACGATCACATCCGGCGCGTGCAGCTCAATCAGCTTCTTGAGTCGGTTGTTGCGATTGATCACGCGGCGATAAAGGTCGTTCAAATCGGATGTCGCAAATCGCCCGCCATCGAGAGGCACCAGGGGGCGCAGCTCGGGCGGAATCACCGGGATCACGTCGAGAATCATCCATTCCGGTTTGTTTCCCGATTTGCGAAATGCGTCCAGCACCTTCAGGCGCTTGGCGTACTTTACCCGCTTCTGTTGCGACGGATCACTCTTCATCTTCTCGCGCAACTCGTCCGCGAGTCCCTCGATATCAACCAGCTTCAGCAGTTCCTTGATGGCTTCGGCGCCCATCGCCGCGCGAAATTTGCCGGGAAATTCCTGTTGCATTTGCCGGTAACGCTCTTCGGTCAGCAGCTCTTTCTCTTTGAGGGGAGCTTCGCCGGGATCAACGACAACGTAATTTTCAAAGTACAGCACGCGCTCGAGGTCGCGGAGCGAAATATCCAGCAGGTGGCCGATGCGGCTGGGCAGGCCTTTGAAGAACCAGACGTGCGAGCAGGGCGAAGCCAGCTCGATGTGCCCCATGCGCTCGCGCCGAACTTTGGACAGGGTCACCTCAACGCCGCATTTGTCGCAAATCACGCCGCGGTGCTTCATACGCTTGTACTTGCCGCACAAGCACTCCCAGTCGGTGACGGGGCCAAAAATGCGGGCGCAAAATAGACCGTCACGTTCCGGCTTGAAGGTACGATAGTTGATGGTCTCCGGCTTGGTCACTTCACCATGCGACCAGGACCGGATTTTTTCCGGCGACGCCAGGCTGATGCGGATGGCGTCAAACTCACCGATAAGGCTTACACGATCATAAGGGCTGCTTCGGAACAAGGTTTTCCTCCTTCAAAGGAGAGAAGAAATTTTGTCGAAATTGCGCCGCCGGGGTGCCGCGATGTGGGGCAAGGGCCCGGCGGGTCTTCACATTCCTACTCGGCGGCCACCGGCACGAGTTGTTCCTTGGGCTTCTTGATTAATTCCACATCGAGGCAGAGGCTTTGCAACTCCCGCACGAGCACGTTGAATGACTCCGGCACGCCGGGCTCGATGGCGGCCTCGCCTTTGACGATAGCTTCATAAATCTTGGCACGCCCATACACGTCGTCGGACTTCGCCGTTAGAAGCTCCTGCAGAATGTAGGCCGCGCCGTAAGCTTCCAACGCCCATACTTCCATTTCGCCGAACCGCTGGCCGCCGAATTGCGCCTTCCCTCCGAGAGGTTGCTGAGTGATGAGAGAGTAAGGCCCGATCGACCGAGCGTGAATCTTGTCGTCAACCAAGTGTGAGAGCTTGAGCATGTAGATGTAACCGACCGTAACCGGCTGTTCGAACTTCTCCCCCGTCATGCCATCGTAGAGATTGATTTTGCCGGAAGACGGCAGGCCTGCTTTTTCCAGGAATTCCTTGATTTCTTTTTCCGTCGCACCGTCGAACACCGGGGTGGCAAAGGCAACGCCGTCCAGCAAGACGCGGCCGTAGCTGATGACCTGTTCGTCGTCCCAAGTGTCAACCGTGGTCGCCAAGGCGTTGTTGCGGAAGAGGCTCTTAATCTCTTTGCGCATCAGTTCAGCGCGAGATTCGCTCGACAACAGGTTGCGAATCTTGGTCCCCAATTCCTTGGCTGCCCAGCCGAGGTGGGTTTCCAAAATCTGGCCTACATTCATGCGGGACGGTACGCCCAGGGGATTCAGCACGACTTCCACCGGAGTGCCATCCGGCATGTAAGGCATGTCTTCCTCAGGAAGGATGCGGGCGATCACGCCTTTGTTTCCGTGCCGGCCTGCCATCTTATCGCCAACGGAGAGTTTGCGCTTCATGGCGATGTAGACTTTAACCAACTTGATGACTCCGGGCGGAAGTTCATCGCCCTTCTTCAGCTTTTGAATCTTCTCGTCGGTGATCTTGCGCAGGATGTCGATCTGCCGCGAAGTCATCTCTTCAATCTCATCGATCTTCTCGATAAGGGTAGGGTCCTTCTTCGCGATTCTCATCCGCTTCAGGTTGCGGGTTGTGACGCGGGAAAGGACGTCGCGGGTGAGCTTCGTACCCTTGATAACCAGCCGCTTATTAGTTTTTTCGTCGTGCAGGTCGGCCAGAAGCTCTTCGCCTTCAAGCAGCGCGCAGAGGCGCTTCAAACGCTCATCCTGAAGGATGCGGATTTCGTCGTTCAGGTTCTTCTCCAGGCGCCCAACTTGCGAGCCTTCGATGTTCTTGGCGCGCTCATCCTTATCCGCGCCCTTGCGGGAGAAGATCTTCACATCCACAACGATGCCTTCGATTCCCGGAGGGCACGTCAAGGAGGCGTCGCGAACGTCTCCGGCTTTCTCGCCGAAGATCGCCCGCAACAGTTTTTCTTCGGGGGTCAGTTGGGTCTCGCCCTTCGGCGTAACTTTGCCCACCAGGATGTCACCCGGTTTGACGTAAGCGCCGATGCGGATGACGCCGCTTTCATCCAGATCCTTCAACAGGGATTCGGAAAGGTTGGGAATGTCGCGCGTGATCTCTTCCGGTCCCAGTTTGGTGTCGCGGGATTCGATTTCAAACTCCTCGATATGGATCGAGGTGTAGGAATCCTCCTTCACCAGTTTTTCGCTGACCAGGATGGCGTCTTCAAAGTTATAGCCGCGCCAGGGCATGAAAGCCACCAGCACGTTTCGTCCCAGGGCCAGCTCGCCGCGGTCGGTGCAAGGACCATCGGCCAGCACCTGACCGGCCTGAACCCTCTGCCCTTTGTGCACGATGGGCTTCTGATTGATGCAAGTGTTCTGGTTCGAGCGGCGGAACTTGATGAGCTGGTAGATGTCCGCACCGACCTCGCGGGAGAGTTGCCCGCTGTGGCCGTCGCCCTCGACGCGCACGATGATGCGCTCGCTGTCCACGCCATCCACCACACCATTGCGGCGGCAGATGACGACGGCGCCGGAATCGCGCGCCGTGACCTCTTCCATACCCGTGCCCACCAGCGGCGATTGCGCCCGCAACAGGGGCACCGATTGCCGTTGCATGTTCGAACCCATCAAGGCGCGGTTGGCGTCGTCGTTCTCGAGGAACGGAATCAGCGAAGCCGCCACACTGACGAGTTGCTTGGGGCTGACGTCGATGTAGTCGATCTCCTCGCGCCGTTTGAGCACAAAGTTTCCGGCCTGCCGGGCGTTGACCAGTTCGTGAATGATGCGACCCTTGCTGTCAATGCCGACGTTGGCCTGGGCAATGATGTACTGGTCCTCTTCCCACGCCGACTGGTAGAAGCTGAACGGTTCGTGCTCCACCGGCTTGCGCTTCTTCTCGCGCAATTCTTCGTTGGTTTTCAGGACGGTATTCACTTCTACGTGCTCGCCCACTTTCCAGGGGCCGTCGCCGCCGTGGGTGACCGTGATGTAATCCACGATGCTGCCCCCGCGAACCTTGCGGTAGGGGCTTTCGATGAAACCGTACTCGTTAATCTGCGCGTAGCACGAGAGCGAGGAGATCAAGCCGATGTTCGGGCCCTCCGGCGTCTCGATCGGGCAGATACGTCCGTAGTGCGTCGGGTGAACGTCGCGCACTTCAAATCCGGCGCGCTCGCGGGAAAGTCCACCCGGTCCGAGGGCAGAAAGCCGCCGCTTGTGGGTAATCTCGGAAAGCGGATTGGTCTGATCCATGAACTGCGAGAGCTGCGAAGATCCGAAGAATTCACGGATCGCCGCCATCACCGGCTTGGCGTTGATCAGGTCGTGCGGCATGGCGGTGGACATTTCCTGATACACCGACATCTTTTCTTTGATTGCCCGCTCCATGCGCACCAAGCCGAGGCGGAACTGGTTTTCAATCAATTCGCCGACGGCGCGAACGCGGCGATTCCCCAGGTGGTCGATATCATCTACCGCGTAAATGCCGCCGGGGTTTTTCTTCAGGGTCAGCAGGTAGCGGATGGCAGCGTAAAAGTCTTCCGGCTCGAGGGTGCGCTTATCGAGCGGCAATTGCACAGGAGAAAGCTCGGAATGGTCCGTGGCCAGCGTGCCTTCGCAGGCACGAACAACCTCGGAGCAGATATTCCCTTCCCGCTTTCCCACAAACATCTTCTCGTCATCCACCACGACATAAAAGTTAGCCTTGGGGAAATTCCTGGCTTCCAGAACCTCAAATTCCTGGGCTTTGTCGTCCAAACGGACCTTCAGCTTGGAGTAGTAACCCAGCTTGATGTTGAATTTCAGCCGGCCCACACGGGAGAAATCGTACTTGCGCGGATCGAAGAACATCCCGTTGAACAGCGAGGTGGCCGTATCCAGCGTCGGCGGATCGCCCGGGCGCATCTTCCGATACATCTCGATCAGCGCCTCTTGCGGGGTCTTCAGGGTATCGCGCTTCAAAGTCTGACTGGTGACCGGGCCGGTGTCGTCCCGCTCCGGGAAGAAAACCTGCAATTCCGGAATTTGGGAATCCAGAATCGTGTTCAGAACGGTGGGAGTGATTTCACTGTTGGCTTCCACCAGGACCTCTCCGGTTGAGGGGTCAACGATATCGATCGCGGTGAAAATCCCTTCCAAATCGTGCGAAGCCACTTCCACCTGGGTGAGTTTGGCTTTCTGGATTTCCTTGAAGGCGGCCGCGGTAATCTTTCGTCCCGCCGGAACTAGTGCTTCATGCGTGCGAGGGTGATCGATGCTCTTGGAGATCCGGTTGCCGATCAGTCCCTCGGAAACCTCCCAGAAGAGCTTGCGGTCCTTGAGCGTTACTTTTTCGATGTTGTAGAAGGCCTTGATGATTTCAGCATCGTTTTTCAATCCCAGCGCCCGCAGGAAGATGGTGGCCAGGAACTTTCGCTTGCGGTCGATGCGGACGTAGAGAAGATTCTTGGTGTCGTACTCGAACTCCACCCACGAGCCGCGGTAGGGAATGATCTTTCCGAGGAAATACGTCTTCTGGGCATTCGCCTCGAAAAAGACTCCGGGGGACCGGTGCAATTGGCTGACGATAACGCGTTCCGTCCCGTTGATGATAAAGGTGCCGTTCTCGGTCATCAGGGGGATTTCCCCGAAGTACACTTCTTGTTCCTTGATGTCGCGGATGCTCTTGTGGCCGGTATCGGCGTCCTTGTCGTAGAGGGTGAGGCGGATGGTAACTTTGAGGGGCGCCGCGAAAGTCATGCCGCGCTCCTGGCATTCGGTCACATCGTACTTCAACTGGAGCGCCACGGGATCGCCGCACTTATTACAGAACGTCACTACGTTTTTGTTGAAGGTTCCGCACTTGGTGCAGAGAACCTCTCCCACCTTGAATGGATCCGTGATCACCGTATGCCCGCAGTTCTTGCAGGTGCTGCGCAAGTGGTGCAACCCCTTCAAGCTTCCGC
>CAZCVY010000308.1:0-7155 GCA_964501985.1 uncultured Acidobacteriota bacterium | reverse complement strand
CGGTAACCAAATTCCTACCGGTAGGAAGAAAAATTCTGACAAACCGCAGAATTGTGGCCAAAAGCGATATTATGTCCTCCCGCGCGCATATGGTCCCAAACCGCTCCGCACGTTTTCGCCGC
The DNA here is from genome assembly GCA_964501985.1 of uncultured Acidobacteriota bacterium. GTDB lineage: Bacteria > Acidobacteriota > Terriglobia > UBA7540 > UBA7540 > Bog-366. The sequence continues at coordinate 7,033 of CAZCVY010000308.1, read as the reverse complement.
CCCCTAGCGCACCCGCTTTCCGGTCCTGCGGCCCTTCTATGGGACAATCCCGGCGAAGGCTCTGCCCATTCCCCTGCGCCCGAGAGCTCTCCCACCTTGCGGTACCCGTAGGATACGATATAAAGTGCCCCGTCCTCACTTTCTTAGGCTCGGGGGCGGGTGGCCACTACGATTTCAAACTGCACCACGAAGGAGTTTTGAGATGAAAGTATATAACTATTCGGAGGCAAGGCAGCAACTGACGGAACTGCTGAACCGCGCCAGCCGCGAAGGGGTAGTGGAAATTCGCCGCCGCGGTGGGCAGGCCTTTTTGGTCCGCCCGGCCCCGCGTTCCGGTTCACCGCTGGACGTGCCGGGCGTCGATGCGGGTCTCTCGCGGAAGGAAATTCTGGATCTGGTCCACGAGAGTCGTCAATCGACCGGTCGGCTCCTGCGCAAGAGCCGCGCGCCGCACAAATCCCCGCACCGCGGAAAACGCTCGGCGAGCCGCGAAGGTTAACCCTCAATCCCACGTAGGAGGAGGAAGAAAACGGTTCCTGGAAGGTGTGAAGAAATCGATTATATTGACCACTGTGACGCGGAGGCACAGAGGAAAGTCCTTTCATTTCAGTTCTCAGTGTCTCTGTGCCTCAGTGGTGCGAGGTTTGTTTCCTGATTGTTTCACGCGTTCCTGGCACCATTCCGTCCCCCTAAGCAATTCCGGAATGGGGGAAAACTTATTTAGCCCTTTCAGGGCTGGCGGCAAATTTTTGGGGTAATCTAAACCCAGGCCTTCAGCCTGGGCTTCGTTATTTCGCCCCTTTGGGGCTGAAGGGGGAATGGTGCCAAGAACCATTTCTCTTTCGGAGGAACTTCAATGATGAATCGGCGCAATTTCCTTTTATCTTCTGCGGCTGGTGCAAGTGCGGTCCTGGCGAGGCCGCTCTTGGGGGCAGGGACTTCCAAGCTGTCGCACAAAGAGCGGGTTGATCGCGCGCTGCGCGGCCAGGAGGTGGATCGTCCGCCTTTCACCTTCTATCATCATTACAAGCGACCCACGGCGCAGCAGGAAGCAGACGATCATCTGGCCTTTCACCGCGCGTATAACACGGACATCGTAAAAGTGATGAACGATTTCGACTACCCCCAGTCAACCACCGAGAAGTGGTATGAACTGAAGCCGGTCGATTCGCCCTATCCCGATCAACTCGCTACCCTCAAGCTTGTGCGCGACGGTCTCGACGGTGACGCTTACTTCATCGATACCATCTACGGTCCTTACATGACGGCGATGATTCTCTACCAATCGCAGGCCCGCTTTGCCAACCTGCCCAAATCCGACGAGGCCAAAGACGAACAGATCAAAAGTCTGCACGAGTTCCAGCAGCAGAATCCCGAGGGCTGGCACACCGCGCTGGAGGCCATTACGCAGTCCACCCTCAATCACATTCGACATGCCAAACAGATTGGGGCGTCGGGCACGCTCGTGAGCGTCTTCAATGCCGAAAGCAAATTTGGTTCGGTCGAGGACTATCAAAAATACACTCGCCCCTACGACCAGCGCGTGTTCGAGGCGTTGGCGGACACCGAATTAACCGTTCTCCACCTCCACTATCTCGAACGGCCGTATGTAGACCTGTTCAAGGACTTCCGCGCTCCCATCATTCAGCACTCGGTGAAAACCAGTGGAATCTCGATCGCCGAAATGCGCAAACACTACGCGCAGCCGATTCTGGGAGGAGTGGACGAGATCGATTTCCGCAAACTCACCACGGCAGATATCCGCCGGCAATGGACCGTGGCGCGAGAGCAGGCCGGCGCCAAGTACATTGCGGCTCCGGGATGCTCCGTGCCCGACGATTCAACCCCGGCGGATCTCGCTCACTTCCCGCAGGCCATGGGAATTTAGAAGTTAACCACCCAAGACGAGTAGGGATTGGGTTCGGCGCAGTTTAGGCCACGCCTTGCAGGGCAAGAATCTTTTTGGTCACGCTGGGGGGAAAGTCGACAAACAAGAAAAAGTCTTTGTGATAGAGGTAATCCTCGCCGCTCTCGTCCACAATCCGCACCAAGTCATCTTTGGCGGCTCGCGGATCGGGAACAATTCGATAAACCTTGCCAGGAATGAGCGAGGCCTGGTAGTCGGTATTGTCAATGCAAAGAGCGAACGGTTTGGAGGGTGGTCTCATATTTCGTCCAGATAGCGCTTGATTTTCAGATCCCGTGTGCCGATCCCATGCGCCTCATACCAGTGTACCTCGACCGCGCGGAGAGCGCCATTCGGAAGCCGCACCGTCGCCGTCCCTTTCAATTTGCGCCACCGGCCGCGACCATAAGCTTTGCGAAGGAACGCGCGAATTCGGACACCCGGCCCTGCCGCGATCACTTCTACGTTGGCGATGTTGCCTACCAGCTCAAACTTCATCGACCCTCGCGCACCGACCCCAGCTTCACGGCTTCCGCGCTTAGACTCTACACATCGACATTCGCGAACTCAACCTGAATTCGCTTTGCCCCTTCCCTCCTCATCGTTTCGCCCTCCGGGCCAGATCAGCGGCTCCCAGGCCAGAGCGAGTCGCCGTGCAAATAGCCGGGCTCGATGGCACGTTCGTGCTCGGTCTCCCGGCAAGCGGTGCCAATACACAGGCACAGCGGTAGAACAAGACCGAGGAGGGCGCATTGTCGCGGAGGCCTGCTTAAAAAGCCTGAGTTGCGAGCGCGATATCCTGATGGTAAAAGATATGCGGGGACTCTCCATTCGCAGGCTGACGGAGGAGCACGGGATCGTTGATATCAAGCGTCCGGCGGCGGCTGTCGAGGTGGGAGACAAAATCGAAATTTGGGTGCCTTACTCTGATGCGACGGTCAATCTCCACGACCGAATGTGCCGGATCCGTGACGGGCAGGTGGAGGAGATTTTTCGGGCGGAGGGTTGAACCCGTCTGGGGATTCCCGATTACGCTTTTTGGAGGAAAAATATGGATGGATTCATTTTCCGAAGGTGGAATGGCCTCCCGTTCTTGCTTGTCCTTACAATTTCTGTCGCCGTGATTTTTTCCGGCATTCGACTCAAGGCGCAATCTGCGGCAGCGTCATCAGCCCAGCCGATCACCGGGGAACTGAGGGTCTCCAGCAATCCGCACTATTTCCAGGATGCTAACGGCCAGGCCCTTATCCTTAATGGATCGCAGACTTGGAACACGCTCCAGGACTGGGGCGCTGGGGGGGCGGTCCAGACCTTGGACTTCGACGCATTCGTCAAATTTCTCACCGCGCACGGGCACAATTTTACCTTGTTGTGGACGGTGGAAATTGCGAAGTCCGGCACTATTTCCTCAGCGGCACCTTCGGGTTTTACGATTAGCCCCCTTCCGTGGAAAAGGACAGGTCCAGGGACGGCAACTGACGGCGGATTGAAATTCGATCTCACGAAATTCGACCAGGGTTATTTCGACCGCTTACGGACGCGGGTGAAAGCCCTTAATGACGCCGGTATCTATGCGGGGATCTATTTGTTTACAGGGGAGTTTCTCAACATCTTCCGCTGCTCCAGCGACGGTTATCCGATGACGGGAGCGAACAACATCAATGGCGTGGACGACGGCTACGTGAGTGGAAAGCAGGGGATCAATGCCGTCACCATGACCGCGCCCAACGCCATCACCAAGGTCCAGGATGCGTATGTGGAAAAGGTGATCGACACCCTAAACGACTTGCCGAACGTGCTCTGGGTGGTTTCCGAAGAAGCCCCTCCCAATTCCGTTTGGTGGAACGCCCACCAGATTGCGCACATTCGGGAGTACGAATCCGGCAAACCGCATCATCACCCGATCGGATATGCGGCGCTGATCGGGTCCTGGGATTCAGTACTTTACAACTCCGATGCGGACTGGGTTGCGCCGTCCACGATCGTTTCGCCCGCCTCGACCTGCGGCGCGGGAAAACCTGCTTGCAAGGTTAACATTAATGATAGCGATCATTCCTACTTTGGGATCTGGAAGGACACGCCGCAAGAGAACCGCAACTATGCCTGGGAAAACTTCACCACGGGCAATCAGGTGCTGTTCATGGACCCGTATTTGGTTAATCTGACGCGCGAGAACCGGAACCTGTGTATCTCTCCCACCCACTCCATATGCCGTGCGCCTGACCCGCGATGGGACAATGTCCGGGACAATCTCGGATTCGTTCTAAGGTATTCCCACAAATTGAACCTTTCGGAAGTTGCTCCCCGCGACAGGCTGAGTTCAACCGGCTTTTGCCTCGCCCAAACGCCGTCTGTGGGCGCGGAGTACCTGGTCTACGCTCCGGCCGGCGGCTCGTTCAGGGTAGACCTATCGGCGATGTCAAGCACCAGAACCCTGGCGGTGGAATGGTTCAACCCGGCGACGGGGACCGCGACTCCTGGAGAGTCCGTTCCCTCCGGATCATCCGCGCAAGAGTTCACTCCGCCGTTCAGCGGAGACGCCGTGCTCTACTTGGTGGACACGGCCGGACACGCAACATCGGCAAGGCGTTAATTTTGGAGCGGGCTGATTTTCATCGGGGAGGCAAAATGAGTGGATTCCTTTTGCGAGGGGGGAAGGGCGTTGTCTGCCTCGTGGCGCTCGCTGCTATGGCCGTGTGCCTTTCGAACACACGACTGAAGGCGCAGTCGGCGGTCCAGTCCTCAAATCCCCCCATCACAGGCGAACTCACGGTTTCCAGCAATCCGCACTATTTCCAGGATGCTGAGGGTGTACCTCTCATCCTGAATGGGTCGCAGTCTTGGAATACGCTCCAGGACTGCGGCACCGATGGGTCGGTCCAGCCGTTGGATTTCGACGCTTTCGTCAAATTTCTCACCGCCCATGGACACAACTTTACGCTGCTGTGGACCTTGGAAATGCCGAAATTCTGCAATCTGCCCACTACCGAGAGTTTTCCGCCGGACTTCACGGTCAGTCCGATTCCTTTTAAGAGGACCGGGCCCGGGACGGCAACGGACGGCGGATTGAAGTTTGACCTTACCCAGTTCGACGCAAACTACTTCGACCGGTTGCGCGCGCGCGTCGAAGCTCTCGACAAAGCCGGTATTTACGCGGGCGTTTACCTGTTTACGGGGGAATATCTCCTCAAATACCGCTGCGCCAGCGATGGTTACCCGTTAACAGGAGCGAACAACATCAATGGCGTTGACGACGGCTACAAAGGCGGACCGGACGTCTCCGCGCTTCCGCGTGAGCAGCAGGGTGGGATCGGCTCGGTCACGATGACAGCGCCCAATGCTATGACCCGGTTTCAGGACGCGTATGTGGAAAAGGTGATCGAGACTCTTAACGATATGCCAAACGTGCTCTGGATCGTTTCCGAGGAAGCCCCTGCCAATTCCACGTGGTGGAACAACCATCAGATTTCGCACATTCGAACTTATGAATCCGGAAAGCCGCATCAGCATCCGATCGGATATGCCGCTCTGACCCATGCTTCCGACACCATACTTTACAACTCGGATGCGGACTGGGTCGCCCCGCAGGTAAGAGTCTCACCGATCTCGTCCTGCGGCACCGGGAAACCGGCATGCAAGGTCGATGTGAATGACAGTGATCATTCCTATTATCATATCTGGAACGATACGCCCCAACAGAACCGCAACTATGCGTGGGAAAACTTCACCACCGGCAATCAGGTGCTGTTCATGGACCCCTATGAAGTCTTTTGGCCGCACGAGGGTCGGAACATGTGCGTCTCTCCCGCCCACGGAGTTTGCAGTGCGCCAGACGCACGCTGGGAGAACTTCCGGGACAATCTCGGTTACGTTCTAAGGTATTCCCGCAAATTGACCCTTGCCAATATGGCTCCCCGCGGATCTCTCAGTTCGACAGGTTTTTGCCTTGCCCAGACGCCCTCAGCGGGTGCGGAGTATCTGGTCTACGCTCCGGCCGGTGGCTCGTTTACGGTAGACCTTTCGGCGATGTCAAGCACCAGAACCCTGGCGGTGGAATGGTTCAACCCGGCGACGGGGACCGCGACTCCTGGAGAGTCCGTTCCCTCCGGATCATCCGCGCAAGAGTTCACTCCACCGTTCAGCGGAGATGCCGTGCTCTACTTGGTGGATACGGCCGGACATTCAGCGGCGGGAAGGCATTGAGTTGGGAGTCCTGCGCCGCGACCTTTGACGTCTGCAAAGAGGGACGGGACGGGCTCGCCATGTCCGTTGCAGAGAAGAACCGAGTCTCGAGCTCGATCGACAATTCTTTCGCCCACCCAGTCTTTGCTTGATGATGAAGGCATAGTAATCTCCGCAAATGTCACCAACGATCTTGCGCAATGTTATCTTTCGAACATAAAATGGTGAAGATTGTTCATCGCCTCTCCTATGAATACTCGATGGCGCAGCAGCCAGACCGGGCAAGGTTTATCGAGTGTCGCCGGGGGTGAGGGCAGCCAACCCAGCCGCAAGAACGAAGACCCAACAGGAGGCGAGGCCGACAAATGCGCTTAAAAGATAAAGTGGCAATAGTGACCGGGGGTGGGGCGGGTATCGGAGAAGCGATCGCGCTCAAGTACGCTCAAGAAGGGGCAAAGGTCGTCGTGGCGGAGATCAACCCAGAGCGGGGGCAGTCCACTGTCAAGGCCATCCACAAGCGGGGTGGCGACGCGGTATTCGCGCCGACAGATGTCTCTGGGGAAGACCAAGTAAAAGCGATGGTGCAAACCGCTATCGAGCGCTATGGCCGCATCGACATTCTAGTCAATAACGCGGCCATTCTGATCAGCCACGGAGACACCCGCGCCCACGAACTCACCAATGAGGTGTGGGATCGCACGATGAACACCAACTTGCGCGGATATTGGCTCTGCGCAAAGTATACGATTCCTCACATGATCGCACAGGGCAAGGGCAACATTATTTTTATTGCCTCGCGAACCGGCATCCGTGGATTTACGGGTCTCGCGGCGTACAGTGCCAGCAAGGGCGGGGTGTTCGCGCTGATGCGCTCGATGGCCGCCGACTATGCGCGCAACGGAATTCGCGTGAACGCCATTGTCCCCGGCACCACGGACACGCCGA